>JAFXFI010000093.1 GCA_017520635.1 Clostridia bacterium
CCATAATGTGGTTATTGCAGAGGTTCCATATATCGGCTTTCATTTTGTTAAGCACCTTTACGGCATCAGGCTCAATTGTATGAAGAAGCTGTCCCACACCGTCTTTTGTTGTATTTGTTTCAACAGGTGCAACAGGACCTTCAACGTTAGCGATAACATGGTCACCGCTGTGGAGAAATTTGAGAACATCATCTGACAGAAGATTTTCATCTTCCCATTTTCCATACATATATCTGTCAAAACCGATGTCACCTGTGAAAACCAAAGAAGCTTTATCTCTCATAATGATATCCTTTCATAAAAGGTACATAAAAAAATAACCACCGAAACCTAAGCTTCAGTGGTTATCTGGTGCGAGAGACGGGACTTGAACCCGTACGGGATTACCACACGCCCCTCAAACGTGCGCGTCTGCCGATTCCGCCACTCTCGCTCAACGAAAGATATTATAGCAGAGTAATATTTATTTGTCAACACTTTTTTCAAAAAAATTTTTATTTTTTTCTATTCTTGTAAATCATGCAAAAAAACTATATATTTCTGTCTGTACTAAAAATTTTAAGGAGGGCACAAATACCCTCCTTAAAAATTCAATATAATTATTTATCTGTTCCGTAATGCTCAACTAATCTGTCATATTCTTCCATAGAAATAGCAACAATTGAGCCGTGACGAGGACTTAAATGGTCCATTTTATAGCTTCTGGGATTTACTGCTTTGAAGTTCTTAAAATCCCTTGTCATCTGAGCAAAGAAATGACCTGTGCCATATTCATCCATCAGCATCACCCACGCATCAGTTCCCGTAATGTTGAACATTGTACTACCTTCGACACCATGCTTTGAGAGAGAGCATACAACAGGTTCAGTATCATAAGGACCTGTAAGATTCTTTGATTTCACATAGGCAATTGTCTGGTCTTCATCATGCTTGAAATAAAGATAGTAGTAACCATCTTTTTCATTGTAGATGATATCAGCATCAATACACTGTATTCCCTCTCTGCCGTAAAGTGGCTGAGGCGTAGTTTCAAAGGCTTTGAAATCCTTTGTGTAAGCATAGTAGTGACCGGCAATATCATTTTCTACTGTTGAATGAGCCCAGTAAACCATGTACATTTCCTTGTCTTTATCCCAGATAGCCTGAGGTGCCCATGCTCTTGTAGTGTTTGCAAATTCTCCGCCTAAATCTCTTATGTCAATGATTGTTTCATCTGTCCAGTTTATAAGGTCTTCTGACTTCCATGTAACAAGTGCATGGTTTGAAGTCCAGCCCTCAAGAGCGTTCATGTCTGTACCGATAATGTAGTAACAACCGTCCTGACCTTTGAAAATATAAGGGTCACGGACACATTTTTTGCCCTTTTCCTGAATAATCACAGGCTCATTTTTATTGAGTGCATCGAAATTATATCCGTCTGTACTGACAGCCAGATGTATCCTCTGCTGTTCTGTTTCATTACCAACAAAATAGCAGAAAAGGTATGCACCCTCACGGCTGACTGCCGGGAAAGCATAGTCATTAAAAACACAACCGATAATATTGGGAATCAACATAATCACCGCCATCAAGTAACGCAGAAACAACATAATTTTACTCCTGATTATTCGTCGTCAGTTTCCCAGTTGTGGTAAACGTTCTGAACGTCGTCGTTATCATCAAACATGTCAAGCATTTTTGTCATGTTCTTGATATCATCTTCGTTTGTAAGCTTTGTGTATGTTGAGGGAACATATTCAACCTCTGCTGAAACATAACTGTAGCCTTTTGCTTCAAGGTCATCACGTACTGCACCCATATCGTTAGGCTCTGTGCGGATATCGAAAATATCTCCGTCTGCAATAAAGTCAACTGCACCTGCTTCAAGAGCATCTTCCATAAGCTTTTCTTCATCAACGCCTTCTGCTTCGATGATGATAACACCCTGACGGCTGAACATGAAAGAAACGCAACCTGACTGACCCATGTTTCCGCCGTATTTGTCAAAGTAATGACGGATGTCACCTGCTGTACGGTTACGGTTGTCTGTAAGAGTTTCTACGATAACTGCAATACCTGAGGGACCGTAGCCTTCGTATACGATTTCTTCAAAGTTATCTCCGCCTGCTTCACCTGCAGCCTTTTTGATAATTCTTTCGATGTTATCGTTGGGAACGTTGTTTGCCTTAGCTTTTGCGATAACATCCTTGAGCTTTGTGTTTACTGAGGGATCGGGGCCGCCGTTTTTAACAGCAACACCGATTTCACGACCGATTTTTGTGAAAATCTTAGCTCTTGCGCCGTCAGTTTTTTCTTTTTTACGTTTGATTGTACTCCATTTTGAATGTCCTGACATAAAAAACCATCCTTTTAAAAAATTAACTGTAATATTATATCATAATAACATTGTTTTGACAAGGTATATATGACTAATTTTAATATCAGCTGTTATGATTTATACACCCATCTTGCAGGGTTTTCATCAATGTAACGCCATTGTTCTTCATAGTCCTGATTACCTCTTATGATATGATCAAAGTACGACCTTTGCCAGAAAGTTTCAGAGAGAGAGGACCTTTTATTATTAATTTCTTTTGTAGTCTGATATTTAAACCATCCCATTATCGTGCTTATCGTAGGGGACGGGTCTCCCGTCCCGCTTTGGGAAATCGCAATAATCATGTGTATGTGATTTGGCATGATTACATATTTATCAACAGAAACTGTGGGATATTTATTTTTTATTTCATTAATGTACGTTTCAACCACATCACCGTAAACTGTATTTTTCGGGACGGGCAACCCGTCCCCTACGATGATGCGTGAAAGATTCTGTTCCTTGTTTTTGGTGCAGAGTGTAATAAAGTACGCACCAACTGACGAATAATCGTAGTTTATGAGGCGTATTTTCCTGCGTTCAGGTAAAGCCATTTTATCACCTGATTTATTATATAAATTTCCAAGAATCAGTTTTGTCTTATTCGTATTTCGCTCTTTCACCGCCGATAAACTTCGGTCTTGTTCTGGCAGCAACAATAGGTGCTTCGCCTATTTTTGAAAGAGAAAGACGCACAGGCACTGCAACATTTTTAAGGTGCATACCGATAAGGGTAAGACCTATATCAAGCCCTGCATCTGCTTTTACATTTTCAAGTGCAACAGGGTCTTCAAAATTTTTATAAGCCGTTGTTGCGAACGAGCCACCTGCTTTAGGCTGAGGAACAACGCACACAATTTCATATCCGTATTTCTCTGCTGCTTCTTTCTCAATAATAATTGCACGGTTTAGATGTTCACAGCACTGACAAGCAAGGTAAATCCCCTTTTCTTTGAGAACGGGATAAATCCCCTCAAAAGCTGCTTCTGCCATAGAAAGAGAAGAATCATGACCGATAACTCCACCTGCAATTTCACTTGATGAACAACCTACAACAAAAATATCGCCTTTTTCAAGTTTTGCAATTTCAAGCAGCTCTTCAACTGCCTGTCTTGCCTGATTTTTTACTGTTTCGTACATTTTTATCACTTCCTACAGATAATATTTTACATCATGACATCAAAAAATACAATATCAACATTGCAAAATAAATTCAATCGGTATATAATATATAGGTAAATTTTTAACAAAAGGAGTCTTACAAACAATGAGTAGTTCTTGTTCAGGAAATTGTTCAACATGTTCTTCAAATTGTGAGAAGAAAGATTTGCATATTCCTGCAAACCCTATGAGCAATGTAAAAAAAGTTATCGGTGTTGTCAGCGGTAAAGGCGGTGTAGGTAAAAGCCTTGTAACATCACTCTGTGCAGTTGCCGCAAAAACAAAAGGTTACAATACAGCAGTTCTTGATGCTGACGTTACAGGTCCTTCAATACCCAAAGCATTCGGCATTAAAGGTATGGCTGAAGGAAATGATTCAGGTCTTTTCCCCAGAGAAAGCAAGCTTGGTATCAAAGTAATGAGTGTTAACCTTCTTCTTGATGATGAAGAAAAACCCGTTATCTGGAGAGGTCCTGTTATTTCAGGTATGGTTCAGCAGTTCTGGCAGGAGGTTATCTGGGGTGACGTTGACTACATGTTCGTTGACATGCCTCCCGGAACAGGTGACGTTTCACTTACTGTTTTCCAGTCACTTCCCGTTGACGGAATCATTATCGTAACAACTCCTCAGGACCTTGTTACAATGATTGTCAAGAAAGCTTATAACATGGCAAAGATGATGAACATTCCCATTATCGGTGTTGTTGAAAATATGAGTTACCTTGAATGTCCCGATTGCAAAAAGAAAATCAACATCTTCGGTGAAAGCAAAGCAGATGAAATTGCAAAACAGCTCAATGTTCCTGTACTTGCAAAGCTTCCCATCAATCCTGCTACAGCGTCACTTGTTGACAAGGGTGCCGTTGAACTTGCAGATACAGATGCTTTTCTGCCTGTTATTGAAACACTTGAAAAAATATGAAAAAAGAAGATTTCAATGAAAACAAAAACACGGAAGAAGAAAAAATCCCTCTGAACAGAAGAACAATGAAGTTTGTGCTGACAATTGTCACATTCACACTTCTGCTAAGCTGGGTGCTTAACCACACTTCTTCATTCACGGGAGTAATCGGAAACATCCTTTCTCTTCTTTCTCCTTTTCTACTCGGTGCGTGTATTGCCTTTATTATCAACACAGTTTTAAAGCCTCTTGAAAAACTGTGGGAAAAAGTTCCTGAAAAAAAGAGAACAAAGCTTTTTTCAAAAGCTAAAAGACCCGTGTGTCTTACCTTCAGCACACTTATTGTTTTCGGTGTGGTTTTCCTGATACTTTTTATGATTATCCCTCAGCTTGTGGAAACGGTTGCTTCTTTTGCAAATCAGCTTCCGCAGTACATCAAAAACCTTGAGGGTCTTCTTGACAAGCTGATGAAAACCCTTGAAAATTACAACATTGTTTTACCAAGCCTTGAATTGGACTGGAGTAAAGCAGGTGAGCTTCTCAACAACTTCCTCAACAATTATGCTGATTCATTTATCAACAAAACAGTTGATATCACAACTTCAATCGTAACGGTTATAGTAAACTTTGTGATTGCAGTTTTCTTCTCACTTTACGTACTTGCACAGAAAGAAAAAATAGGAAAACATTTAAGAAAACTTCTCTATGCAATACGTCCTAAGAAAAAAGCAGAAAGGATTATCGGATTTTCAAAGCTCACATCAGACACTTTTACAAAATTTGTGACAGGTCAGCTTCTCGAGGCAGTTATAATCGGTGTTCTCTGTCTGATAGGAATGCTTATTTTACAGATGCCTTATGCAACAATAATTTCCGTGCTTATAGGTTTCACCGCACTTATCCCTGTTTTCGGTGCACTTTTCGGCACGGTAATCGGTGCATTCCTCATACTTCTTGTAGACCCTATGAAAGCACTGTGGTTTGTAATTTTCATAGTCGTTCTTCAGCAGATTGAGGGCAACCTTATTTATCCTAAGGTTGTAGGAAAAAGTGTAGGGCTTCCGGGAATACTTGTTCTTGTTTCTGTAACAATCGGTGGCAGTGCCGCAGGTATTGCAGGTATGCTTTTCAGCGTTCCCGTATGTACAGTACTCTACTGTGTTTACAAAGAATTTGTAGCAAAAAGATTAAAAGGCAAAGAAATCCCTGAAGATTTAAAAACCTGATAAAAAAGTTTAACGGAGATGTTCAAAAAACATCTCCGTTAGTTTTTTCGAGAATTGTTGCAACCGTTGCCTTCCTCTGACGAGGAAGGTGGCTTTTGCAACGCAAAAGACGGAAGGAGAGAAAAGACCGCAGTTTCCTGAGTGTAAATTTTATAAACAGTGATGCCGATATTTCATTTATTATCTCTCCCTCAGTCACTCCGTGACAGCTCCCTCGTCAGATGGAGCCAACCCAAAACAAGTTTTAAGATATAAGAAAATCTGATTAAAAATCAACTCTGCTTTTTACTGCTTTATCAATATTTTCACACACTTCATAGAATTTTTTATCAATATCGGAATTACAGAAACGAATAACAGTAAGATTCATTTTTTCTAATTCTTTTGTTCTGTTCCTGTCTTTTATAATCTGCTGTTGTTCATAGTGCCCGCCACCGTCAAGTTCAATGACAAGCCTTGCTTTGGCACAGTAAAAATCCACTATAAAATCACCGATAGCTTTTTGTCTTTGAAATCTAACAGGATAATTCTAAAAAAATCATACCATAATTTTCTTTCCCACGGAGTCATATTTTCACGAAGAGCTTTTGCCAATTTTATATTATCTCTATTGTAGTCTTTCATTTTATCGCTCCGTATAAGTATTTTTTACTGCATGTCCTCAAGAATTTCAAGCAACTGATTTCTGAGTGAATCGTGAGATAATTTTTCCACGTGCTTAATGAGTTTTTTCTTATCCTTGATAATCTTCATAGGCAAATATATTTTTGATTTTCTGCCGTTCTTTGCATCAAATTTACTCAGTGCATTAACAAAACTTTTTTCGTAAGGAATGTTTTTTCTTACTGTGACATTTTCAAGAAGAACTTCAATTTCACTTTCGATTTCTGCTGAAATAATAATTTCACCTTTCTCTGAAACTGAATATTCTGCAACATTTCCGTTACATTTTACAGAAATTTTCTCTGCATTTTCAATGTCACACATTTCTAAAGCATATTCTCTCTTTTGGGGCATGAAAGGATATTTTTTTGCTCCTGAAATTTTAACAGAAAGGTTTCCTTTTTCTTCAGAAACTTTAATTTCGGTTTCGCTGTATTCTCCGTTTTTGTAGGAGAAAGTTTCGCCGTCATCTTCATAAAGAGTGAACGTATTTTTGCCTCTGTAAATCTTCAATTTAAGTTTTTCAGGATTTGCAATTGAGTTACCTTCGTCAAGTGACATTGGTATTACTGCACCCTCTTTTGCAAAAACAGGCATCTCCTCAAGTTCACTTGAAACACGGACTACTTTACCGCCATCGTAAATTTTTCCGTTAAAAATGTTAGTCCATCTGCCCTCGGGGAGATAAACGGAAGTTGTGGCAACAGATGTATCTTTATCTCTCTTTGAGGTTACGGGACAAACAAGAAGCTCTGAACCAAACATAAAACCGTTTTTACAGTCATAAGCTTCTTTTCTTTCAGGTGTAATATAATAAAGAGGCTCACAAAGTGCTCTGCCGTCTTTATTGGTGCGTCTGTTCATTGAATAGATATAGGGAATGAGAGCGTGTCTCAGTCTCATAAATTCTGACACAATGTTTTCTGCCTGCTTACAGTAATTCCACGGTTCTTTACCGCTTAAATCATTGTTTGTGGAATGAAGCCTGAGTATGGGAGAAAACACACCAAGCTGTACCCAACGTGTGTACATTTCAAAATCGTGTGAGCCTCTGCAATGACCGCCGATATCGTGACTCCACCAAGTATAACCGCAGTTTGATGCAGTTGAAGTAAAATAAGGCTGAAAATCAAGTGCAGACCAGCTCATGTGACTGTCACCTGAAAATCCGAGAGGATATCTGTGAGAGCCGATACCTGCATAACGAGAAAGTATCATAGGTCTTTCTCCGTTTCTCTGTTTGTCAAGATAATGGAAATGATTGAGTGCCCACAACGGGTCAAGACCGGGAGTTTTTGTTTTTTTGCCCTGCTGCCAATCTATCCACCAGAAGTCAACTCCGTTTTCCTCATAAGGGTTGTGAAGAACCTTGAAATATGCATTCACAAATTTGGGGTCAGTAATGTCAAAGTCAATTCTCTTGCCCTCTTTCGGGTCAACGTCCATTTCCTTTGCCATGTCCTCATACATGTCTTCAAAGCTTCTCACACCGCTTGCAGGGTGAAGGTTTACCGTTGTTCTGAGTCCCATAGAATGAAGTGTGTTGAGAAATCTTTTGTAATCAGGGAAAAGCTCGGTATTCCAGCTATAACCTGTCCAACCGTCCATGATGATATAATAATCTCCCCATTTTGCCTTGAAGTCAGGGAACTGTTTTCCGATATTTACCCAATGCCAGTCCATATCTATTGTTGCAACAGTAAGAGGAATGTTTCTCTTTTTAAATTCAAGCATTAAGTCAATATAGCTTTCTTCGGAATAAGCATGATATCTGCTCCACCAGTTACCCAGAACATATTTAGGAATTAGAGGTGCTTCGCCGCAAAGAGTGAAAAGGGCTTTGACTGCCTCAATATAATCATGACCGTAGCAGAAAACATAAACGTCTGTTGATTTTCCTTTTCTCGGCAGAATTTCACCGTCCTGACTGATGATAAGAGATTTTGTATCATCAACCACCGCAGCACCGTCAAATGAAACAACACCGTCAAGAAGTCTCACTTCACCTTTTGCCTGATCAAGAGTTCTTGCAGTACCTTTTAAATTTTTCTTGTTATTACATTTTGAAATAAGGTTTCCGCACTTAGCATAAACAGGTTTACCATTTGAAATATTAACACAGAATTCTGCTCTGTCAGTTTTTATAACAACCTTGTTGCCTTTCTTCTCTGAAGTAAAATTAACTTTACCGCAGTTTCTGTTCAGGAAGCTCTGTGTGATTTCATCTGTGAAAACGCCTTTTTCAATTCGGAGCACTCCGTCAAGAATAATGCTTATACGCACGTCTCCAAAAGTTAAAATATTTTCGTCAAAGGCTTTACCGTTTCCGTCTACAATAAAATGAGAATTAAGTTTTGCCATAATCTTTCCCCCATAGTAAAAAAAGGCGGAGTTTCTCCGCCCTTTTATTATACGTTTGCCTTTTCGCCCTTACGACGTTCGTCAATTTCTTTCTTGACTTTATCGTATTTCTCACCGTAGAGCCAGTACTTTTTCTTATAGATAAAGTAACCGATTATTGTAAGAGGAATAGGTGTAAGGAACATGAATGCACGGAGAATTGTAAGTCCTTCTGACTTGATAAGTTCTTCATCTGCTGCAACCTTTACGATTTTATCTTCGTCGATTTCATCCATAGCCTTAAGGTTTTCGTAAAGCTTATCTTCCTTAACAAGGTAGTTACCGTCTTCATCTGTAAAGAGCTGAACTGAAGCATAGCTTCCTGTTTCAAGGTCTTTAACGTTAACGTCAGTGATTGTGGGAAGACCCGAAACTGCAATACCGATACCAAGGATAAGTGCTGCAATAGCACCTGCAAACTTAGTGATAAGTGTCTGAACGCTGAACATAACGCTGTCACCGCGTTTGCCTGTTTTCCACTCACCGTAGTCAACAACGTCAGCAATCATAACTGTTGAACCGATCTGATTAAGACCTGATGCAGTCATAAGGAATGCACCTGAAAGTGCAACAAGAACTGTGTTAAGAACATAAGCACCGGGCTTGATTACAAAGAAAATTGCAAAGAGAAGAATGTAGCTGACAATACATGCAAGGAAACTCATGCCATAGATTTTTTCACGGGGAAGCTTCTTAACAATCCAGCTGTAGAACATCATTGCAATACCCTGTCCTGTACAAGCGATAACCCAGAACATTGTATAGCTGTAAGCCTTGGGAAGATAGTCCGCACCATCTTCATAGCAATATGTATAAAGATAGAGAATCTGAGAAAGAGCAATTGTTGTACCGATAAGGAAGAAGAGCAGTGAATATGCATAAGAGCGAAGCTGATCATTCTCCTTGAATGTTGAAATGATGTATCTGATACCGACATTTTCGTGAGGAAGGTCAATCTTTTCACGTACAAAGAGTACTGTGATAAGAAGGAACACAATCATAACAAGACCTGTTGCCATGCCAAGATACTGATATGCTTTCATCATACCCTGGTTTGCGAACATGGGAAGAATGAATGATGTACCCAGCATACCTACAAGGAAACCGCCGAAACCGCCGATAAGCTTTGCCATTGAACTTGCCTGGTTTCTTTCGTCTGTTGAGTCTGCCATTGTGGGAAGCATCGTCCAGAAAGGAACGTCAAGAACTGTGAATGACATACCCCAGAGAACATAAGCCACAAGGTAGTAAACATATTTGAGTGTAATGTTTTCAAATGAAACAGGTGAAAACATTGCAACAATAACAAGTGCATTTATAGCTGCACCGACGAGAATCCAGGGACGGTAACGTCCGAAACGGCTTTTCTTTGTGTTGTTAACAATTGTTGCAAGCATGGGGTCATTAACTGCGTCCCATAATTTTGCAAGTACGAATGCCACTGTAAGAACAATGGGATTGAGTCCCTGATAAATGCAGAGATAAACCAGGAAAAATGCGTTGATACAGTTATTGCTGAATTCTCTGCCCAACGAACCGAGAGAGTAAGCAGCAATTTCACCGATGGTGAGTTTGTTGGATTTCTTTTTCATCTTTATCCTCCTGAATAATTTAATTAACGTATCAAATAATATACCATATATTTTCAGTTTTTACAATATATTCAGCAAATTTTATTTGGCAACAACACTGTTTTCGAGAAGTGAAACAAGAAGTTCTTTGGCTTCTTTCTTTACTTCATCAAGAGGAACGGACTCTTCCTTACACTTTGTAACAAATCCCCAGAAGCCGTAAGTCAGGAAAGATGCAACTCTGCTGACAGAATATTTGTATTCGAGGTATGTGCTTTCCCTTTCAACACGGTGTTCAACATATTTGTAGAGATAATGATAAAATGATGTGTTGATGTACGAGCCGTCAGCAGGAAAAGTTTTGTTGAGAAAAGGAATTGTTGAAAGACACAAATCAAGAATACTTTCCAGAAGATTGCAGAAATTCTGTATGGGGTCTTTTTCGGGATTATTGAGTTTATTGAGTTCTGAATATTCATTCCTTGCAGATGCAAGATATTCCTGAAAAATAGAATCAAGCAGTTCATATTTATCAGCATAGTGTGTGTAAAAAGTAATTCTGCTGGTCGATGACCTTTCACAGATTTCCTTAACAGTAATCTGTTCAAAGAGCTTTTCCTCAAGAAGTTCAATAAGTACATTCTTCAGATTTCTTTTCGTTTTTTGAATACGCTTATCTTCGTTCATTGTTTTACCATTCCTTATTTTTTGTATAATTATTTATACATATTTCAAAAAATGTATTTGTACCTTTTTATATTGATATTCTATAATATTATATCAAGTGTAGGTATTTATGTCAAGAAAATAACTTTTATAATCCATATTACGGAGGCAAAAAACCATGGCTGATTTTATTCTGAGCTGCTGCTCAACTGCAGACCTGACAGATGAACATTTCAAAGCAAGAGACATCAATTACATCTGTTTCCATTTTTCACTTGACGGAAAACAGTATCCTGATGATTTAGGCAAAACAATACCTTTTGCTGACTTCTATAAAGCAATGACTGACGGTGCAGAAACTGCAACTTCACAGGTAAATGTGGATGAATATATTGAATATTTCACACCTTTCCTTGAAGCAGGCAAAGACATTCTCCATGTCACACTTTCAAGCGGTCTTTCAGGCACAATCAACTCAGCAAGAATTGCCAAAGAAGAGCTTGAGTCAAAATATCCTGACAGAAAAATCTACATTGTAGACTCTCTCGGCGCATCATCAGGTTATGGTCTTATTATGGATAAGCTTGCAGACCTCCGTGACAGCGGAATGTCAATTGACGAGGTTAAAGACTGGGCCGAGGAAAACAGATTGAAGCTTCATCACTGGTTCTTCTCAACTGACCTTACCTTCTTCATCAAAGGCGGTCGTGTTTCAAAGGTTTCAGGCTGGTTCGGTACTATTCTCAAAATATGTCCTCTCCTTGATATGGACAAATTGGGACATCTTGTTCCTCGTTTCAAGGTAAGAGAAAAGAAACGCGTTATTGTTGAAATCGTAAACAAAATGGAACAGTTTGCTGAAAACGGTCTTGATTACAACGGAAAATGCTACATTTCAAACGCTGCTTGTTATGAAGATGCGAAAGCAGTTGCAGACCTTGTTGAGTCACGTTTCCCGAAGCTTAACGGCAAGGTTGAAATCTACAGTGTAGGCACAACAATCGGTTCACACACAGGACCCGGCACAGTAGCTCTCTTCTTCTGGGGTAGCGAAAGAACAGAATAAAAATAACAGACACACAGTATGCCGTCAGAATTTAATTTTCTGACGGCTTTGCATTTTTTCTGACAATCATTCATATATTTTCCCGAGGTGGTAAAAATGTCAGGACTTCTTAAATTCGGTGTTATTGCATCGCTCGCACTTGCTTGTCTTATTATTGTTTTTTCAGCTTTTAAAACGAAGCGTTTCTTTTCATGCTTTATACTCAGTACACTTCAGGGAATTGCCGCAATTTTTGCCGTTAACGCGCTGGGACTTGTTACGGGACTTCATCTGTCACTTAACGGCTACACAATTGTCGCATCCGTAATCGGTGGAACACCTGCGGTAATAGGAATGATTGTGACAGAAATATTGTTCATCTGAAAAAAATAACCGTCAGACATAAAATCTGACGGTTATAAAATTCCAAATTAAAGGCTGTTAAGAATCTGAATTACCTTGCTGAGTTCATCAGGCTTAACCTTTTCAACAGGCTTGTTGTTTTTCACACAGTCTGCAAAATAGAGAATTTCGTTTGCGTAAGCATTGCTCTTGGGCAGATTGATTTTACCTGTATCACCCTGTGCTTCTTCTGTAAGGTCAATGACATTTTCTTCCTTGTCATAAACGAGGATTTTGCCGTGTTCCCACGCAACAATTGCGTTTTCAAACTGGAAACGGAATTCTGCTGTAAAGGGATAACGCACAGCATACCATGAAGCCTCTGAGTGAATTGCAAAATCGCCGAAATCGTAGTCAATGCTGATGAAATCCTGTTCAGGACGTTTTGAACGATACTGATGTCTCACAGTAGGTTTACCGAAAGCGTAAACCATAAAGTCAAGATCATGGATGTGAAGGTCGTAAGGTGTAAGACCGCTTCTTTTTTCGTCCATCATCCAGTTATCCCAACTCCAACGGGGGAAACCGCCAAGACGTGTCATGCTACCTGAAAGGAGTTTACCGTATTTCTCTGTGTCATAGATTTCTTTAAGAACAAGATATTCGGGCCAGAAACGAAGAACCTGTGCCACCATGAATTTAACGCCGTTCTTTTCTGCTGTGGAATAAACTCTTTCAACGTCTTCCTCTTTAAGAGAAATAGGCTTTTCAGTAATAACATTGATGCCTTTTTCCATTGCTTTCACAGCAAAATCTGCATGAAGATATGTAGGAAGACAAATATCAAGAATATCAATTTTTTCATTTGCAAGCATTTCGTCAAAGTCAGTATAACAATGCTTTTTATCCTTATAATCATCCATTCTTTCGGGACGGATATCGCAAAGGCAGATAAGCTCTGCATCTTCCATCTGATCCCATACGGGAATATGTGCACCGCTGATACCGCCAACGCCCACAAGACCGATTTTTAACATAAAAATTACCTCCGTAATATGTTTTCAATACCTTTTTTATTATATATCACAGAAAAAACAAAGTCAATAAAGAAATAAGTTCATATTATAATTTTCATGAAAAAGGGGTTGTAAAAAAACGAATTATAATTTGTCGGTATATTTATTTTTACATCGTAGGGTTGACCCTGGCGGTCAACCGTTAGTTTTCTGTAATGTTGCGGAAGACCGCAAGGGTCTTCCCTACGGTATACTCATTGATATTATGCGACTTTTCGTAGGGACGGGCCCGACCGTCCGCGAAATTTATATAAAACTAACGGCTCGTCGAGGACGCCGAGCCCTACAACGGTTAAATTGACCTCAACTATAAATTATAATTTATAAAGATAAAACGAAAAAAATGCATTAGAAGTTTTAAATTTAAAACTTCTGATGCATTTA
>JAFXFI010000094.1 GCA_017520635.1 Clostridia bacterium
CTCCTTGACAGAAAAGACAGAATGAGCATGTACAACGGACTCGAAGTACGAGTACCCTTCTGCGATTACAGAATTGCAGAATATCTTTACAATGTGCCGTGGGAATATAAGGACTATAACCACTACGAAAAGGGACTTCTCAGAAAAGCAATGGAAGGCTATCTTCCTGACAAAATACTGTGGAGAAAGAAAAGTCCATATCCAAAAACACATAATCCTGCTTACCTGAAAAAAGTTTCTGAGTTATTGACGGAAATTATAAACGATGACTCGTCACCGCTTCTGCAAATTGTGAAGAAAAAAGAACTTGAAAAACTACTGACAGAAAATATATCTCAGCCGTGGTACGGTCAGTTGATGACAACACCACAAACGATTGCATATTTTGTACAGCTTGATTATTGGTTAAGGAAGTATGGAGTGAAAATTATATAAGCGCGTCGCAGACCCGTACTTATTACTTTTTAATTACAGAAAACGGCTCCTCTTTCGAGGAGCCGTTTTGTTATTATTGTATTTGATTTTATTATACAATACCCTGTGCCATCATTGCTTCAGCAACTTTAAGGAAGCCTGCAATGTTTGCACCTGCGATGAGGTTGTCTTTATTGCCGTATTTTTCTGCTGCATCTGCACAAGCGTTGAAGATGTTAACCATGATGCCATGGAGTTTTTCATCAACTTCTTCTCTTGACCATGAAAGTCTCATGCTGTTCTGGCTCATTTCAAGAGCTGAAACTGCTACACCACCGGCATTAACTGCTTTTGAAGGAGCAACTACTACGCCGTTTTCGCAGAGATACTTAACTGCTTCGTCTGTTGTGGGCATGTTTGAAACTTCGATGTAATATTTAACACCGTTAGCAACAATTTTCTTTGCATCTTCAAGCTGAACTTCGTTCTGAGTTGCGCAAGGCATGATAACATCAGCCTTAACACCCCAGGGTTTTTCGCCGGGGAAGTATTTTGCACCGAATTTGTTTGCATAATCTTCTACCTTGTCACGGCCTGATGAACGCATTTCAAGCATGTAAGCTGCCTTTTCTTCTGTGATGCCGTCTTCATCATAAACATATCCGTCAGGGCCTGAGATTGTAAGAACTTTACCGCCGAGCTGATTGATTTTAAGAGCAGCACCCCATGCAACGTTACCGAAGCCTGAAAGAGCAAAGGTCTTACCTTTGATATCTTCGCCCCATTTTTTGAGAACTTCGTCACAGAAGTAAACTGCACCGAAACCTGTTGCTTCGGGACGGATAAGGCTACCGCCGTAAGAAATACCTTTACCTGTAAGTACAGCGTTTTCAAAGTTGTTGCAAACTCTCTTATACTGACCGAAAAGGTAACCGATTTCTCTTGCACCAACACCGATGTCACCTGCGGGAACGTCAACGTGTGAACCGATGTGACGTGAAAGCTCTGTCATGAAGCTCTGGCAGAATCTCATAACTTCGCCGTCTGACTTACCTCTGGGGTCAAAGTCAGAACCACCTTTACCGCCACCGATGGGGAGACCTGTAAGTGAGTTTTTGAAAATCTGTTCAAAGCCGAGGAACTTGATGATACCTTCATAAACAGAAGGATGGAAACGAAGACCACCCTTGTAAGGACCGATTGCACTGTTGAACTGTACTCTGAAACCACGGTTTACCTGTACTTTGCCGTTATCATCTACCCACGGAACGCGGAATTTGATAATTCTTTCGGGTTCAACAATTCTTTCAACGAGGTTAGCCTCAACATATTCGGGATGTGCCTCGATAACAGGCTCGATTGATTCGAGAACTTCTTTAACTGCCTGATGGAATTCCGGTTCACCGGGATTTCTTTTTTTCATGTTCTCATAAACATTTGACAAATATTCGTTCATGATTTTACCCCTTTTCCGCTGAATCACTGCAAAAAACATACAGCCTCAGCAATTAAAATTATTTCATTGTACATTCTATTATCAAGATGTTAAAAAAATGTTGCGAAATAATTACCGTTCTGTGAACAACGAATTATTTCGCAACAAATCTTTCAAATTATATTATTCTTCTGAATTTAATTTAGCTTCTTCAATAACTTTCTGAGCAATATTTGCAGGAGCATCTTCGTATCTTGCAAATTCGATTGAGAAATATCCTTTACCATGAGTTACTGAACGGAGGATTGTAGCAAAGTCACCCATTTCACTCATAGGAACATCAGCAATGATTTCGCTCATCTTAGGCTCTTCAGCAGGTCCCATGCCGAGAACACGGCCTCTGCGCTTTGTGATATCACTCATGATATCGCCCATCTTACGGTCCTGCATGTATGCTTTAAGTGTACCGATAGGCTCCTGGATTGTAGCCTGTGCATTGGGCATTGCGTTCTTGAAAGCAAGGCTTGCAGCAGTTTTGAATGCCATTTCAGATGAATCAACGGGATGGTAAGAACCATCATAAAGAACAGCTTTGACACCAACCATGGGATAACCTGCAAGGAAACCACGTGCAACGCTTTCTCTGAGACCCTTTTCAACTGCGGGGAAGTAGTTCTTGGGAACTGAACCACCCACAACTTCATTATCAAATACGAGATCCATTTCTTCGCAGGGTTCAAATCTGATCCACACATCACCGAACTGACCGTGACCGCCTGACTGTTTCTTATGACGTCCCTGTGCCTCAACAGTTTTACGGATTGTTTCTCTGTAAGCAACTCTGGGAATTGCAAGGTCGATTTCAACACCCATCTTGTTAAGCTTTGAAACGACAACATCAAGATGCTGTTCGCCGAGACCAGCGATTATCTGTTCTCTTGTTTCATTATCTATATAGAACTTGATAACGGGATCTTCGTGCATGATCTTTGTCATGCTTGCAGCAACTTTTTCTTCTTCGCCCTTCTTACGTACTTTAACTGCTCTTGAAAGACAAGCTTCAGGGAATTTAAGACCGTCAAGGAAATAAACCTTCTTCTGTTTGCAGAGAGTGTTACCTGTTCTGAAACCACCCAGTTTCGCAATAACGCCGATATCACCTGCAGGGATACAAGCTGTTTCTTCCTGCTTTGAGCCTTTTACAAAAATGATTTTACCCATTTTTTCAAGCTGTTCTTTGTTAGCGTTATAAGGCTGAACATCGGGAGTGATTTTACCGCTTACAACCTTGAAGTATGACATCTTACCAACATAGGGGTCAGCAACTGTCTTGAAGCAGATTGCAGCAAGGTCACCGTTTTCGTCGCATTTAAGTTCAACTTCATTGCCGTCAGCATCTTTTGCAATTTCACCTGCAGCTTTTTCTGCAGAAGGAACATCGTAAACCATAGCATCAAGAACAAGGTCAACTGCCTCCATGTTATAACCTGAACATCCGTATACAGGAATAACATCACCTGCAGCAACACCTGTGCTTAAGCCGCGTACGATTTCTTCCATTGTGAATTCTTCACCTTCGAAGAATTTTTCCATAAGTTCATCATCAGCTGTTGCAACTGATTCAATAAACGCCTCTCTCATTGATGTAATAGTATCGTCAGCAGGAACGTCAACCTGAGTTGCAACACCATTATTATATGTATATGCTTTGTTTGTGATGAAGCTTACATAGCACTTAACTTTATCGTTCTCATAATAGGGAACAACAACAGGACA
>JAFXFI010000095.1 GCA_017520635.1 Clostridia bacterium
CATTGAGTTGAAGCTTTTCAAGTGCATCACGAAGAGCCTCATAATCAGCACCGTCAGCAGGATATACACCGCAGTAAACCATGGGCTGTACCTGTCTGTACCCGGGAAGAGGTTCTGAGGCAGGGTTAGTTGCAAGGGTTACTGTATCACCTACACGTGCATCGCTTACGGTTTTGATAGAAGCGGTAATGTAACCAACCTCACCGGAAGTCAGTTCTTTTGCACTTTCCATCTGCTGTGCTCTCATGTAACCTACATCAACAACTGTAAATTCAGCACCGGTTGCCATCATACGCATTGTATCACCGGCTTTGATTTTACCGTCAACAATTCTGACGTAAACAATAACACCTCGGTAGCTGTCATAAACAGAGTCAAATATAAGTGCACGTAAGGGCTTGTCATCATTATCTTCAGGTGCAGGAATATCTGCAACGATTCGCTCTAAAACCTGTTCAACATTTTCGCCTGTTTTTGCACTGACACGGGGAGCATTTTCACAGTCAAGACCGATAACATCCTCGATTTCTGCAGAAACTCTGTCAGGGTCAGCAGAGGGAAGGTCAATTTTGTTGATAACAGGAACAAGTTCAAGGTTGTGGTCAAGTGCAAGATAAGTGTTTGCAAGAGTCTGTGCCTCAATACCCTGAGATGCATCAGTTACGAGAATTGCACCTTCGCAAGCTGCAAGTGAACGTGAAACCTCGTAGTTAAAGTCCACATGACCGGGAGTGTCAATGAGATTGAGGACATACTCTTGACCATCCTGCGCTTTGTAATCAAGTTTTACGGCATGAGCTTTGATTGTAATGCCACGTTCCTTTTCAAGGTCCATATCATCAAGAATCTGCTCTGTCATTTCTCTTTTTGAAACAGAATCTGTAATTTCAAGTAGTCTGTCGGCGAGAGTTGATTTGCCGTGGTCAATATGTGCAATGATTGAAAAATTCCTTATGTTTTCTTTCTTCAAGTTTATCACCTTAAAATTATCTGAGTTTATGAATGAATAATCCGCTTAAAAGTTTTGGCTCAAACCAAGTTGATTTTGGAGGCATAACTTTTCCTGCATCTGCAATAGACATCAGGTCATCAAGAGTTGTGGGGAACATTGAAAAAGCAATTTTCATGTCACTTGCAACTCTTCTTTCCAGTTCTTTAAGACCTCTTATTCCGCCTACAAAGTCAATTCTTTTGTCAGTTCTCGGGTCTGTAATGCCAAGAATGGGAGAAATAAGATTGTTCTGAAGAATTGAAACGTCAAGTCTGTCAACAGGGTCATTTTTATCAAAAATTCCTTCTTTTGCAGTAAGTTTGTACCAAATGCCTTCCATGAAAAGTCCGAAGGTGTGTTTTTCAGTCGGTTTGAAAGGTTCACAACCCAAATGCTTTTCGATATCAAATTTTTCACTGATTTTATTTAAAAATTCTTCTGCTGTAAGACCGTTGAGGTCTTTGATAACTCTGTTGTAATCCATGATTTCAAGATCAGAATCTGCAAAGAGTACTGCAAGGAAAAAGTTGAATTCTTCTGTACCGTCAAAACCGGGATTTTCTTCTCTTCTTTTTATGCCGACTTTTGCTGCAGATGCACAACGGTGATGTCCGTCTGCAATATAGTAGTCGCCTGCGTCTGATAGCATATTTTCAAGGTCAGAAATGAGGTTCTTATTGCTTATTTCCCATACTGTCTGCTGCACGTTATCGCTTTCAAAGTCATAAAGAGGAGAATTTTCTTCGCAGTAAGATTTTATGAATGCAGAAATTTCACTTTTGTGTCTGTACGTGAGGAAGATAGGACCTGTGTTGGCGTCGCATGTATCAATGTGACGGATTCTGTCTTCTTCCTTATCCGCACGTGTAAATTCGTGACGCTTTATTCTTCCTTCAATGTAATCGTCAATTGAAGCGGCGCCTACAATACCTGTCTGTGCTCTGCCGTTCATAATCTGACGGTAGATGTAATATTTTGCCTCTGCATCATCAATGCAGATACCATCTGAGACTAATTTGTAAAGGTTTTCCTTAGCTTTGCTATAAACTTCATCTGAATAGAGATAAGTACCTTCAGGTAAATCAATTTCAGCTTTGTCAACGTGAAGAAATGAGTAGGGGTTGCCTTTCACCATTTCTCTTGCTTCTTCGCTGTTCATAACGTCATAGGGGAGAGCAGCAACTTTATCTGCGAACTGAGGCAGAGGTCTGATTGCTTTCAAGGGTCTGAATATTGCCATTATCAGTTACCTGCCTTTTCGTTAAAATCTTTATATTCACCGCTTAAAATATTTTCCCACCAGGCTTTGTTATCTTTGTACCATTTAAGAGTGAGAGCAATACCTGAATCAAAATCAGTTTCAGGGAACCAACCAAGCTCATCCTTGATTTTCTGCGGGTCAATAGCGTATCTCATGTCGTGACCGGGACGGTCTGTAACGTAAGTGATAAGATCTTCCCCTTTGCCGAGAGTCTGGAGAATTGTTTTTACAACTTCAAGGTTTGTTCTCTCGTTGTGACCGCCGATATTGTAAACTTCACCGATTTTACCGTTTTCAAGAATCATGTCAATTGCCTTGCAATGGTCATCAACATAAAGCCAGTCACGGACATTTGCACCTTCACCGTAAACGGGCAGTTTTTCATCGTTACTTGCTTTTACAAACATAACGGGAATAAGCTTTTCAGGGAACTGGTATGGACCATAGTTGTTTGAGCAACGTGAAATTGTTGCAGGAGTCTTGAATGTTCTGATATATGCCTGAACAAGCAGATCTGCAGATGCTTTTGATGCAGAGTAGGGAGATGTAGTGTGAATAGGTGTTGCTTCCGTAAAGAAAAGGTCTTTTCTGTCAAGAGGAAGGTCACCGTAAACTTCATCTGTTGAAACCTGATGATAACGGGGAATTGAATATTTGTTCACAGCATCAAGAAGCACCTGAGTGCCGAGAATGTTTGTTTTAAGGAAAACTTCAGGATTTTCAATTGAACGATCAACATGACTTTCCGCAGCAAAGTTTACAACTGCATCGAATTTTTCTTCTTCACAGAGAGAAAAAATTGCCTTTCTGTCAGTGATGTCAGCTTTTACGAAACGGAAATTTTCTTTGCTGAGAAGACTTTCAAGAGTATGAAGATTTCCGGCGTAGGTCAGAGAGTCAACGCAGACAATTCTGTAATCAGGATGTTTTCTGAACATATAGAAAATAAAATTACTGCCGATAAAGCCTGCGCCGCCTGTAACGAGTATATTTTTCATAAGGTTTTATACCTACCTTTATACATATTTAATATATTATACACTAAAAAGTGTTTCTGTACAATATTTTAGGAGTTATTTTTTGAAAAACCGTTGCTAATTTCTTAACTTTAATATATAATTAGGTGTATTGTAGAAAAACAAAGGAGACAGTTTAATGAAACTCGGTATAGTTGGTCTTCCCAATGTGGGAAAAAGTACACTTTTCAACGCTATTACAAATGCAGGTGCTCAGTCTGCAAACTATGCTTTCTGTACAATTGAACCTAACGTTGGTGTTGTTGCAGTTCCCGATGAAAGAATTGACAAGCTGACAGAAATGTACAATCCTCAGAAAACAACTCCTGCAGTTATTGAATTTGTTGACATTGCAGGTCTTGTTAAGGGTGCATCAAAGGGTGAAGGCCTCGGCAATAAATTCCTTTCTCACATCCGCGAGGTTGATGCAGTTATTCACGTTGTAAGATGCTTTGATAATGACGATATCATGCACGTTGACGGTTCGGTTAATCCTGCAAGAGATATCGAAACAATCAACCTTGAGCTTCTTTTCTCAGATATGGAAATGATGGAAAGAAGAATTGACAGAAGCACAAAAGCCATGAAGGGCGACAAATCACTTGCAAAGGAAGTTGATTTTCTCAAACGCGCTTATGCTGAGATGGAAAATGGTAAACTGGCAAGAAGTATTGAATGCGACGATGAAGAAAAAGAAATTCTCTCATCAGTTGCACTTCTTACACTTAAACCTGTTATTTATGCATGCAATATGGGCGAAGATGACTTCGTAAACGGAATTGAAAACAACGAATATTATGCAAAGGTTCTTGAAATTGCATCAGCAGAGGGTTCTCAGGTTCTTCCTATCTGCGCTGAGCTTGAGGCTGAAATTGCATCTCTTGATAAAGAAGAAAAAGAAATGTTCCTTTCAGACCTTGGTGTTGAAAAAGGCGGTCTGGATCTTCTTATTCAGAGAAGCTATGATTTGCTCGGTCTTATCTCTTACCTTACAGCGGGTGAACCTGAAGTAAGAGCATGGACAATCAAAAAAGGCACAAAAGCACCTCAGGCAGCAGGCAAAATCCACAGCGACTTTGAAAGAGGCTTTATCCGTGCAGAGGTTGTTTCTTTTGAAGACCTTATGGCTAACGGTTCAATGGCAGCATGTAAGGACAAAGGCTTAGTCAGAAGTGAAGGCAAAGAATATGTTATGAAAGACGGGGACATCGTTCTTTTCAGATTTAATGTATAATTGTTGACTTTATGTAAAGTTGTGATATAATATAAATATCAAAAAGAGAGGAATGTTAATTATGAAAAAAATTATAGCAATTCTTATGGCAGGTATTATGCTTCTTTCTTTTGCAGCTTGCGGTGGCAACGGAAATGAGGAAGAAACAACAACAGGTGAAACAACTGTAGCAGAAACTACAACTTCTCCTATGGTAAACGCTGATACAAGATTTTCACATAAGGCAACAATGAACGTTTGGACTAACGGTAAAAAAGTTGCTTATGAATCAGGTGCTACAAAAATTATGACAGCTACTGCAACTCTTAACGACAGCGTTATTTATGACACTCTCACTGTTACAGATACAAAAGCGGATTTTAAAGCAATGAAGAAAGCTTCATGTGTTGAAATTACTTACGAAAAAGACCAGGTAGCAAGCTTCTCAGGTAAGAAAGTAACTTATGACCAGATTATCGTTGCTACAAGCGGTGAAGGAGTTCCCCTCAACACAATCTTCTTCCTTAAAGACGGTGCTACTGCAGGTGCTCCTATTGCAGTTAAAGCAGCAGAAGGCAGAAAGACACTTTCTGAAAATCTTACAACAGCAGTTGAAGTTATTACTCACGAAGGTCATACTCACTGATTGAACGCAAAATGAAACTTACGGCAGGTATTTTTACCTGCCTTTGTTTTTATCGGAGGAAATATGGATTATAAACTTTGTCTTGGCACAGGAATGGGTTTTTCTCTCTCGACAGAAGAACAGATAAGATTTATAAAGAAAGCAGGATTTGACGGCTTTTTTACAGATATGGATACCATTGAAAACTTAATGAAATATGCTGAAATTGCAAAAGAAGAAAATCTGATTTATCAGTCTGTTCACGCACCTTTCGGAAAAATGCATATTGTATGGGAAGGTACAGACGAAGAAGCAGAAAAAGTTATAGATGAACTCAAAGCCTGTGTTGACGCTTGTGTAAAAATCGGAGTACCGTTACTTATTTGTCACGTCATTATAGGTATGGAAAGGTGTACTCCCAATGAAAAAGGGGCATCACTTTTCAGGTCACTTTCAAAATATGCAAAAGAAAATAATATAAAAATTGCATTTGAAAATACTGAGGGTGAGAAATATCTTCAGGCAGTTATGGAAAAATGCAAGGACCTTGAAAACATAGGTTTCTGTTTTGATTCAGGTCATGAAATATGTTATAACGGGAGCCGAGATATGCTTTCTCTTTACGGTGACAGACTTTTTGCAACACATCTCAACGATAATATGGGAATGCAGGATGAAAGCATAAAAACATGGTATGACGATTTGCATCTTCTTCCTTTTGACGGCATTGCTGATTGGAAAAATATTACAGAACGTCTTAAAAGGTCAACCTGTCCCGAATGTCTTACCTTTGAACTCGTCAGCACAAATAAGCCTGAGAGAAATTATCACCGTATATACGAGGGCATGTCTTTTTCAGATTATGTGAAAGAGGCATATAAAAGGGCGGAAAAAGTCAGAAGCTTTATGTGATTTAAGAATTTTTTATAAACTTTTATAGGATTTATTTCCCATTTAATAAAAAATATGGTATAATAGTACTATGGAAATTTTC
>JAFXFI010000096.1 GCA_017520635.1 Clostridia bacterium
GATCTTTGCAGCATTAGTCTGAGGCTGCTGGGGTTGTTCGGGCTGCTGGGGCTGCTGGAACTGTACGTTTTCATTTGTGTTCACAACAACTTCCGCTTCAGCCATCTGTGCACCACAAGCTTCGCAGAATTTTGTTCCGTCAGCAAACTGAGCACCGCATTTTGGACAAGTAGTCATAATATTCCTCCTGTTTTATATGCACTTTTTCAGTGCAATTTTTTTGAAAATTTCACGGCTTCCCTTGCAGATTCCGTAAACTGCAACAAGGAGCACCCACAGATATGACATCATTTTTCTTCACTCTTTTAACTTATTTTTCTATAAATCTACCACTGAGTGGGGTTTTTGTCAATTAAATGGACAAAATATTGTGTTTTTTCAGGGTAAAATGTGAATATTTTCGATAAATTTAAAAAATTCACAAAAAACACTTGCTTTTTTTGTAAAATACATATATAATATTAAACGTTGTAATCAGATATTAAAGAAGGAGGTGCGACAAATGGCAAAATGTGAATACTGCGGAAAGAGCGTTTCTTTCGGTATCAAAGTTTCCCACTCACACAGAAGATCAAACAGAACATGGAAGCCCAACATCATGCGTGTTAAGGCTGTTGTTAACGGTACTCCTAAAAGAGTTTATGTATGCTCTCGTTGCTTACGCTCCGGTAAGGTAACTCGTGCAGTGTGATTTGTGAAGCACTTCACTGTTCTTAATTTAAATTTAAGATCGGAAAATATTCCCCGTAACAGAAGTTACGGGGGTTTTTCTTTTTCCTGATTTTGCACTATCAGAACAATCCCTCAGTCATTTTGCCTTGCAAAACGACAGCTCCCTTTACACAAGGGAGCCGTTTTTTTACCGTTTAAATCTTATTAAAGGAGATGTTCAACCTTACTTCTAAGGAATGCTTTCTGTTCGTCATTAAGACCTTTGAATGGTTTTCTGGGTGTGCCGAATTCCATACCCATCATTTCGAGCATTGCTTTTTCTCCTGCAAACACACCAACCTTACAAAGAGCATCAATGATATCGTTTGCTTCTTTCTGGAGTTCCTGACATCTTGCGAGATTTCCTTCTTTAAAGCATTTGTACATTTCAACGTATTTCTCTGCAAAGCAGTTATATGTACTTCCGATACCACCGTCTGCACCCATTGTAAGACCTGAAAGGAGAAGTTCATCAAAGCCGTTGAAAACAACTTTATCGGGGTATTTGGTCTTAAGTCTTTCAAGACCGAAGAAGTCGTTTGACGTATATTTAACACCCATGAATCTGTCGCTTTCAAGGAATTCAGACAAACCGTCAACGCCGAGCTTTGAATTTACAAGCACAGGAACATAATAAAGGAGCATGGGAACAGATGTATTGTTCGCAATATCAAAGTAGAAATCTTTGATTTCATCATAGCTGAAAGCATAGTAGAAGGGTGCAACAGATGACACCGCATCAAAGCCCACGCTTTCTGCATACTGTGCAAGGTCAAGTGTAAGCTTTGTACCGATAGAGCCTACGTGTGCAATGAGGTTTACTCTGCCCTTTACAATGTCAGCAACCATTTTGTAGACCTGTTTTCTTTCATCGTGAGAAAGAAGGAACGCTTCACCTGTACTGCCGCCTACATAGAAACCGTTAACACCTTTTGCGATGTTCATTTCAATAAGCTTTTCAAGTGATTTTTCGTTGATTTTGTCGTTCTCATCATAAGGAGTGAGGAGTGCGGGATAAATACCTTTGAAATCTTTCATTTTAGTCAACCTCTCTATTAAAAATTAAAATAAACTTATTTGGTTTGATTCGGGAAGTCCTGCCAATGCACCTGCTTCCTGCAGAGCCGTAATAACGCTCGAAGAAACTCCTGAACGCAGCTGCAGGTCCTCTGCGGAGATAAACTCACCCTTTCCGTCTTCACGTGCTGCCTGCAACTGTTTTGCAGCATTTTCACCAACACCATTAAGTGCAGAGAATGCAAGACGGATTTTTCCATCCTCAATCTGATAGACAGTAGCATGGGATTTATAAATGTCAACAGGAAGAAGCTGGACTTCCCTTGCCATCATTTCATTGATAACCTGCAATGCAGTATACGTGCCTTCTTCTTTGGCAGTTGCTTCTTTCACTTTCATCTTTGCTGAAATATCAGCCATTTTCTTTTTGACTGCCTGACGTCCCTGCATAATTGCAACTGTATCAACGTCTTCACCTCGTACAGTCATATAAACTGCATAGTATTCAACAGGCTTGTAAATTTTGTACCAACCAAGTCTGAGTGCTGCACTTACATAAGCTGCAGCATGTGCTTTGGGGAACATGTATTTGATTTTCATACAGCTGTCGATATACCATTGAGGAACATCATGCTCCTTCATAGCGTTGATGTGATCCTCTGTGAGAAGCTTTGTTGCCTTACCCTTACGGACAATTTCCATTATTTTGAACGCCATATCAGGCTCGAGACCTTTATGCATCAGGTAAACCATGATACTGTCTCGCGTTCCGATAACATCTGAAATTGTACAGGTTCCGTCTTTGATAAGGTCTTGTGCATTGCCGAGCCAAACGTCAGTACCGTGTGAAAGTCCTGAAATCTGGAGAAGGTCGGTAAAGTTTTTGGGTTCTGCATCAAGAATCATCTGACGAACAAATGGTGTACCCATTTCAGGTATTGAAAGCGTTCCTGTTTCGCATTCAATGTCTTCTGCAGTAACACCTAACGGTTCGGGAGAATTAATCATCTCATAAATCTTCGGGTCACAGATGTCAACCTCCATTGAATCAATGCCCGTTGCATCCTTAAGATGCTTGTAAATTGTGGGAACATCGTGTCCCAGATTATCAAGCTTAAGAATTGTATCGTGCAGTGAGTGGAAGTCAAAATGAGTTGTGAGAATATCCTTATCTACCTTATCAGCAGGATGCTGAATAGGCGTAAAATCCTCCGCCTCATAGTCATTGGGAATAATAACCATACCGCCCGGATGCTGACCCGTTGTTCTCTTAACACCTGTACAGCCTTTTGTCAGACGGTCTTCCTCTGCACGTGAAACAACTCTTCCCCTTTCGTCAAGATACTTTTTGACAAAGCCGTAAGCAGTTTTATCTGCAAGTGTACCGATTGTACCAGCCTTGAAGCAATGGTCTTTACCGAAGAGCTCCTCTGTATATCTGTGTGCCCAGAACTGATATTCACCTGAGAAGTTAAGGTCGATATCAGGCTGTTTATCACCTTTGAATCCAAGGAATGTTTCAAAGGGAATATCATGACCGTCACGGTTAAGCTGATGTCCGCAGTTGGGACAGTCTTTCTTGGGTAAGTCGTAACCTGAACCGTATTCACCCTTGAGGAAAAATTCACTATATTGACATTCGGGACATACATAATGAGGTGCAAGCGGGTTTACTTCAGAAATACCTGCGGCATTTGCAACAAAGGACGAACCAACTGAACCTCGTGAGCCTACAAGATATCCGTGGTCAACCGAGTTCCAAACAAGCTTTTGAGCAATAACATAAAGAACTGCAAAACCGTTTTTGATAATTGATTTAAGTTCTTTGTCAAGTCTTGTAGCAACATATTCGGGAACAGGGTCACCGAACATTTTCTTTGTTCTTTCCCAACAGATACGTTTCAGCTCTTCTTCTGCGCCCTCAATGTACGGAGGATAGTTTCCGTTAGGAATCGGTCTGATTTTTTCAACCATATCTGCAATGAGATTTGTGTTTTTAACAACAACCTCATAGGCAGTTTCTTCACCGAGATAACTGAATTCATTGAGCATTTCCTCAGTTGTTCTGAAATAAAGAGGTGCTTGTTGGTCGGCATCTTTAAAGCCTTGTCCCGCCATAAGAATTGCACGGTAAACGCTGTCACTTTCATCAATGAAATGAACGTCACCTGTTGCAACAACAGGCTTGCCCAGGCTGTCTGCAAGGGCAATAATTGAACGGTTGATGTTTTCAATGTCAGAAACATCCTTAAGCTTTCCGTCACGGACAAGGAACATATTGTTACCGTTTGGTTGAATTTCAAGATAATCATAGAACGATGCGATTTCAAGCTGACGGTCTCTGTCTTCACCATCAAGAATTGCACGGTAAAGTTCACCCGCTTCACAGGCAGAACCGATAATAAGTCCCTCACGGTGAGCAATCAATTCTGATTTGGGAATACGTGGACGTTTATGGAAATATTCAAGGTTTGATTTTGTAATAAGCTGATAGAGGTTTTTAAGACCCACAGTATTTTTTGCAAGGATAATAATGTGGTATGTTCTTTCAGCCTTGATTTCATCTTTTGTAAGCTTACGGTCATCAAGCTTCATGTCATCAACAAAATAACCTTCCATACCGTAAATAATTTTTATATCACTTTTGCCTACGGCATTCATAGCATCAGGGAAGGCCTGAACAATACCGTGGTCAGTAATTGCAATTGCCTTATGTCCCCATTTTATAGCACGTTCAACAAGCTTACCGGCAGGAGTAAGACCATCCATTGAGGACATGTTTGTATGAAGATGAAGCTCAACTCTTTTTTCTTCTGCATTGTCTGATTTTGACATTCTCTCAATCTGAGTGATTGCTCTTGCCTGAATGCAGTAATCCTTCATCCATTTATCAAAAACAACTGTTCCCTTAACTGCAACAGTAAGTCCGTCTTTAAGCTTTGCAAGAAGGGATTTTGTGTTTTCATTCGCTTCAAAAAGCTTGACCGTATATGAATTTGAAAGGTCGGTAATATTGAAACTGATAATTTTGTTTCTGCCGTCACGTGTTTCACGTACATCAAGGGAGAAAACTTCACCCCATACAGTTACCATACCATCTTCGTGACTTACATCCTTGAGGGGTGTAGGCTTTGTCTTGATAACATTGCCGTAAAGAGGTGCTGCGTTTGTAAAGCTGATGGGAAGATCCTCGTAATCCTGAACGGGAGTTTTCTTTTTTGGCTGGAGAATCTGATTATTCTCCTCCTGCTTCTGCAAGGTAACTTCCTGAACCTTTCGTTCAAATTCCTCTTTGTCAATTTTTTCACTGACAAACTGAACCTTAGCCTCAATACCGAAAATATCCTTCAGTTGCTTTGCTGTAAATCTGTCCACACCTGCTTTTTCAAGAATTTCTGCTCCACCCTGTTTAAGGTGAAGAGTGAAAACTCCGTTTTCAAGGTGAGGCTCAGCATCAACCAAAAATCCGTTTGCTGCTGCAACTGACTGCTTAGTTCTTTCCGCTATGTAGGGATAGAAAGAGTTTGAATAAGCTTCCGACGGAAACTTAGGCAGAAATTCAACATGATTAAGTTGTAAACAGTTTTTGATTTGTTTTTCACTTTTTAAAATTGCACCCGGTGATACAATTTTCTCAGAAAAAAGAACAACTGCAAGATTTCTTTTTTCCCTGAACAAGGTCATGCTTTCGATTTTAACATCTTTAAGCTGACCTTTGAGCACATCGTTGTCGATGTAATCACCGAATACAGACAGAAAATTTTTAGACTCCATCTCAGACTATCCTTTAAAGTTTATCTATTTCACTAAGTAATTCTTTTACTATGTTTTCTTCGCTTATTTTTCTTATAATTTCACCGTGCTTAAAAAGTACGGCACAACCGTCACCGCCTGCAATACCGATATCAGCGTCTTTTGCTTCACCGGGACCGTTGACGACGCATCCCATAACTGCAACCTTAATATTCTTACGACAGTTTTTAAGTGCATCTTCAACTTCTTTTGCAGTGGAAATAAGGTCAATTCTTGTTCTTCCGCATGTAGGACAAGCCACAATCTGCGGTCTGTCGTTTCTTATATTCAATGCAGAAAGCAAATCAAGTGCACTTTCAACTTCTTTGACAGGTTCATCTGTCATTGAAATTCTGATTGTATCACCAATACCGTCAAGGAGAAGTGAACCGATACCTGCACAGGATTTGATAAGGCTCATTTTATAAGTACCTGCTTCGGTTACACCGAGATGCATGGGATAATTACACATTTCTGCCATAAGACGGTACGCTTTGACCATCTTTTCAACATCAGAGGATTTAATTGAAATAACAATATCATCAAAGTCAAATTTATTGAGAAGTCTCACATGGTACATTGCACTTTCGCACATTGCCTCAGGTGTGACACCACCGTATTTTGCAAGAATTTCTTTTTCAAGAGAACCTGAATTCACACCGATTCTGATAGGAATATTTTTTTCTTTGCATTTCTTTGCAACAGCCTTTACTCTGTCGTCTGAACCGATATTGCCGGGGTTTATTCTTATTTTATCAATACCTGCCTCAGCACTTTCAAGGGCAAGCTTATAGTCAAAATGAATGTCTGCAACAAGAGGTACACTCACCTTTTCTTTGATTGCAGAAATAAGCTTTACGGCTTCCATATCAGGCACAGCCGCACGGATAATTTCGCATCCTGCTTTTTCCAATTCTATTGACTGTCTTACACTTCCCTCAATATCAGTTGAAGGTACATTCAGCATTGACTGAACTGTAACGGGAGATGATGAGCCTAAAGTAAATTTGCCTACTTTTACTTGTTTTGTCTGCCTTCTCTCCATAAAAATATCCCCTTATTTTATAAGTTTGAAAATATCGCTTGCTGAAATTACAAGCATCAGTAATATGAGTAATGCAAGACCTGCTGCATGTACCCATGATTCGTATTTCTGTTTTATGGGTTTTCTTCTTATAAGCTCAATTAACATAAAGAAGAGTCTTCCGCCGTCAAGTGCCGGTAAAGGAAGAAGATTAAACACACCGATATTGACGGTAATAAGTGCCATTATAAGGAACAGAGTTGAAAAATCCTGCGTCTTGCCTGCATCAGTTGCAGCATCTGCAATATAAGTTACCGTACCGATAGGTCCTGACAAATCATTAAGACCATACTGCCCCGTTACAAGGTCAAAAAGGCTGAGGTAAACCACTTTCGCAATAGAGAATGTCTCACCTGCTGCTGATGTTATAACGTTCAGGAACTTAGGCTGAACACCGTATACAATGAAATCAAAATACATGGCTTTTGTGCCGTCTTCAAGCTCACGCATCTGAAAGGCTACATCTTCAAGAAGAACCTTTTCACCGTCACGTTTAACGGTAATATCCATAACTCCGTCTTTATCTCGCATCATAAGGAAAGAAAGGTCCATATAACTTGAAACGGAGTGGTTATCAATTTTTATAATTTTGTCATTTTTCTCAAGTCCTGAAGAAACGCTGACTGCATCACTTCTGAAATCAGCCACAACAGGAGTTGCAATAAGCTCCTGATTAGCGTTAATACAAATGCATATAATAAAGCCTAAAAGCAGATTCATAACAGCACCTGCAGCAACGATAATTATTCTCTGCCAACAGGGTTTCTTTGAAAAAGAGCTTTCATCTTCACTTTCTTCATCTTCACCCTCCATGCTTACAAAACCGCCGATAGGAAGAAGTCTGAGAGCGTAGGTTGTTTCCCCTTTTTTCTTTTTAAAAAGTGTAGGACCCATACCCATTGCAAATTCGTTTACTTTAACTTTGAAAAGCTTTGCAAATGTAAAATGACCTAATTCGTGGATAAAAATTATCAATCCGAAAAATAAAATTGCTATAATTATCGGCCATGCTTTTGACCACAAAGCCGAAAAATCCAATGCTAAGAGGTTAATTTCTACCACTTCTTTCAATGACAAAATTTCTTGTGTTTATGTCTGTTTCAAAAATATCCTCAAGAGTATACTCATCTTTTACAGGGATACTTTCAAGTGCTTCACCGACTAAGTCGGCAATCTGAAGAAATCCGATTTTTTCTTCACGGAAGAGCTTATTTGCTTCTTCATTGGCTGAGTTTGCAATTGCAGTTGCAGTACCGCCTCTCATAATTGCTTCCTTACAGTATCTTATGCAGGAGAAGGTTTCTTCATCCGCTTTTTCAAAAGTAAGAGTACCGAAGTCTGTCAGGTCAAGCTGTTTTACGGGGCTTTCATACCTTTCAGGATAAGTAAGTGCATACTGTATCGGTATTCTCATATCAGGTACACCAAGCTGAGCAATAACAGAATTGTCAACGTATTCAACAAGTGAATGAATAATACTCTGACGGTGAACAACGATGTCAATTTTATCTGCAGGCATATCAAAAAGCCATGCTGCTTCAATAAGTTCAAGACCCTTGTTCATCATTGTAGCTGAGTCAATGGTGATTTTTGCACCCATAGACCAGTTAGGATGATTAAGAGCATCTTTAACTGTAACATTTTTAAGGTCTTCCTTCTTTTTGCCGAAAAAAGGACCGCCTGATGCTGTGAGAATAAGTCTTTTTATCATTGAGTGAGAAACACAACCTCCGAGAGACTGGAAAATTGCAGAATGCTCACTGTCTACGGGCAGAATTCTCACGTTATTTTCTTTTGCAAGAGTTGTAACCAATTTACCTGCCTCAACAAGGGTTTCCTTGTTTGCAAGGGCAATTTCCTTACCTGCTTTTATTGCAGTAACAGTAGGCTTAAGTCCCACCATTCCCACAACGCTGTTAAGAACTGTATCAGTTTCCTCAAGGGCTGCACATTCGCATATACCCTCAAGTCCCGAAAGCACCTTTACATTTGTATCTGCTAATTTGATTTTCAGATCCTTTGCCGCTTTTTCATCGTGCAAAGCAACATACTTTGGTTTAAACTCTCTTGCCTGTTCTTCAATGACGCTTACGTTACTGTTTGCAGTAAGGGCAGTAACGGAAAAACCTCTCATACGTATAACGTCGAGAGATTGTTTTCCTATAGAACCGGTAGAGCCGAGAATAGCTATTCTTTTCATACTACTACCTCATATATTATTACATGTTAACAAATTTAATTGCCGCAGCAAGTACGGGTGCCACAAAAATCAGACTGTCAAATCTGTCCATTATACCACCATGACCGGGCATAATATTTCCGAAATCCTTTATGCCAAAATTACGTTTAAGAAGTGAAGCTGACAAATCGCCAAGCATACTTACTGCAGAAAGGACAACAGACATGATTATAATAAATGCAAAGCTGAATGCACTTTCGCCACCGAAAACCCATTCACGAACACCTGCAAAAACTGCAATATTGAATGCAGACGACAGAACAAGTCCGCCGATTGCACCTTCAACGCTCTTTTTCGGACTGACTACAGGTGCCATCTTGTGTTTACCGAATTTCACACCTACAAAGTAAGCGAAAGTATCGGTAAGAAAAGCACAGAACAATGCAAACAAAATGATATAAACCGTTTCTTTTTTTGTGTAAACATCTTCGTAATTTACATGAATATCTCTGAGTGTAACCAATGAAGAAAATGCGTACGGAACAAAAATTGATGCATAAAGGGCTACTGCAACTTGTTCGAAGCGTGTGTTTTTATGTACTTTCAGCATAAATGCCAACATAAGCATCACATACAACGCTAAAAATGCGTCCTCAGGTATTTCAAAAGGAAGCATGGATTTGTATTCAAAATAATTCGGCATTATGGCTGACAACACAATTGCAGGAGTCATAATGAGTTTACTTTTAATCTGTGCAACATTCATTATTTCGTATGTTGCAACGGCACTGAGGAAAGCTATAAAAATCGAATAAACAGGTGTCAACATCAATACCACCGCACCTATTCCGATTATAGCAGCTACAATACCTGAAATTACTCTTGTTTTCATTCTGTAATCACCGGATTTATTATAATATTATACTCCACCGAAACGACGGTTTCTTTTTTCATAAGCTCTTAAAGCTTCATTGAAATTTTCTATGGTAAAGTCAGGCCAGAGAATATCTGAAAACCAAAATTCGGAATAAGCCGACTGCCATGTAAGGAAATTTGAAAGTCTGTATTCACCGCTGGGACGGATAATCAGGTCACACGCAGGAAAATCGGGAGTATACAGACGGCTTTCAACAAGTTCGTCTGTGATATCATCTGCAGAAAGTTTGCCACTTTCAATATCCCTTGCAATTTCTTTGAAAGAACGGAGAAGCTCCTGCTTTCCGCCATAGTTTACGGCAATGTTCACAACCGTTCTTGTCTTTGACTGAGACTGCTTTTCGATAATTTTAATCATTCTCTGCAGTTCTTTGTCAACACGGCTCACATCACCTATAAACCTGATTTTCATGCCCTTTTCTTCGTTCTCTTTTTTACGCTCAAGTGCTTCCATGAGGTACGAACGGAGAAGTGACATAATTCCCTTTATTTCAAGTTCGGGACGTGCCCAGTTTTCAGTTGAAAAAGCATAGAAAGTTATACATTCAATGCCAAGGTCACATGCATATTCGCAGATTGTTCTGAAAACATTTGCACCTGCTTTGTGACCTTCCGACCTCTCAAGTCCCCTTTGCTTTGCCCAACGTCCGTTACCGTCCATTATAACACCAACGTGACGTGGCAAAACATCAAAAGAAGCGAGTTCAAATTTACTCTTCATGAATTCATCTCGTAACGGAATGTTAGATTTCCATTACTTCCTTTTCCTTATCCTTAGCTTTATCGTCGATTTTCTTGATGAAATCGTCTGTGATTTTCTGGATTTTATCTTCACCGTTTGAAAGATCATCTTCTGTAATTTCAGAATTTTTCTGCATTTTCTTGAGTTTGTCGATGTTATCGCGTCTGATTGAACGGATAGCAACCTTTGCTTCTTCAGCCTTCTTCTTGATATCTTTTACGATTTCCTTTCTGCGGTCCTCTGTGAGAGGCGGGAAAACAAGGCGGATGATAGAACCGTCATTTGTGGGGTTGATACCGATATCTGAAGTCTGGATAGCCTTTTCAATTGCTGTGAGAACTGATTTGTCCCAGGGCTGAATGTTGAGAATTCTTGCTTCTGCAACTGAAACTGTAGCAAGCTGGTTGATGGGTGTGGGTGTGCCGTAATAGTCAACACTGATTCTGTCAAGAACTGCTGCACTTGCTCTGCCTGCTCTGATTGAAGCATATTCTGACTGAAGTGAGCCAAGAGTTTTTTCCATTTTTTCTGTTGTTGTGTTAAATACTGTCTGCATAATATTGCCTCCTGAAATTATTTATGTTGATAAATTATTTAACTATTGTACCGATATTCTGTCCTTCAACTGCACGGATAATGTTTCTGGGATCGTTGAGATTGAAAACAAGAATCGGAATATTATTGTCTTTACAAAGTGCTGCTGCAGTGCTGTCCATAACCTTAAGGTCTTTTTCAAGAATTTCTGCCTGAGTAAGAGTGTCAAACTTCACTGCATCGTCAAACTTGTTGGGGTCTTTATCGTAAACACCGTCAACATTTGTTGCTTTGAAAAGGATATCTGCTTCGATTTCTGCTGCTTTGAGAGCTGCACCTGAGTCAGTTGTGAAGAAGGGGTTACCTGTTCCGCAGCCGAAGATAACAACCTTACCTGCTTCAAGATATTTTTTCGCTTTACTGCTTGTGAATGTTTCTGCGAACTGTTCCATGGGAAGTGCAGACATTGCCACAGCGTCAACACCAATCTGTTCAAGTGTATCTTCAAGAGCTGTTGCATTCATAATAGTTGCAAGCATACCCATGTGGTCAGCACGTGAACGGTCCATTTTACCGCTTGATCTGCCTCTCCAGAAGTTACCGCCACCTACTACAAGGCCAACCTGAACACCTGCTCTTGAAATTTCTTTAACGGCTTTGCAAATGCCGAGTGTTGTATCAAAGTCAATTCCGTGACCTGCTTCACCTGCAAGAACTTCACCGCTGATTTTCAAAAGTATTCTTTTGTAAACAGTTTTCATTCTATTTTCCTCCGCTCCACACCGATAGGTGTATTTATACATATACTATTGTACTAAATTTTACAGTATAAGTAAAGAGTGTTTACAAATTTTTTCAAATATTTTAATTATTATTTGACATTGGAAAAGATATATTATAAAATCGTATAAAAGGAGGTTTTCAAAATGTTTGAATGGCTTTATAAAACAGTAGGTCTTGCCTACCGTGAAGCATGGGCAATTGTTCAGATTTTTGAACACACAAAAGAAATATGGTCATCTTTTTCAATTAAAGGATTTTTTGCAGGGATAATGGCAATTTTCGAACTTTTCGGAATGCTCCTTTTCGGTCATCCCATCACTCCGAGCGGACAAGAACTGAACCTTGATGAGTATAAGCTTGTTCTTTACGATGAGTTCGAAGGTGATTCACTCAACACAAACCTCTGGTTTCACAGAGGCGAAGGTTCTCAGGGTCAGGGAAAATATTCTTCCGAACAGGTGTCATTCAAGGACGGTAACATGATTATAACCGGTGAATACAGAGAAAATGGCAAATTCGGTGAAGGCTGGTACGGTGCTGAAGTAGGGACAGTCAACAAATACAAACACGGATATTTTGAAATCCGCTGCATCTGCAACAAAGACCCCTATTTCTGGAGTGCTTTCTGGATACAGGCTGATCATCCTTACGATGCAGAATATTCAAAGGGCGGTGTCGGAGGTGCTGAGATTGATATTTTCGAGTCAATGAGTCACAACAGCACTTACAGCAACTCTGTTACAAGCACTGTGCACTGTGCAGGTGTTGACGGAATACAGGAAGGTATTCAGTCGGCAAACCTCGGAACCTTCAAAGCAAACAACATTTACGAAGAATATAACACTTACGGACTTGAATGGACTGAGGACGAGTACATCTTTTACATCAACGGTGTGGAAACAGTACGGACCGATTTCGGCAATGGTGTTTCACAGGTAGCAGAAATGCCTATTATTTCTCTTGTTGTGCCATCATCAGATAAGTTTGATTTAATGGATAAGGAAACGTATAATACACAATTTAAAATTGACTATGTTAAAATTTATCAGAAAGAAGGATAATTTATGTTTGAATGGCTTTATAAAACAGTAGGTCTTGCTTACAGAGAAGCGTGGGCAATTGTTCAGATTTTTGAACAAACAAAAGAAATGTGGTCTTCATTTTCTATCAAGGGATTTTTCGCAGGAATAATGGCAATTTTTGAACTTTTCGGAATGCTCCTTTTTTCATTTCCCACTACTCCCCGCGGACAGGAGCTGAATCTTGAAGGTTACGAGCTTGTAATGTGCGATGAATTTGAAGGAGACACGCTCAACACAGACTTGTGGAATTACAGAGGTAACGGTCCTCGCAGAAGCGGTTTCAACGCTCCAAGTCAGGTAACACTCAAAGACGGCAAAATGACACTTACCGGTGAATACCTCAAGGACGGTGAATACGGTGAAGGCTGGTATGCAGGTATGATTTCTCTTAAAGAAAAATATACACGCGGTTACTTTGAAATCCGTTGTATCTGCAACAAAGACAACGCTTTCTGGAGTGCATTCTGGATTCAGGCAAGTCACCCATACGAAGCAGAGTATTCACAGGGCGGTGTCGGCGGTTGTGAAATCGACATTTTCGAGTCAATGTGTTATGACGACACATTCCGCGATGCAATTGTAAGCACCGTTCATTGTGCAGGTGTTGACGGAGTACAGGAAGGCTTCCAGTCTGCAAATCTCGGCAGATTTAAAGGAAATAATATTTACGAAGAATTCAACACTTATGGTCTTGAATGGACTGAAGATGAATATATCTTCTACATCAACGGTGTTGAAACAGCACGTACATCTTTCGGCAACGGTGTTTCACAGGTACCTGAAGAGGTTATAGTTTCTCTTGAAATTCCCGGTGATGATAAGCTTGAAAAATTCGACAAAGAAACATATAAAACAGAGTTCATCGTTGACTATGTAAAAATCTATCAGAAATAAAATTTACAGTCAGTACAACTAATCGTACTGACTGTGTTTTTTTGTTGAAAAATATTTTTTTACCATGTTATAATATTGATGAAATAAATTACGAGGTGATTTTTATTATGAACAAAGAAGCTGAATTCAAAGCATTGTGCGAAGACGTAAAAAAATGTACAATCTGCCACAAGGTTAAGTTTTCTCCCCATCTCGTCAACAGCGATTTTCTTTCACATGAAAAATCTTCCGATGAAACCGATTATGTAAATAAATGGAATATTGCAAAGTGGAATCCTAATAAGGGTTACCATGGTGATAAAATTGATATAATGATTATCGGACAGGATTACGGAGCTTTTGAAAATAACAATGACGAATCCCCTACTGATATAAATTTAAAAAAACTTATTTTTAATGAACTAAAAATTGATATTAACGATGAGAATCACCGTTTATTTTTAACCAACATGGCTAATTGTTACAGACAGAAAAAGAGTACAGGAAAAATAAATAAAGGTTGCCTTTATTTATGCACACACAAATTTATGGGGCGGTTGATAAAAATAATATCGCCTAAAGTCATTATTGTTTTAGGTCAGGATACATTTGATGCACTTGCTTTTTGTGACGGAGCCGAACTGATTTGTGCAAATCCGTCAACAACAAATAAAAATAACAACTTCAGCACAATAATAGAAATCTCAGGATATAAGCTTGTCTTTGAAAACGGATTAGAAATTCCTGTTTTTCCTGTTTATCATACGGGAAAATTAGGAAATATGAATAGCAGTAAAAACGAGAAAACAAACAACAATAATAATGAAGAAAACTTTGACTGGAAGAAAATAGCTGAACATTTAAAAAGGAGACCCTGATATGAACAAAGCAAACAATAAAAAACACCTGGTCAGACATCACAATATGTTCGGACCCGCATGTGAGGTTGAAAGCGAAGCAACTGAATACGATTTTAAAATTTACTGCCATAAAAAGCACAGTCTCTGCATTCCTGATTGTACTGGCTGCAAATATCTGGGCGGTTCTGAAATGGGTAAAGGTGTTTGTTGTATATGGGAAGAAAAGTATTCAGAGATTGCAGAAGAAGACCACATTGTGCAACATAATGAAGCATATTTTGAATTTCAGAGAGTTGAAAATCCTGACATCTACAAAATGATGATGGAAGCCATTGAAAGTAATGACTTTGATTTATGTGAAGCATGGTTCGGATTGGATTAAAAATTATACACTTATATCAACACATAAAAATGCCCGTATTCTTTTTTCAGAATACGAGCAATATTTTTTTATTCCTTAGTTGCCTTTCATAAGGTCGTCGAGGATAACATAGAATTCGTCATCTTCCAGCTTGTCCTTTGTTCCCACGGGAGCTGCTTCCTTTTTGGGAGCTTCTGCCGGCTTGGGAGCGGGATCAAAGTTGGGCATTACAGGTTCTGATTTTGCAGCTTCTTCTGCTTTTACTTCAACAGCAGGTGCCTCTTCTGTAAATACGGGCATTTCAGGCATCTTAGGCATAACTGATGCTTTGATGTCGTTGAAGAGCTTGTCTGCTGAATTGTTATCATTGCCGAAGCCTGTTGCAATAACAGTAACAACCATTTCGTCTTCAAGGTTTTCATCATAAGCAACACCCCATGTGATAACTGCATCCGGGTCTGCTGCCTGAGTGATGATATCTGCTGCAACTTCAACATCTTCAAGGTCAATATCCTCAGAAGATTTGATGCTCATGATAACACCCTTAGCACCCTTGATTTCTGTTTCAAGGAGAGGACTTGTTACAGCTGCATTTGCTGCAACCTCAGCCTTATCTTTACCGCTTGCACGGCCAACACCCATGAGAGCGTAACCTGCATCCTTCATGACGCTTGTAACGTCAGCAAAGTCAAGGTTGATAAATCCGGGGATTTTAATAAGTTCTGAAATGCTGCGAACACCCTGAAGGAGAACCTCGTCAGCTTTTTCAAATGCGTTTTTAAGTGTAATTCTCTGTTCGCTGACATATTTGAGTCTGTCATTTGGAATCACAATAAGGCTGTCAACCTGCTCTGCAAGCTTTGCAATACCTTTTTCTGCAAGTGACATACGGTTTCTGCCTTCAAATTTGAAGGGTTTTGTAACAACACCGACTGTAAGACAACCAAGTTCTTTAGCAATTGATGCAATTACGGGAGCAGCTCCGGTACCTGTGCCGCCACCCATACCGCCTGTGATGAACACCATGTCGGTACCTTTGAGAAGGTCTGTGATAATTTCACGGCTTTCTTCTGCGGCTTTTTCGCCAACCTCGGGAAGTCCGCCTGCACCCTGGCCTCTTGTTGATTTTTCACCAACCTGAAGCTTATGAGTTGCTTTTGAGAAACCGAGAATCTGCTTATCTGTATTAACTGAAATAAATTCTGCGCCTCTGATACCTGCATCGATCATACGGTTTACAGCATTTCCGCCGCCACCGCCTACACCGATAACTTTAATCTGGACAGCGCTTTCAAATTCGTTATCCATTTCAAATGCCATTTTACATCCTCCTATGGAAATTTATTCTATTCCCGTATATTCTACCACACTGAAATACAAATTACAAGTTGATATTTCAAAAATATGTATAAACTTTATGAAATTTGTGTTACATTTTCCATTTTTCGACTGAAAAATCTTATTTGTCAGTCACACTTTCCTGCTCCGGTGCAACTGATTCAGCTTTGAAAAATGCCTTTTTTGATATTGTCATATTGAGTTTTCCCTTCTGCTCAGGATTTTCTTTATCCTCTGCATCAAGAGATTTTTTTGCAAGCTGAAGCTTTTTCCACGCTGTAACTCCGTTTGCCTCATCTGACATTTTACCGATATGTATTTCTATTCTGTTGTCATATTCCATGTAAACATCATTAAGGTCTGTAAAATCTGCCTTTGTGATTTTCATACCGCTTTTTCTTACAAGCTCAAGATAATCAAGGACTTTTTCTGTATCCTTCCATTCCTTTGTATCTTCAGCCCTCTTGCCGATTTTTATCTGTTCACCGACCACTTCTGCAGTAACCTTAGTACAGATAACTTCGGTATATTTTTTTGCTTTTTTTCCGTCTGCAGGTTCAATAAACTTTCCGTTTTCATCAGCAAGGTAATACCCTGTTTCTGCCTTGTATGAATAAACCTTCTTACATTCGGTAAGTTCAATAACTATGCCTGAGGGAAAATCCTTTTTCACCACAGCAGAAGAAATGTAGGGAAGATTTTTTTCAAGCTTACGGCCCACATCAGCTGAACTTATAAAGAGAAGATTATCTCCCTTTTCAATAAGGCTGTTCAGTTTTACCTCTTTATCGGTGTAAAATCTTTTTGATGAATGTGCTTTGTTTGTATATTCAACTGTCACTGCATCAACCTTACAGAACACCTGTGACAAGCCTAAAATCAATGATACAAATATTGCCAGAACAAAGAAGATAAACAGAGAGCCTCTGAGTATTCTTCTTCTTTTCTTTCTGCTTATTGCGTGTTTTTTTCGCTGTGTGTCACCTGTTTTATATTGTGAAGTCTGTGCGGGTGCATGTCTTCTGTGTGTTTTTTCAGAAGCCTTCCCTCTTGACATTTCGTAAATATTAGGTATTTCCTGTGTACTTAACTGACTTCTTTTTGCCATTAAATTTTAAACCTCCCTCTTTATTTCCGCCCCTAAACGTGCAAGATTTTCCTCTATATTTTCGTAACCTCTGTCGATATGTTTCAAGTTATAAATGTTTGTTTCTCCCTCTGCTGCAAGGGAGGCAATAATAAGTGCCGCACCGCCGCGTAAATCACCTGCATACACGTTTGCAGATGTAAGCTTACTCACACCCTGAACGACTGCAACAGCACCTTCTACGCTGATATTTGCGCCCATTCTTTTAAGCTCGGGCACATGCTTGTATCTGCTTTCAAAGATAGTTTCAATAAAAATTGCCGTACCGTCTGCCACACAGGCCATTGCCATTGCAGGTGCCTGAAAATCCGTAGGAAATCCCGGATAAGGCATCGTTCTCACAGTACCGGGAGACCTGAGTTTTTTCGGTGCTCTGATATGAAGATTATTCTCATCTGCAGTAATTCTGCAGCCACATGAAGTAAATATGGGTAAGACGGGTGAAATGTGACTGACAGGAAAATTAAGTATATCCATTTCCCCTGAAGTTACAGCTGCACAAGCCATATATGTCGCTGCCACAATTCTGTCAGAAATAACTGTAAATTCACAGCCGTGAAGTTTTTTTACACCGTCAATTATTATTCTCCCCTCACCTGCAGAAAAGATTCTTGCTCCGCATGAGTTAAGAAAATCCGCAAGATTTTTGATTTCGGGTTCTCTTGCGGCATTATTAAGTATTGTTCTGCCCTTACCGAGAGTTGCGGCAAGCATAACATTTTCCGTTGCTCCCACACTTGGAAAAGCAAGGGAAATTTCATTACCTGTAATGCCGTTCGGGGCAGTACAGAAAAGTTTTCCGTTTTCTTCCTTTATTTTAACGCCTAATTCTCTCAACGCTCTGAGATGAAGGTCTATAGGTCTGACACCGATTTCACAACCACCGGGAGTTGAAAGCTCTGCGTTCCCCGTACGTGCAAGAAGCGCACCGAGAAAAACTATGGAAGAACGCATTTCGTGCATAAGTGTTTCCGAAATTTCGGAAACTGAAACTGCAGAAGAATTGATTATCAGGGTATCTTTTTCTTTTCTGATTTTACAGCCGAGATGTTCAAGAATGTTTACAGCTGCAACGACATCGGTAAGTTCGGGACAATTATGTAAAACTACCTCACCTTCGCACATAACAGTTGCCGCAATTATTGGTAAAGTGCTGTTTTTTGAACCCTGAACACGAATTTCACCTGACAATTTTCTTTTCCCGTTAACAACCAACTTTTCCACAGGTATCATCCCTCCGACAAATAAAACTAATCCATAATATGCAGGAGGGAAATTTTAGTGCAGAATGCAGAATGTCGGGTCTGCGACGCGATTGTATAATAATATCAACAGCTACACCGTAGGAAAGACCCTTGCGGTCTTCCGTAAAATCACATAAAACTAACGGGTCGTCGAGGACGCCGAGAACTCCGAAAAATCGCATTAAATCGACGGTTTCATCGTAGGGGACGCCTTTCCGTCCCGAATAAATTTGATAAAACCTTGCGGGAGCCGAAACGGCTCCCCTACGATATAACAATAAACACTCAGACAAATTATAATTTTATTGTATCTTCAACAATTTTGATAATTCTGTCTGTTGAGTCAAGGATTGCCATTTCTTTTGCATTTTTTCTCATTGACTGAAGCTTGTTTTTATCTTCAAGAATTTCAATAAGCTTATTTGCAAGAACTTCACCTGTTAAATCTTTTTCTTCAATAATTGCTGCAGCACCCTTGTTTACAAGTGCCATTGCATTGTGATATTGATGATTCTCAGTAACATTAGGAGAAGGAATAAGAATTGATGCACTGCCTGTTGCCTGAAGCTCGCTGAGTGTACTTGCTCCTGAACGTCCGATAATAATATCAGCTGCGGACATGCACACATCCATATTGTTGATATATTCACGGATTTCAATATCCTTATCCTCAAGGTCTACACCTTTCTCTTTAAGCTTATCGGGAACCCATGTGCCGAATTTACCTGTTGCATGAATAAACCTGAATTTATGTTCAGGCTGAAGACGGGCAATTACCTCAACCATTGCTTCGTTGATTGTTCTTGCACCAAGACTGCCACCCATTGAAAGCACAAGCGGTCTTTCATCAAGTCCTAATTCCGCACGTGAAAAATCTCTGTCTGCTTCAACAATTTCATGTCTTACGGGAAGACCTGTAACTTCAACGGGATTTTTCGGTTGCATATATTTTTCTGCTTCACCTGCTGTAAGCATAACTTTATCAACCATTTTTGCAAGTGCTTTGTTTGTAACACCGGGGAAAGCATTCTGCTCATGAATTATTGTGGGAATGCCCATTTTTGCCGCTGTTCTCACAACAGGACCGCTTACATAACCACCGAAACCGATTACAATATCAGGGGTAAAATCCTTGAAAATTGCTTTTACTTTGCCTGTAACTGTAAGAAGTCTTTTTACTGTGAGAAGATTTCTTTTTAAATTTTCAAGGCTTGGCTTTCTCTGAAAGCCACTCATTTCTATCGTTCTCAGGTCAAAGCCTGCATCAGGCACGAGCTTTGTTTCAAGACGGTCTGATGTGCCGATGAAAAGGATTTCTGCTTCAGGGTACTTTCTTCTGATTTCACCTGCTACTGCAAGTGCAGGATTTATATGTCCACCTGTTCCGCCTGTTGTGAAAACTATCTTTTTAGAATTTAACATTTTTATCAATCCTTTACCTTTCAATAGAATTAGGTTGTCTTGATGCTGACAGAACGAAGCCCATTTCACCAAGCAATAAAATTAAAGCCGTACCACCGAATGAGAAGAACGGCAAGCTGATACCTGTGTTGGGAAGCATACCCGTTACAACTCCGATATTGAAAAACGCCTGTAAGCCTACCTGAACCATAATACCCATAACTACAAGGGCTGAATAGCGGTTTTTAAGCTTCATTGCAATCTGGAAACCTCTGAGTATGAGAAGTGCAAAGGGAATTATTACAAAAAGCACTGTTCTGATATAACCCAATTCTTCACAGATTACGGAAAAAACGAAGTCATTCTGAGGCTCCGGCAGATAAAGGTGTTTCTGCTTTGAATTACCGAGACCTACTCCGAAAAGTCCGCCTGAACCGA
>JAFXFI010000097.1 GCA_017520635.1 Clostridia bacterium
GTAACCTACGGAGTGAAATCTGTTCATTCGCAGGAATCTATCCCCGATGAAGTTATGACAGAAATTATTGAGGACAGACTCAGGCGTGAAGAAAATGAAAAAACAGCAGAAAAACTGAATTCAAACGAAAAAACTGTGTATGATGTTCTGAACTATGAACCTATGCACATTGACGATATAATGCGGAAACTTGCTTCTTTGTCTCCGTCAAAAGTTATGGTAAGTCTTACAAAGCTTGAAATGGCAGACCTTGTGGTTTCCGATAACGGCAAAAAATACAGAAGAAAATAAGGAGAAAACTTATGTCCAAACTTGTAATTGTTGAGTCACCTGCAAAGGCGAAAAATATAAAGAAATATCTCGGAAGCGGGTATGAAGTTATGGCTTCAATGGGTCATGTAAGAGACCTTCCTGCAGCAAGACTCTGTGTTGACGTTAAAAATGACTTTGCTCCCAAATACGCAATAATCAAAGGCAAAGAGCAGCTTGTAAAAGACCTTAAAACTCAGGCTGCAAAAAGCGAAGCTGTTATTCTTGCAGCCGACCCTGACCGTGAGGGAGAAGCAATTTCATGGCATCTTGCAACAGTTCTCGGACTTGACCTTAACGAAGAAAACCGTGTAACCTTCAATGAAATTACAAAATCAGGTGTTCAGGCAGGTATGAAAAATCCGAGAAAGGTTGATATGGATTTTGTAAATGCACAGCAGGCAAGAAGAATTCTTGACAGACTTGTAGGCTACAAGCTCAGTCCCTTTGTTTCTCAGAAAATCCGCAGAGGTCTTTCGGCAGGACGTGTTCAGAGCGTTGCAGTAAGACTTATTGTTGACCGTGAGGAAGAAATCAGAAAGTTTGTGCCCGAAGAATACTGGACACTTGATGCAAAGTTTACTTCAACTTCCAGAAAAGTATTTCCTGCATCATTCTACGGTGACGAAACAGGCAAGGTTGAAATTAATTCAAAAGAACAGGCAGATAAATACCTTTCACGTCTTGACGGTGCAAAATATGTTATTGACAGCGTGAAAAAAGGAACTAAAAAGAAAAATCCCGTACCTCCCTTTATCACATCAACTCTTCAGCAGGAAGCATCAAGAAGACTTGGCTTTCAGGCTCAGAGAACAATGAGAATTGCACAGGAGCTTTATGAAGGCGTGGATATTCAGGGACACGGCTCAATGGGTCTTATTACTTATATGAGAACTGACTCACTGAGAATTTCGGAAGAAGCAAGAAGTCAGGCAAATGATTTTATTCTCACACATTACGGACAGAATTATCTTCCCGAAAAACCACGTTACTTCAAATCAAGAAGCTCTGCTCAGGACGGTCACGAAGCAATCAGACCTACCGTTCTGTCACTTACTCCCGAAGAAGTAAAATCAAGCCTTACATCTGACCAGTACAAAATCTACAACCTTATCTGGCAGAGATTCATTGCTTCAATGATGGCATCAAGCGTTCTCAACACAATGAAGGTTGAAATCAAATCGCAAAAGGCCGGTGATGACGGCTACTGTGTTTTCACAGCATCAGGCTACAGCGTGAAGTTTGACGGTTTCACAGCACTCTATGAAGAAAAAACAGATGATGATAAAAAGGCAACTCAGCTCCCTGAACTCAAAGAAGGGGACAACGTAAAACTCAAGGAACTTGCAGGTAATCAACATTTCACTCAGCCTCCTGCAAGATATTCCGAAGCAACACTCATCAAGACTCTTGAAGAAAACGGTGTAGGACGTCCCAGCACTTACGCTACAATTGTTACAACAATCGTAAAACGTGAGTACGTTAAACGTCAGAGCAAAATTCTTGCTCCCACAGAGCTTGGTGAAGCAACAACAAAACTTCTCAAAGAGCATTTTCCGAAAATCGTTAATGTAAAATATACAGCACAGATGGAAGACAGCCTTGATGCAATTGACAGAGGTGACGAGGATTACATCAGAATGCTCCATGTTTTCTATGATGATTTTGATGCAACTCTCAACAAAGCAAAGGCAGATATGCAGGGTGTTAAGATTAAACTTGAAGAAGATATTACAGATATTCCCTGTGAAAAATGCGGTAAAATGATGGTGGTAAAAACAGGACGTTTCGGCAAATTCCTTGCTTGTCCCGGATACCCCGAATGTAAAAATACAAAGCCTTTCGTAACAAAGACAAATGCAACCTGTCCCAAATGCGGAAGTGAGGTCGTGGAAAGACGTTCAAAGAAGGGCAGACTTTTCTATGGCTGTACAAAATGGCCTGAATGTGATTTTGTTACATGGGATAAGCCTACAGATGAAAAATGTCCTAAGTGCGGCAAATCACTTTTCAGAACAGCAGGTTCGGTAAAGCATTGTCTCAGTGAGGGCTGTGACTACGAAATAAAAGCTTCAAGGAAGAAGAAAAATGATAATCCCGAAGAATAAACCCGTAATAATCGGTGCAGGTCTTGCAGGTGTTGAGGCAGCATGGCAGATGGCAAAAAGAGGAATAGAGGTTTCACTTGTAGAAATGAAGCCTGTTAAATTTTCTCCTGCCCATAAATCGGAGAATTTTGCAGAGCTTGTCTGCTCAAATTCTCTTAAAGCTCTGCGTGTTGGTTCTGCAGCAGGAATGCTCAAAGAAGAGATGAAAAGACTTGGTTCTCTTACTGTGGAATGTGCTTTGGAAAGCGCAGTTCCTGCAGGCGGTGCATTGGCAGTTGACAGAGATAAGTTTTCATCTCTCGTTACGGAAAAGATAAAACAGAATAAATTTATAGAAGTAATTCATGGTGAAGTTACTGAAATTCCCGATAATGACGTTGTTATCATTGCGGCAGGACCACTTGTGTCAGAGGCTTTGGCCTCGGAAATTGAAAAACTCTGCGGAGGTTTTCTTAGTTTCTTTGATGCAGCAGCACCTATTGTCAGCGGTGACAGTATTGATATGGAAAGTGCTTTCTGTCAGTCAAGATACGACAGAGGTGATGAAAGTGACTATATCAACTGTCCTATGAACAAGGAAGAATATGAACTTTTCTACAATGAGCTTGTGAACGCTGAGAGGGCTGAGCTTCACACATTTGAGAAAAAGAAAAATGTGTACGAGGGTTGTATGCCAATTGAAATTATGGCGTCACGAGGGGAAGATACAATGCGTTTCGGACCGCTGAAACCCGTAGGACTCCGTGACCCCAGAACAGGTCACAGACCATGGGCAGTTCTTCAACTGAGAAAAGAAAATCTTCCCGGCAGTGCATATAACCTTGTAGGATTTCAGACTAACCTTAAATTCGGTGAGCAGAAGAGAGTTTTTTCTCTTATTCCTGCACTTAAAAATGCCGAATTTTTACGCTACGGTGTTATGCACAGAAATACATTTATAAATTCACCTAAACTCCTGAAATCAACTTATGAGATGAGAGAAAGAAAAGGTCTTTTCTTTGCAGGTCAGATTACAGGTGTTGAAGGTTATATGGAATCGGCTTCATCAGGCATTATTGCAGGTATAAACGCTGCAAATAAAATTCTTGGCGAAGATGAGTTTGTGCCGTCTGGTCTTACTATGATTGGTGCGTTGGCAAGATATATTTCAAATGAAGATGTTGAAATTTTCCAGCCCATGGGTGCAAACTTCGGTGCTTTGCCACCACTTGATGAAAAAATAAGAGATAAAAAATTAAGATACGAGGCTTTGGCTGAACGTGGACTTAAAGAATACGAATGAAAGGGTTGAAAGAGATGAAAGTTATAGTTGATGCAATGGGCGGAGATAATGCCCCTCTTGAAATAATTAAAGGTGCAAGAAAAGCTGCAGATAAATTCAAGGTTGAAATTCTCCTTGCAGGTAAAGGTGAAAAGATTAAGAAATGTGCAGAAGAAAACAGTATCAGCCTTGACGGTATGGAAATTCTTGAGGCAGAAAGCGAAATTTCCATGTGTGACGACCCTAAGTGCGTTCTCAGAGAAAAAAGCGATTCTTCAATGGCTGTGGGCTTCAAAGCACTTGCAGACGGCGAAGGCGACGCTTTTGTAAGTGCAGGTTCAACAGGTGCAGTTGTTATGGGCGCTACATTTATTGTAAAGAGAATAAAAGGCATTAAACGTCCTGCAATTGCAAGTATTATGCCTTCTTACACAGAACCTTTTATGGTTATGGATATCGGTGCTAACATTGAATGCCACAAGGAAAACCTTATTCAGTTTGCACAGATGTCAGAAATTTACATGAAAAATATAATCGGTTTCAAAAACCCCACCGTTGCTCTTGCAAACATCGGTGCTGAGCCTACAAAAGGTCCTGAAGTTCTTCAGGAAACATATAAAGCTCTTTCTGAAATGAAGGAAATCAATTTCATCGGTAACATTGAACCCCGTGACATTCCTTTCGGTAAGGCAAACTGCGTTATCTGTAACGGCTTCACAGGTAACACAATCCTTAAAATGTACGAGGGCGTTGCAAGTGCATTGATGAAGAAAGTCAAAGGCGTTTTCACAAGAAACATTTTCTCGAAAATCGGTTATCTCCTTGTTAAAGGCGGAGTAAAAGAACTGAAAGACAGCATGGACTATAAAGAGTTTGGCGGAGCACCCTTGCTTGGTGTTAAAAAGCCTGTTATCAAGGCTCACGGTTCTTCTGACGAGAGAGCGATTTACAACGCAATCCGTCAGGCAATTGAATGTTATAAAGCAGATGTGTGCGGTCAGATTGCAAAACTGACTGCAGTTTCAAAGGACGAGGAATAATATCATGCAGGAATTTGAAAAAATAATCGGATATACCTTCCGTGATAAAGCTCTTCTTGAAAGAGCGCTGTGGCATTCTTCCTATGCCAACGAAAATCATTCTCCTAAAAACAGCAATGAAAGACTTGAGTTTTTAGGGGACAGCGTTCTCGGTTTTATTACGGCAGAGTATTACTATAAAAATTCGTCTCTCCCTGAGGGTGAGCTTACACGTCTCAGAGCTTCAACTGTGTGCGAAAAAGCACTTTTTGAGTTTTCTAAGGAAATTGAACTTTATAGGTTTATCAAACTCGGTAAAGGTGAAGAAAACACAGGCGGACGTGACAGAGCGTCAATAAATTCTGACGCTTTTGAGGCAGTAATCGCTGCAATTTATCTTGATGGCGGTATTGAAGAAGCAAAGAATTTTGTTCTCAGATTTGTTGAGGGTCATGCAAAAACTCAGAATACATACAAGGACTGCAAAACAAAGCTTCAGGAAGTAATTCAGAAAAATCCCGAAGAAACTCTTGAATATGTTCTTGTAGGTGAATCAGGGCCGGACCACAACAAAACCTTTGAGGTTGAGGTTCATCTCAACAGTAACGTAATCGGCAGAGGCTCAGGCAGTTCAAAGAAAAACGCTGAGCAGGAGGCAGCAAGGGAAGCCCTTGCTCTGATGGGACTTTGAAAAAGTACAATGTAAGCATCTTCGTACCTCATGAGGGATGTCCAAATAACTGTTCTTTCTGTAATCAGAAAAGCATTTCCGGAAAAAGCACATTGCCTACAGAAAAAGATGTTATTGACTCTTGCGAAATTGCAAAAAGAACTGCTCCGTCTAATGAGGGCGAAATTGCCTTTTTCGGAGGAAGCTTTACTGCAATTGAAAGAGAATATATGTTGAAGCTTTTGAAAAGTGCTTATCCTTTTGTGATGGAAGGATTTTTCAAAGGTATCAGAATTTCCACACGTCCTGATTGTATTGACAGAGAAGTTTGTGAAATACTCAAAAGCTACGGAGTTACAAGTGTTGAACTGGGCTGTCAGAGCATGTGTGATGATGTTCTTGCAAAAAACCTCAGAGGTCATACATCGTCCGACGTTGAAAAAGCTGTGGCAATTTTAAGAGAGTTCGGATTTGAAACGGGACTTCAGATGATGACGGGACTGTGGGGAAGCAGTTACGAAAAAGACATTGAAACGGCAAAAAAGATAATTGCTCTTAAACCTGATACAGTAAGGATTTATCCTACGGTAGTGCTTGAAAATACTTTGCTTGAAACGAAATACAAGTCAGGTGAATATGAGGTAATGAGTCTTGATGAAACAGTAAAACTTGTTTCAGAGCTTCTTCTCATGTTTGAAGAAAATAATATTACCGTTATCAGAACGGGACTTCATTCAGGAGGAAATGTTGAAGAGGGCTACGTTGCAGGGGCTTATCATCCTGCTTTCAAAGAGCTTTGCGAAAGCAGAATTTATCTGAAAAAAATAAGAGAACAGATAAAAGATATGTCAGGAAGTATTGTTGTGAAAGTGCCGAAAGGCTCTTTGTCTCAGGCAATCGGACAGAAGAAATCAAATAAAGAATATCTTGAAAGCCAGGGTTTTCAGGTAAAATTTGAAGAAGACAGCAGTTTAAATAAATACACGGTTAGTGTAAGGAAGTGAATTTATGTTTTTAAAATCGCTTGAAATGCAGGGGTTCAAATCATTCCCCGACAAAACAGTTTTAAAGCTTGAAAAAGGAATAACAGGCGTTGTAGGACCTAACGGTTCAGGTAAAAGTAACATTTCCGATGCCGTAAGATGGGTTCTTGGTGAACAGTCCTCAAAGAGCCTTCGTGGTTCTAAAATGGAAGATGTTGTTTTCAGCGGTAATGCAGGTGGCAGAAAAGCACACGGCTTTGCCGAGGTTACATTACGCCTTGATAATACTGACAGAAGTCTTGACTGCGACAGCGATGAGGTTGCGGTCACAAGACGTTATTACCGTTCGGGAGAAAGTGAATATCTTTTAAACGGTGAGGGCGTAAGACTTCGTGATATCAACGAGCTTTTCATGGATACAGGTCTTGGTCGTGACGGTTACTCAATGGTCAGTCAGGGCAGAATTGCCGACCTTATTTCATCAAAATCAGGTCAGCGCCGTGAAATGCTTGAAGAAGCGGCAGGAATTTCTCATTACAGATACAGAAGAACAGACGCTAACCGTAAGCTTGATCAGGCAGAAGAAAATCTCGTGCGTCTTCGTGATATTCTTTCTGAACTTGAAAGCCGTGTAGGTCCTCTCAAAACTCAGAGTGAAAAGGCTAAAAAGTTTTTAGTTCTTGCAGATGAAAAGAAAGAACTTGAAATCGGTCTGTGGCTTCACACAATTGAGCGTTCAAGAAATCTTCTCAAAGAACAGGAGGAAAAGCTCCTTATTGCAAATGCTCAGTACGAGGATGCTGAAAAGGAAATGAATGCAATTGAAGAAGAGCTGGAAGCCCTTACTGCAAAAAGTCAGGGCATAGCAGTTTCTGTCGATTTCATTCACAGGAGTAATGAGGCTCTTGAAGAGCAGGTGGCAAAGCTTGACTCAGAAGCAGCAGTTGAGCAGAACTCGATTGAACATAACATAGAAACAATCGAAAGACTTACACGTGATATTGAAGCCCTTACAAGCTCAAATGAAGATATTTTTGCAAGAATAAACGAAGAAGAAGAAAGCATTTCTGCAATTGAAAAAAGTATTGCCGATAAAAAAGCAGAGCTTGAACAGACTAAAGAAAGACTCTTTAAAATTCAGAGTGAAAACGAAACCTTTGCTGATGAAATTCTTTCTCTTACTGAAAAAATCGAAAGCTTTTCAAAGGAGCTTGCTGATGCAAGGGTGAAAAAATCAACTGCAGATTCTTCAATTGAAGAAATTACAAGCCGTGTTTCTTCCGTTAACGAAACTCTTGAATCAAGAAGAATTCTCGTTGAAAACTCAATTAAAGAAAAAGAGAAAAAAGAAGAAGAACTTAAAAATATAAAACAGAAATGTGAAGAAGCAAAAAACAGTATTGAGGGTTATTCTCTCAAGGCTGAAACAAGAAAAACAAAGGTAAACGAACTCAAAGCAGAAATTGACCTTCTTGAAATTGAACTTCACAAAAAGTCTTCCCGTGCTAAAATGCTTGATGATCTTGAAAAGAACATGGACGGCTATTCAGGCAGTGTTAAGGCTGTTATGAAAGAGATGAGAAGAGGTGCTCTTAAAGGTATTCATGCGCCTTTGTCACAGCTTATTTCTGTTGAAAACGATTATGCCGCAGCAATTGAAACTGCGCTGGGAGCATCAATTCAGCACATCGTTACAGATACGGAAAACGATGCAAAGCGTGCTATCAATTTCCTTAAAGAAAACAGACAGGGCAGAGCAACATTCCTTCCCATTGCCGCAATCAAATCAAAGCCTTTCCCTGAAAAAGACCTTGAGGATGAATTCGGCTTTATCGATATGGCAGACAAGCTTGTTACATACGATAAACAGTACGAAGAAATTTTCAAATACGAGCTCGGTCATATTGCCGTTGTTGAAGATATGGATTCAGCAATTGCAATTGCAAAAAGACGGGGCTATAAATTCAAGATAGTAACTCTTGACGGTCAGCTTATCAATGCAGGCGGTTCAATGACAGGTGGTTCAAGAACCCAGAATGCAGGAATGCTCAGTCGTGCCGGTGAAATTGAAAAGCTCAATGAAGAAGTAAATAAACTCTCAAAGAAACTTGATGAACAGCGAGAAAAATTCAAAACTCTCTCTGAAGACCTTGTGCTCAGTGAAGCAACACTTTCTGCAGCTCAGGCAGACCTGCTCACAGCTCAGGAAGATGAAATCAGAGCAGAAAGCAGTCTCAAGCTTGTTCTCGGTCAGTTGGAAACACTCCGGAACGGACTGAAAGAGCTTGAAGATGAAAAGAAAAATTCTGAAACAAGAATTGAAATTTTCTCTGCGGCATCAAAAGAAAGTGATGTAAAAATTGCTGAATTGACAGCAGAAATTGAAAAACTCCAAACAGAAGTTCTGTCCCGAAATACTAAGCGTGAAGAACTTGTAACTTCACGTGACGAAGTAAGCCGTCTTGAAAATGAAATCAACATGCAGATGCTTTCAGGCGAAAAGGATATTGAGGCAAAACGTCAGAGTATCCTTCAACTTAAATCAAGCATTGGTGACAGTGAGGGTAAAGCAGAACTTCTCAAGGCTGAAATTGAAGAAATCAAAGAAAAGAACAATTCTATTGCAGAAAATATTGTTCTCATAAAAGAAGAAGCAGCAAAAATCAGAGCAAAGCATGAAGAGGCAAAAAATGAAATCAAAATGCTTGGCAATCAGCGTAATGAGTGCGAAGAAATGAGCGCACAGCTTCGTGTCAAACAGAAAAGTGTTACTGCTGACCGTGAAAAAATAAACGGTGAACTTATCCGTCTTGAAGAAAGAAAAACTTCAATGCAGAGAGAATTTGAAGACACAATCAACAAGCTCTTTGACGAATATCAGCTCACACGTGAAGAAGCACAGAATCTCGGTATTGTAATTGAAAATATCGGTGAAGCACAGAAAAAGCTTTCTGAAATCAAGGGCAAAATCCGTGCTCTCGGCAGCGTAAATACTGCTGCAATTGAAGAATATAAGGAAGTCAGCGAAAGATATGAGTTCATGAAAGGACAGATTGAGGATATCGAAAAATCCCGCAACGAACTTATCAAGCTTATTTCTGAGCTGACAGGTAAAATGAGCGAACAGTTCAGAGCACAGTTTGCAAGAATCAACTCATATTTCGGTGAGACTTTTGCAGAGCTGTTCGGTGGCGGTAAAGCAGAGCTTATTCTTGAAGACCCCTTGAATGTTCTTGAATGTGCAATCGAAATCAAGGTTCAGCCTCCAGGTAAGAATGTCCGTAATATTGACCTTCTTTCAGGTGGTGAAAAGGGCCTCAGTGCAATTGCACTTCTCTTCGCAATTCTTAAAGTTACTCCTGCACCGTTCTGCATTTTTGACGAGGTAGAAGCGGCTCTTGACGATGTTAACGTTACAAGATACGCAGAATACGTAAGAAGAATGACAAAAAATACTCAGTTCATTCTCATCACACACCGTCGCGGTACTATGGAAGAAGCAGATGTGCTTTACGGTGTTACAATGCAGGAAGAGGGCGTCAGCAAGATGCTTGAACTGAAAACTGCAGAAATGGCGAAGAAACTCGGTTTGGCATAAGGAGATAAATTTATGGCTAAAAAAATCGTAATTGCTTCAGGTAAAGGCGGTGTTGGTAAATCCACAGTTACCGCAGGGCTTAGCCGTGCTCTTGAAAACGAGGGTAAGAGGGTTCTTGCCATAGATTTTGATATAGGTCTCAGGTCTCTTGACCTTCTTTTCGGAGTAAGAGAACTGGTTGTAAAAAACTGGGGAGATATTATCCTGGGTAACTGTGAAAAAGAAAATGCGGTTATTCATGTGGGAGATATTGATTTTATTTCAGCACCTCTTTTCTTCAACGATGAGTTCACCCCCGAAAAAGTCAGAGAAATGGTACATTCCTTTGACGAAGATTACGACGTGATTTTCATTGATGCTCCTGCAGGAATTGCACAGGGCTTCAGTCTTGCGTGTGCCGGTGCAGATGCTGCTATTGTTGTGTCAACGCCTGATGACGTTTGTGTCAGAAGTGTGGAAATAACGGCACAGAACCTTAAAAATCACGGCATCGGTGAAGTAAGACTCATAATCAACAGATTTATCAAAAAGCTTTCTGCAAAGAGAAAATTCCTCAACGTTGACCAGGTAATTGACCTGACAACGGTACAGCTTGTAGGCGTAATTCCCTACGATGCAAAAATAGGTTTTTCCTCGATGCAGTCATCATCCTTCAATTTCAAAGCATCATCCCAGAAATCCTTCAGCCGTATTGCAAGAAGAATTATGGGTGAAAATGTACCTTTGAAATTATAATTTGCTATGCAAATTATAATTTAATGCAGAGTGCAGAATGCAAAGTGCAAAATGTCGGGAGTGCAATGCCATCACCCATTATATATCGCACCGATTGAAATTTCGTAGGGGTCGGCGTCCTCGACGACCCGTCAAAAAATAATGATGGGATATTTCGTTTAAAAAGGAGGGAAAACTGTGCGTGAAATTGACGTGTCCGTGTTGACACAGAAAGTAGCAGAAATGTGCATAAAAGCAAACAAAATTCTGCCTTGTTCCCTTGAAAATAAAATATGTGACGCTGTGTCTTGCGAGACAGATACACTTCCGAAGGCGGTAATGCAGGATATCCGCGAAAATCTTGACTGTGCAAGAGAGCTTGATATCCCGATCTGTCAGGATACGGGAATGGCTGTTATTTTTGCTGAAATCGGTCAGGATGTGCATTTTACAGGAGGCAGTTTTGAAAAGGCAATAAACGACGGTGTAGCAAAAGGCTACACAGACGGATACCTCCGTAAATCAATTGTCAGAGACCCTTTTTGTGACAGAGTGAACACGGGGGATAATACTCCTGCTGTCATTCATACAAAAATTACAGACGGAGAAAACGTAAAAATTACCGTTGCACCTAAAGGCTTCGGCAGTGAAAACATGAGCAGACTTCAGATGATGACACCGTCAGCCACACGTGAAGATATAGTAAATTTCGTTGTGGATTCCGTGAAAAAAGCAGGCGGTAATCCATGCCCGCCTATGGTTTTAGGTGTGGGAATCGGCGGAGATTTTGAAACAGTTGCTCTTAATGCTAAGAAAGCATTGTGCAGAGATGTTTCTCTGAGAAATAAAGATGAATTCTATGCTCAGTTGGAAGCGGAAATATTGGAAAAAGTGAACATGACCGATGTGGGACCTCAGGGCTTCGGCGGTAAAACTACAGCCCTTGCTGTGAATATTGAAGTCTCACCCACACACATTGCAGGACTTCCTGTTGCAGTAAATATCGGTTGCCATGTTACCAGACACGTTACGGAGATAATCTGATGAAAATGAATTTTGTTGTACCATGTCTGCTGGGACTTGAAAAACCTATTGCAGACGAACTTAAAGCGATAGAGGCAGAGGATGTTGTTTGCGAAAACGGAAGAGTCCTTTTTTCGGGTGATGAAAATATTTTAGCCCGTGCAAACATCTGTCTGAGATTTGCGGAGAGAATACAGATTTTAGTAGGCACTTTTGAAGCGAGAAGCTTTGAAGACCTTTTTCAGGGTACAAAAAAGCTTCCGTGGGAACAGTGGGTATCGCCTACAGATGCTTTTCCCGTAAAAGGCTATTCTATAAACTCAACTCTTTTTTCAGTCAGCGACTGTCAGTCCATAATCAAAAAGGCAGTAGTTGAACGTCTTAAATCAAAATATAAAATCGAATGGTTTGAGGAAACAGGACCTGTTCATCAGATTCAGTTTTCGATTATGAAGGATAAGGTAAGTCTTCTTCTTGATACTTCAGGTGCGGGACTTCATAAAAGAGGCTACCGTCTTGAAGCAAACGGAGCACCTATAAAAGAAACTCTTGCTGCATCCTTCAATTACCTTGCAAGGGTGAGAAATTTCCACACTCTCTATGACCCCATGTGCGGTTCAGGTACAATTCTCATTGAGGGTGCAATGATGGCTCATAACATAGCACCCGGTGTGAACAGAAACTTCTCTGCTGAAAGATGGGAACAGATACCATCTTCTGTCTGGACAGAGGAAAGAGAAAGAGCAAAAAGCCTTGTTAATATGGAGTCCACATTTATGGCGTATGGTTCTGATATTGATGAGAAAACTCTTGAAATTGCAAAAATCAATGCTCATCGTGCCGGTGTGGGAGATAAAATTATTTTTGAAAAACGTGATCTCAGAGATTTTGAACCTAAGTCTGAGAGAGGTACGGTTATTGTAAATCCCCCTTACGGTGAGAGACTTCTTGATACAGAGGAAGCAAGTCGCCTTTATAAAATAATGGGTGAAAAGTTTGAACCCAAAAGAGGTTGGGCTTATTATATCATCAGTCCTTCAGAGGATTTTGAATATGATTTTGGCAGAAAAGCCGATAAAAGAAGAAAGCTTTACAACGGCATGATTAAATGCAATCTTTATATGTATTTTAAATAAATTCGAGGTGTCTTTAAGTGAAATACGTTTTTATTGTCAACCCTGCAGCAGGTAAGAAAAAAGCGGGAGAATTTGTTCCTGAAATTCAGAAAGCCTGTAAAGCCAAGGGGGTAGACTATGAAGTTTATCAGACTTCCGGTGTAGGTGATGCGAAAAATTACACACGTACACTGGGTGAAAGCGGAGAAGAAGTCACGGTTTTCGGTTGCGGAGGCGACGGCACATTGTTTGAAGTAATAAACGGTGCCGTAGGCTTTGAAAATCTGACAGTAGGCACATTGCCTCTCGGTTCAGGTAATGACTTTGTGAGAAATTTCGGTAAGAAAAAAGATTTTCTTGATGTTATTTCTCAGCTTGAGGGCGAAAGCAGAAAAATTGACCTTATTAAATGCGGGGACAAATATGCAATAAGCCAATGTTCAATGGGACTTGATGCAGAAGTCTGTGCAAAACAGGCTGCATTCAAGAAGCTTCCTCTTATTTCGGGAGAAATGGCATACACATTATCCCTTGTTTTCTGTTTCCTTACCAAGTCAAGCAACGTATTTGAAATTTCAATTGATGACGGTGAGTTTGAAACCTATGACCTTCTTTTCTCGCTTTGCGGAAATGCTCGTTACTACGGTGGGGGATATAAGGGTATACCTCTTGCAATATGTGATGACGGATATCTTGATTTTGTTATCGTAAAAAAAGACATGCCCGTTATAAAATTCCTCAAATTAATGAACGATTATAAAGCGGGAAAACATCTTGAATGGGACAGAACTGTTTACAGGAGAGGCAAGAAAATGATTGTCAGGAGCAAGAAGTTTTCTGCAGTCAATGTTGACGGTGAATGTGAATTTGTAAAAGAAAGAACATTTGAAGTCGTACCTCAGACAATTAATTTCTTGTTTCCCTCAAATGTGGATTTTGATGCAATTCACGGTGCTTGGGACGAGGAAAATAAAGTTTACGAAAAACTGTTTACTTTTGCAGTTTAATATGTTAAAATGTAAAAGAGCTTCATATCAGGGAGGAGATTCTTTTGAAAGAAAATTTCAGAGATGAAAATATAGATTTTCTTATCCGTTCAATTCTTGCATTGGAAACGGAAGAGGAATGCTTCAACTTTTTCTGTGACCTTTGTACGGTTACGGAGCTTCAGTCTATTTCTCAGAGACTTGTTGTGGCAAAAATGCTCAGCGATAAAGAAGTTTACAGCGATATCGTCAAGAAAACAAAGGCAAGTACGGCAACAATCAGCCGTGTAAACCGTTCTCTCAAATACGGTAATGACGGTTATGAGATTATTTTTGACAGACTCAGGGAGCAGGAAAAATGAGTTACGGCAGTTTTGCGTACGTGTATGACCGCTTGACAGAAAATGTAGATTATAAATCCTATGCCGCTTATATTAAGCGGCTTTTTGAAAGTTACGGCAAAAATATAAATATTTCATCAGTTCTTGATGTTGCATGCGGTACAGGTTCTCTGACAGAAGAATTGTCTTTGCTTGGTTATGATATGATAGGTGCAGATGCATCTTCTGACATGCTCATGGTAGCTCAGGAAAAGAAATTTGAGAAAAATCTCGACATTCTTTACCTTTGCCAGAGGGCAGAAGAGCTTGACCTTTTCGGTACGGTTCAGGGTGCTGTGTGTACACTTGACAGTATCAACCACATCACAGATGAAGAAACGGTTATTGAAGCGTTCAGAAAAATTTCTCTTTTTATGGAGAAAAACGGAATTTTCATTTTTGACCTGAACACGGAATATAAACATCGTGAAGTTCTGGGTAATAATACTTTTGTGTATGACCTTGATGATGTTTACTGTGTATGGCAGAATGAATATGATGAAGATGAAAAGGTGACTCACATCTTCCTTGATATTTTCAGCGAAGAAGAAGGACTTTATGAGCGTTTTTCGGAAGAGTTTGATGAAAGAGCCTACTCTCATGAAAAAGTTCTGGAATGGCTCAGAAAAAGCGATTTTGAGCTTGTGGATTTCTTTGAAGAATTCACAACCGAAAAACCGAAAGATAATACTGAAAGAACAGTTTATATAGCGAGGAAAAAATAATGGGTAAAATAGTAAGATGTATTTCACAGTTCGGTGACCTGACAATAATGGCAGTCAATTCTACCGATATGGTACAAAGAGCACATGAAATTCACGCTACTTCAAAGGTTGCTTCTGCAGCTCTCGGCAGACTTCTCACAGCAGCAAGCATGATGGGTGCTGTTTTGAAAGGTAAAGATTCAAGCGTAACACTCAGAATGAATGGTGGAGGACCTGTAGGCAGCGTTATTGCAGTTTCTGACTCAGAAGGCAATGTCAGAGGCTATATAGGTGATGCTTCTGTTGAGCTTCCTTTAAATGCAAAGGGTAAGCTTGACGTTGCAGGTGCAATCGGCACAGACGGTTTTGTGACTGTTATCAAGGATTTAGGCATGAAAGAGCCTTATATCGGTCAGACTCCCATTGTTACAGGCGAAATTGCCGAGGATATCACAAGCTATTTTGCATCAAGTGAGCAGACTCCTACTGTCTGTGCATTGGGTGTACTTGTAAGTAGTGAAACAAAAGAAATAATAACTGCAGGCGGATTTATTATTCAGCTTCTTCCTACAGCAATGGAAGATACAATTGAAAAGGTTGAAAGATGTATTAAGGATATTAAACCTGTCACAACAATGCTCACTGACGGTCTGACACCTGAAGAAATCTGCAGAAAAGTTTTGCCCGAGTTCACGCTTGATGTTCTTGATGAGGCGGAAGTCGCATATAAATGTACATGCACAAAGGAGAGAGTTGAAAAGGCTCTTATCTCAACAGGGGTGGAAGCACTTGAGGAAATGGCAGAGGATGAAAAGACAGAATTGTCATGTAATTTCTGTGATAAAAAATATGTGTTCACTTCAGAAGAAATTAAGAAAATTCTGAGAAAATCAAGATGATTTTTTAAAAAATTTTAGCCCGAAAACCCAATAGAATCAAGGGCTTTCAAAAAAACGAAAATTTTTTCAAATTTTTTTTAAAAAAGTGTTGACAAATGGGTTGATATAGTGTATACTTATCAACGTTGCAAATGCAAACGCTCTTAAAAAACAGAGCACAGCAGAGTGCAATAAATGTGGGAGCATAGCTCAGCTGGGAGAGCATCTGCCTTACAAGCAGAGGGTCATAGGTTCGAGCCCTATTGTTCCCACCATTATTTGGCCCGGTAGTTCAGTTGGTTAGAACGCTAGCCTGTCACGCTAGAGGTCGACGGTTCGAGCCCGTTCCGGGTCGCCAA
>JAFXFI010000098.1 GCA_017520635.1 Clostridia bacterium
CCTGAAAAAGAAGAAATAAAGACTCCTTTCAAAGCAGAAGATGTTAAGGGTGACATTTCTTTCAGAAACATTCATTTCGGATATAACAAAGAAAAAACCGTGCTTAAAGATTTCTCCCTTGATGTAAAACAAGGTCAGAAAATCGCAATTGTAGGTGCTACCGGTTCAGGTAAAACAACAATCGTTAATCTCCTTACACGTTTTTACGACATTGACAGCGGTGAAATCACAATTGACGGAAAAAGTATTTTTGAAATCCCTAAGGATGAACTGAGAAAGACAATTGCAATTGTTCTTCAGGATACAGTACTTTTCAGTGAGACAATTGAAAGCAACATCCGTTACGGGAATCTTGAAGCCAGTGAAGAAGATGTTATAAATGCAGCAAAAACTGCAAACGCAGACAGATTTATAACGAGACTTAAGGACGGTTATCAGACACGACTTTCTGAGGGCGGAAGTAACCTCAGTCAGGGACAGAGACAGCTTCTTTCGATTGCACGTGCTGTTCTTGCAAATCCGAAAATCCTCATTCTTGACGAGGCAACATCTTCTGTAGACACAAGAACAGAGATGAGAATACAGTCTGCAATGGTGAAGCTTATGGAAAACAGAACAAGCCTTATCATTGCCCACAGACTTTCCACTATCCGTGATGCTGACAAGATTATCGTTATTGAAAACGGTACAATTGCAGAAAGCGGAAATCACGAAGAGCTCCTTGAGAAAAAAGGATGCTACTACAGACTTTACAATAATCAGTTCGCGGGAATTGAAACATAAGCAAAGTATTTTGTAACAACTAAAAATATATTTTCATGTTCACCGAGTGTCTACGCAATGTTGCTTTATGAAACTCACCTTCTCGCCGTTGTCATTCTTGAACGCAGTGAAGAATCTCGGCGAGAAACCAACAAACTGAAAGCAACATACTCGAGGATGACACGGTGAGGTTAGTTTGTAAAATTTTATTTGTTACAATGTAAAAGGGGCTGTAAAAAACAGCCCCTTTTGTTTATTTAATTTTTGAGGCAGCCTTCAATGCATCGTCAATGTGGTTGCAGAAATTGTTTCTGCCTACTTTATCAAAGAAACCTGATTTCTTCATTGCATTAAGAGGCTGTGTATTCACATGTGAAAGAATAAGTGTTACACCTTTTTCTTTGCACTTTTTGTGAAGCTGTTCAAGACCTGCCATGGCTGATGCGTCAATTGCAGGAACACTTCTCATTCTGAGAATGAGACACTTTGTGTAATCCTTGAAACGTACATCGAGAATTTTATCTGTAGCACCGAAGAAAAGAGGACCGCTTATTTCATAAACGCGTACATGCTCAGGAACTTTTCTCAGGTCAATGCTGTCCTTATCGTTCACATCGTCAACATATTCCCAACCTTTTACTGCAGTTTCTTCACTCATACGTTTGATGAAAAGGAGTGCTGCAAGAATCATACCAACTTCAATCGCAATAACAAGGTCAAAAACAATTGTCAGCACAAATGTAATCACCATAACAATAGTGTCACTTTTAGGAGCAGTTTTTACGATATGTCTGAACTTTTTCCACTCACTCATATTATATGCTACCATGAAGAGGATTGCAGCAATTGTAGGCATGGGAATAAGCTCTGCATAAGGCATAAGGAAAAGAAGAACAAGAAGAAGTACCACCGCATGTACCATACCTGAAACGGGAGTTCTGCCACCATTTTTTGCATTTGCAGCAGTTCTTGCAATTGCACCTGTTGCAGGAATACCACCGAAAAGAACTGACGCAATATTACCCGCACCCTGAGCCACAAGTTCCATATTTGAATTGTGCTTTGAGTTTACCATACTGTCTGCAACAACGCATGAGAGAAGTGATTCAATCGCAGCGAGGATTGCAATTGTAAATGCATCGGGAAGAAGCTCTGTAATTTTTCCAAGGCTTATTTCCATTCCTGAAAAATCAATTGAAGGAAGTCCTGTGGGAATTGTGTAGAGTTCACCGATTGTAAAAACGCCTTCATCAAGTCCGGGGATGAATTTTACCATCAGAGCACCGACTACAACCGCAATAAGTGAGGGAGGAACTCTTTTTTCGAATTTGGGATAAATTATGAGAATTGCAAGGCACACAACACCTACCAACAATGCCTGCCAACTGAAGGTTGACATAGCGTGTACGTTTTCTTCAATTTTTTCAAGTGCTTCAACAGGTTTTACACCATCGGCATATGTAAGTCCCAAAAAATCTTTAATCTGACCGATTAAAATTGTAACGGCAATACCTGCAGTAAAACCGACTGTAATTGTATTGGGGATAAATTTAATAAGAGAGCCGAGTTTAAACACACCCATAAGAATGAGCATGATACCTGCCATAATGGTTGCGATAAACAAGCCGTCCATTCCCTGAGTTGCAACGATGCCTGCAACAATTGAAGCAAACGCAGCAGTCGGTCCTGCAATCTGTACACGGCTGCCACCGAGGAATGAAACAACAAATCCTGCTGCAATTGCAGTATAAACACCGCAAGCAGGTTCAACACCTGATGCCAGAGCAAGTGCAATTGACAGCGGAAGAGCAATAATCGCAACAATAATACCTGCAATTATGTCCTTTAAAAATTGTTCTTTGGAATAAGTTTTCATTGCCGAAAAAAGCTTCGGCTTCAAGTAAAAGTTTTTCAAAATATTTTCACCTTTTAAGTATATTTTCAACAGATTAAATTTAATATAAAGTCACGGATAAATTATAATTTATCGTTGAGGTCAATTTAACCGTTGTAGGGCTCGGCGTCCTCGACGAGCCGTTAGTTTTATATAAATTTCGCGGACGGTCGAGGACGCCCGTCCCTACGAAAAGTCGCATAATATCAATGGTTATACCGTAGGGAAGACCTTTACGGTCTTCC
>JAFXFI010000099.1 GCA_017520635.1 Clostridia bacterium
ATTGGTCAGAAGGATAACTCAAACTACTGTCATTGCGAAACATGTACTGCTCTTTACGAAAAATACGGTGCAATCTCTGCTCCTACACTTATTTTCACAAATAATTTTGCAGATGCACTTGACGAGGAATTCCCCGAATTTACTTTCACCTTCTACGCTTATGGTGAAACGGAAAGACCTCCCAAGGATTTAACTCTTAAATGCAACAAGAATGTTGTTCCTGTTCTTTGCGAGCTTCATCACGCCTGCAGAAGCCACACTCTCGGCACCTGCGGTGCAATTGACGATAATCAGATTGAAAGTGAATTTCTTAACCTTTACGGTGATAATGAAGATTACATTGCTCAGGACCATAAAGACTGGGTAAGTATCGCAGACAGAACATATATCTACGATTACACAATCAATTTCCTTTTCTCAGCACAGTTCTTCTCAAACTTTGAAACAATGCAGTCAACAATGAAATATATGCATGATATCGGGATCACAGGCTATGTTTATAACTGCGGTGACGGTCACTATGCAGCGTTCAATGACCTGAGAAACTATCTTCTTGCAAAGCTTCAGTGGGATGTAAACGCTGACGTTGAATATATGATGATGGACTTCCTCAGCTGTTATTACGGTGAAGAGGCAGCACCTTATATTAAAGAAATTCTTGATATCCAGACAGGTCAGATTAAGGCTACAGCACATGCATTTGACTTTGATTGGCATTATCAGTCAGGTTATTATCCCATTTCAAAAATAGCAAAGCTTGATAATCTCTGGGAAAAAGCAATCAACGCTGACGGTACAGAGGACCAGAAGTTCAGAGTGAAAAAAGAAAGCCTTACATGGGAATTCTTCAAAGCAAATCAGTTCCTGGGTGAATATTTCTTCCTCAATCCTATGAGAATGAAGGTTCAGGAAGACCTTTACGATGATTTCATGGCTTACGGAATTTCAAAGGTTTCATCCTTCTCAACAATTCCCACCAATAAGGAAGACGTAAACTTCATCCAAAGACCCATAAACTGGGAATAAATATATGCGGCTATAGAGAACATAATCTTTGAAAAGCCAATAAAATCAGGTGTTTGAATAAAGGGGTTTTTGAGATTTCCTAAAGCTAAATGCATCAGAAGTTTTAAATTTAAACTTCTGATGCATTTTTTTGCGTTCTATCTTTATAAATTATAATTTAGTGCAGAACGCAGAATGCAGAAATTCGGGTCTGCGACGCGATTATAAAATGATACAAATGGTAACATCGTAGGGGACGGGTCACCCGTCCCGAATAAAATTTCATCAAGCCTTGCGGGAGGCGGAACGCCTCCCCTACGATATGACAATAAATATACAGATAAATTATAATTTATCTGTGTGTTGACGGTTCTGACGTGCCTACGGTGACAGACTGTTCGGCGATTGCACCGTTATAAACAACAATCTGTTCTGTGGTTGAAACCAATCTTTTGCCCTCGTAATTCGCAACAACATAGTCGATAAAATCATTTGCTTTCTTTTCACCGATAAAGAAATAATAATCTTTATTCAGGACACGTACTCTAAGATATCCTGCAGGATCAACAATAAAACAACAGTCTGTGATTTTGTAAGCAGGATATATGGGGTCAATTGTGAAATGAACTACAAAGCATGAGTTTGTAACAACGGTTTGCTCTTTGAGAACAGCCAACTGTCTGTCATCAAGAAGCTTTTCAAAAACCTCATTTTTTTCAATAGGCTTGTATTTTATTGCAGAGTAATCTGAATCATCGAGGTAATATAATGATTTTGATATTGCGATATTTTCTTCAAGACTGAGCTTTTCAATAATTTCACCCAAGGTTCTGAATTCACAATCAGGGTTTGTATAGATGAAATATTTGCTGTTTCCTTCAAATTTCACTGCAACGGCACAAGCTTTGTCAATTGTTTTTATAGAAAAAATTTCTGCATTTTTTGTGTAGGTTTTCTTGTTGTACAGATCAGTGCCCTTTGCAGTTGCATCGGCAATTTTTTCACCTAAAAGCAAATCTGTCATATCTGTGTTAGTGTTTTCGTATGTGCTTTTCTCAAATTTTATATACGAATATTGTTGGTTTACATCCAGCTTTTTCCAGTAATCTTTTTCAAGAGGCTTACAGATACCCTCCACTACTGTTGTTTCATCCGGATCTCCGATTTCAGGAAAAATTCCTATTACATTTTCTTCGTTTGAAAGAATTTCTTCTGCTGTTTCTGTCATTCCTTCTTCTGTTGCAGTTGTATTTTCTTCTTCGGATTTTACGGTTGTTTCTTTTTCGGTAATAAACTGTGACGATATGACTTTGCTCAAAGGAATTGCAACAGATACGAGAATTGCAAAACATGCTGCTACAGCAATCCATCTGATTTTGATTATTTTACTTTCTTTCTTCAATTCAGGTCTTGCTTCGTTTATAAATTCATCTTCAATTTCATTCAAAGCATCAAGTAGCTTCTTTTCTTTCATATCTGAACACCTTCTTTTTCTAAAAATATTCTCAAATTTTCTCTTGTTCTCATAAGGCTCATTTTAACCTTGCTTTCAGTAAAATCGTTTTCCTTTGCAATTTCCTTTACCGGCATCATATACCAGTATCTTTGCAGGAAGATTTTCCTGTTTTCAACGGATAAAGTTTTCAGAAAACAGTTGAGACTTTCAATCAATTGCAGTTTATCGACTTCATTTTCTGCAGATGACGGAGATGGAATACATTCATGCAGTTCTTCAAGCACAAGTGAAAAAGTATTGCTTCCTCTCTTTTTGGCAGATTTTTTATCAAGGATATCAAAGGCGAGATTTTTTGTGATTTTACCGAGAAAAGTTGACAGCTTTTCAGGCCTGTGGGGAGGAATGGAATTCCACGCTTTTATATATGTATCGTTTACACATTCTTCTGAATCTTCTTTGTTTCCAAGAATATTGTGTGCAATGAAAAAGCAATATTTTCCGTATTTCTTTTCACTTGCTTCAATTGCGTTTTCATTTCTTTCAAAATACAAAGCAATTATTTCTCTGTCTTCCATTATATAACCTCCTGCATGAATTTTTTAAAAGGCCTTTCACTCTAGAGTTATGCTCTTCACCCTAATACACGGAAAAACTTTTCTTCCGTCACTATTGTACCACAAAAATTTTTATGATAAAATATCTGAGAGGTGAAAAGGATGAAATACGAAAGCATTGTAAAAGGTGAATTTCTGTCAAGGCCTAACAGATTTATAGCAAAGGTTTTCATTGACGGTAAAGAAGAAACGGTGCATGTTAAAAATACAGGCAGATGTCGTGAGCTTCTCACGGACAGAGC
>JAFXFI010000009.1 GCA_017520635.1 Clostridia bacterium
AAGCAAGGAAGAGAGTAAACTCAAGCAGTTCACCAAGAGAAATTGAACCTTCAATAACCATTCTTCCACCGAAATACAGCACGAAAAATTCACCGATTCCCATAAAGAATGAAAGAAAGGGGAAAACCTTTGCCCAGGTTTGTTCGTTGCTTATTGAAACATCAGCAAGGCGCTTGCATACTCTGTCAAATTTTTCAATTTCTCTGTCTTCGCTTCCAAAGGTTTTAACAACTCTTATACCTCTTACAATATCGTGAAGAATTGAATTTGAACGTGAATCGCATCTCCACTGCTTTTCGTATCTGTATCTGATAAAATTCCAGAAGCTTCTGATTGCATAAATAACAAGGGGGACGGGTACAAAAACGAGAAAAGTGAGCAGAGGGCTTATGCTGATGAGAATTACAAGAATTGCAATAAACATAATCAGCTTTTCAATGGCATACATACCTTGTTCCGTAATAAAGCGTTTGACAGTTTCGGTATCGCGGGTTACACGCTTCATAAGATCACCGGCAGTTTTTCTGGACATTGAGGAGAGAGAAAGACGCTGTACCTTATCATACATCATTATTCTCATATCATTAAGCATGTGTGCACTGACACGGTTCGTCTTCCTCAGACTGAAAAGCTTTAGAACCTGACCGATTATCTGGGTAAGACCGATGAGAAGAACGGTTGAGATAACACCTTTTACTGCGGCATCGCCTGAAATCGTCGGATTGTTGAAATAATCATCAAGCAGCTTTGCATTGAGTATGGGCAGAAGAGCTGTAGATGCGGTTGCAAGAGTCAGAAGAATTCCTGCAATAACGAGAGAGGGGAGATAGCTTTTTATCATTCCCATTGTACGTTTGAAAAGATAGCTTTTTTTGGTGCAGAAAAGACACACATCCATGCCTTTGACGAAATGTCTTCCGCATTTCGGGCATACTCTGAAATCTTCTCGTGAAAGCTCAGTTTCTTCACCTGTTCTTATGTAGTGATTTACAACTTTGCAGAATTCACCGATTTCTTCAACACAGCTCATCGAAAAACGGCATACAGGAATGCTGCCTGACATCTCAGAGTTTTCACCTTCGGGAACAAGCTCAAGTGTTCCGCATCCTACGTAGGTGCGTTGCATAAGCTCGCTGATGCCGTCAATTGTGTGTTCAAAAACAGCTTTATTATCAACAAAAGCAAATATTGTTCCGCTTTCAAAAACAAGCTCTCCTTTGCACAGCTCACCATTCTGTGTAAGGTCAAAAGACGCTTTTGTTTGCATATTTTATCACCTCTTTCGGAGTGAACGGATTAATAAAGATAGGGTTCAAGCTTTCTTCTGCTTTTTGAGGGAATTGCATCAAAATCAACAATTCTGAAGCGGTTGCCGTCTACGTCGATAAGGTCAATTGCATCACCGTGCTGACGGATGCTTTTTGAAATATCTTTTACAGCAAAGGATTTTTTGAAATCGCCTATCATAACATCAAAATAGAAATGTCCCATTTTTTCTTTTATAGATTCAATCTTTGTAATAACCGGACAGTAATAACGCTGAGAAAGCTCATCGTTTATGAGTAACTGCTGTTCTTCGGAGAAAGCACTTATGTGTTCAATGATTCCGATTTCGTTTTTGTCAATATCGGAAATGCAGATATAACTGTCGGGCATTGCAAGGGGGAGTGCACGGGTGAGGATGACTCGTGCATAATCTTTGCCGCTTACCGTTGCGGCAAGAAAGGAGTTTTTGTTTTTTGAGAAAACACAGTTTTCGGGAGTCACATATTCTGCTTTGAGAGTTTCGGGAGAAATTGTGTTTGCTGTTATGTTACTGTTCATTACTGTTCATCCTCCTTGTTATCGGTTGGTATTTCAGCACCGATACCGATGGTTTTGAGTGCTTCTGACTGAATTTTATATTGCTTGTAAAATTCGCCCTTCTGTTTTATAAGTTCGGAGAAAGTGCCGTATTCGATAATTTTTCCGTCTTCAATTACAGCAAGATAATCAGCATCTCTGAGCGTTGAAAGACGATGGGCAATTGCGATTGTTGTTCTGCCTTCTTTCAGTTGTGTAAGTGAATTCTGAATGTTACGTTCGGTTTCGGTATCCATTGCCGCTGTGGCTTCATCGAGAATAAGAATTTTAGGATTCTGAATTATTGTTCGGGCAATTGAAATTCTCTGTCTTTCACCGCCTGAAAGCTTCTGACCGCCTGCACCTACACGTGTTTCGTATGCATCGGGAAGCTTCATAATGAAGTCATGTGCCGATGCAGCTTTTGCTGCTGCAATAACCTCGTCCATTGTGGCGTCAGGCTTTGCATAGCGTATGTTGTCGGCAATTGAGCCTATGAAAAGGTAAATGTCCTGTGAAACAAGACCGATATTTCTGCGAAGCTCGGTGAGCTTAAGATCCTTTACATCAATTCCGTCTATTTTAACACTTCCTTCTTTTGCATCATAAAGTCTTGCGATAAGATTTGCGATTGTTGTTTTACCTGCACCGGTTTTGCCGACTATACCAAGCATATAGCCCGCTTTAACATTGAGGCTCAGTTTTTTTATAACAGGTCTTGCAGGTTCATATTCAAATTCAAGCTCATTGATTTCGATGTCGCCCCTGAGATTTTCAAAGCTTACAGCATTTTCTTTTTCGGTAATATCAGGCTTTGCATCACAGATTTCGAATACTCGCTGTGCCGAGTCAGCACATCTTGCCCACCAGTTCGAAATCCATGAGAGAAAATCAAAGGGACCGCGGAGCATTTCCAGATAAACGATGTAGCTCAGCAATGTACCTGTTGTCATTTCTCCTTTTGCAACCATAACACCGCCGATACCGAGGACGACGGTTGAAAGACCCATAACAAAAATTTCGAGGATCGGGAATGCTGTGGCTTCGGTAAGTGAGAGCTTAAGGTCGGCTTTTGTATGTTCACCGCTTACTTTACTGAAACGCTCATATTCATCATCTTCTTTTGAAAATGCCTTTATGACACGCTGACCGTTGATGTTGTCGCTGACCATCGCCGAAACTCTTGCACCGTAAAGCCAGCTTCTGTGGTGAAGTCTGCGAAAAACTCTGTCACCGAAGAAAAGGCAGACAAAAATCAGAGGCATTGCTCCGATTGTGACAAGTGAAAGCTTCCAGCTCATTGCAAACATAATTACAACAACACCGATAATGGTTGCCGTATCAATGATAAGTGCGGGTACGCCGTCAATAAAAAACCAGTAGATGTTGTTTGCATCACGCACAACACGCTCCATAAGTGAGCCTGTCTGCTTGGAAGAATAAAAGTTAACTGACAGTCTTTGCATGGCATTGAAAATTTTCAGTTTTATATCATATACAACCTTAGGCATGATTGCCGCAGTAATATACTGCTGAATAACGGTGAGGACTGTGCTGAGAAGTCTTACTCCGAAAATTGAAAGCATTAAAACGCCGAGAGCTTTTATCAGCTCTGCTGCAGGAAGACCGTCCGGATTTGCGAGAACATCGTCAAAAAGAGAACGTGTACTTATCTGAGGTACAAAAACAGTAACGGCGGTGCCGAGAAGCATAATGGCAATAATCAGAACAATCTGCGGGATATAACCGCCGAAGAATTTAAAAAGCCTTAATGCAGTTGAGGATTTTTTGTTGCATTTCGGACAGAAATCCTTATCCGGAGGACAGGACTTTCCGCATTTTCTGCATTTTTTCTCTTCGGTTTCTGCTGAACTCAGAATTTCTGCTTTGCCTTTCTCTTTGTATGAATTGAATGCTCTTACGAAATTCTCAAACTGTGCAATTCTGCCTATTGAAAAACGCAAAAGACCTGATTGTTCACCGTCTTTTTTTATTATCAGTCTGCCTGTTGAAACGTATCTTTCTGTTTCAAGAGCGTCAATATCGTCAAGAGGAATACTCTGAATGTGATTGACGGTATATTTCGTTTCGAGTTTTTCTCTTTTGCTTTTTCGCTTTGTTTTAATTTCTTCTTCTTCGCCAAGAGCTATGTAAAGTCCTTTATCATCAAAGCTCAGCCAAGATGAGCAGTAACAGGCTTCATTATCCATGTCACCTGTACAACAGTAAATGAGGCTTTGTGTGTCGAGTCCTGCTTTATTAAGCTCAAGCATCAGAGACTTCGGGAATTTACCTTTTTCGGTTTCAGGTGGCTTCGGATGTTTTCCTTTTTTTGTTGCCATGAGTATCACCGCCTTGGTGTTGATATATAGTAAAATTAAAGATTTGATTGATTTTATATAGTGAAGTTAGTATATCATGAAAGGGACAATATTTCAATAAAATAATTCTTTTTTACTAAAAGCAAAAAACATTTTTGCACGGTTTCAGGCGGAGATTTACTGATGTTTTTTATATATCTTCAGTTATTATTGACTTTAGAAAACAAAAGTGATAATCTTATTTTATAGGAAAAGGAGGATGATGTTATGAAAAGATTTGTAAGTGTTTTTCTTGTAATGGCAATTCTTATGACAACATGTATTTCTGTTTTTGCAGCAAAGCCCATTCCCGAATACGACCACAGCTGTCAGACAGATTGTAAAGGTGATTGTGAATACACACCTATTGTTATTGTTCACGGTATTATGCAGTCACAGGTTTACGTTCAGGACAAAGAGGGCAATGATGTTCTCACAAGTGACGGTTTCCCCATTGTTTAGGGTATGGATATGCAGTTCATGTTTGACATGAAAACTATCACAGGTGCTATTCCTTCAATTATCTGGAAGCTTGTTCTTGCTGTTATCACAGGCAACAGAGACACTTTTGTTGATGAGCTTGTAAGAGTTGTTGATGAAGCCTTCAACTCTCATTATTTCAAAGCTGACGGTACACGTGAAAACGGAGTTCATGTTGACGAATACTGGTATTCAAATGAAGTTGCAATGACAAAGCCTGATAAATCCTACGGCTATGCTCAGGGTTACAAAAAAGATGATGCCGGAAACACACTTCCCTCATACAAATATGAACATGAGTACGATTTCATCAAGGCTCAGGTTGATATTACAGGCTATTGCGAAAAAGCAGGCTATGACCATGCATATTATTTCGCATACAGCTCATTCGGCGATACTCTTGAAACTGCTGAAAGACTTGATTCTTATATCAAGATGGTGAAAGAGCAGACAGGTCACGATAAAGTAACTGTTGTTTTCATCAGCCTTGGCGGTACAATCGGTAACGCTTACCTTGCAAAATACTGTGACCCTGCAGATATTGACAGAATAATTTACGCTGCAGCTGCAACTGACGGCTCATATCTTCTCAGCGACCTTATGAACGCTTCTCTCAGCTTTGATGACAATGAGCTTTTCTATTCAGAAATGCTTCCTCTTATCCTTCAGCTTGCTGACAGTGGTATGGATTGGCTCGGATATCTTCTTAACATTGTGATAAGAATTATTCCTTATAATCTTTTTACAGACCATGTTGATTACATAGCAGGCAGAGTTATCAAAGAGGTTCTCGGTAACCTTATTATGAATTGTCCGTCAATGTGGGCACTTGTTCCGAGTGCAGAGTATGAGGCACTTGCTGCAAAATATATTTCAGACGAAGCTCATGCAGCTCTGAAAGCAAAAACAGATGAATATTATGAAATTCAGAAAAACGCAGGTGCAACAGTCAAGAAGCTTACTGAAGAGGGTATGGATATTTTCGTAATCTGCGGTTACGGTCTTCCTCTTCCTGCAGCTATCGAAAACTGGGATTATAGCTCAGACAATATCATTCAGATTCAGTCAACATCATTAGGTGCAACATCTGCAAAATACGGTGAAAAACTTCCTGAGAATTATAAACCTGCAATTGATAAGAGTTATATTTCTCCTGACGGTTCACTTGATGCAGGTACATGTGCTCTTCCTGACAGAACATGGTTCGTTAAAAATCAGAGTCACCTGAAGCTTCAGTCATCTGTTGAAGATGTTATTCAGCTTTGTATTGATATTGCTATAAACAAGGAAATCACAGATGCAAGAGTAAATAACGGCGGATATGCTCAGTTCAACGAATACCGTGATAATAAAGGTCTTCGTGATGTAATCAACAGATATAATGGGATTAAAGAAGAGCAGTTTGCAGAAATGTCTGTTCAGGACAAGGCGGAGCTTGATGCATTATACGCAACAGCAGACAAAGAACTTGCAAAACGCACATGGAGTTATGAAGATGCAAGAAATGCAGAAATTGCTCTTTACACAAAGCTTTATGACCTTGGCTTTGAAGATGATAAACCCTTTGAAAAGTATGAGCTTAACGGAGTTCTGACTCCCATATTCAAAAAGATGAGTGACTTTATGCTCAAATTTTACGGAGCAAAGGATTTTATACCGTTCAACTGAATAAACGAAAAGGAGCTGCAAAAAAACTTTCATTTTTTAAGGGGTTCTTACAGGCATCAGTCCTGCAGGAACCCCTTGATTTATATTGTTTCATACGGTCTGCGCTTTTTTACATCCCCTTTTATGTGGACCATAGGCTGTCTGTAAAAAGTGTTGCACGGTGAGGGAACGCTCTGAAGAAATCATCAGCATTGTTTTTTATTTCCACACCGTCTATGAAAACTGCCGTCTCAGCTGTATGACCTTCACCTGCAAGTAAAAGTCTTGCGGCTGCAGGAGCTGTGAGGGAAAGGTCATAAGCACCGTCATTTCTCTGTGCTACAATTGCTTTGCCATTTTCATATTCAACATCAAATATTCCTTTGTTCTGTGGGAGATTATCAAGGCTTAATATGCTGAAATTACCCTTTTTTTCAGGATATACATTGCTTTCTAAAAGTTTTTTCAGGTTGTAAATTCTTCCTGCATAGCCACCCTGATATTCGTAATTTACATTAATGATTCTGTCTGCAAGACAGGCAAAGGGAGCTCCCTGATACTGCTTTCTGACAAGGAGAGTTTTTACGATGCCGTCGTAATTACGTAAGAAACCGACAATTCCTTTCAGGGCATGTGGTGTAAGTGCAAAAAGTTCTTCACAAACAAGCTCATCGGGGCGTCTTATCCTGAAACGCACATAGGCATCTGCTTCGCCTGAAACATTACGGTGAATATATGTGTAGTCTGCATTTTCAAGAGGCTTTTCACAGAAATGTTTTCTGTCTTCTCTGAGAGTCATAAGATTTTCTCTGAAAACACATTTGTTATGAAGCTCACACAGCTCTTCAAACTGTTCGCCTGTGTAAAGCTCAACGTCGTTATTGTGGGGAATGTGAGTTAGATTCTGAAAAGGAACTCTTATTGCAAATGTACGGTTGAGATTAGCGTAGCCGAATTTCTCATAATATTCAATTGAGAAAGGTGCGAGGAAACCTGCAGTGATATCGTTTTCTATGGCAGTTCTGCCTATTTCATCAAATATTGCACGTACACAACCCATGCCACGGTATTCAGGCTGACTGCATATTCCGCTTAGTACAAGTGTGTTTATGAGATTTCCGCAATAGTTACACTTGAAATCGAACAATTCAATACCTGCAACAAGTTTGCCTTTATGAAAAGCACCAAGAATGGGTACGTCAACTTTGTTGTCTTCATTTTCATCAAATTTCCAGATGAATGATGCTGCAGATATCTTGTGGTAATCCACAGCTTCTTCAGGTTTTATAAATCTTACTTCCATAACCGTTCTCCTGAATGTTTTTTGTTGATTTTATTATAACATCACGTACAAAGATTTTCAATATTGACGAGTTGAAAGTTGATGTAAAAAATGCTATAATGAGAAAAATTCTTTTTGGGAGGCAAGTTATGGATATTATCATTGCCGGCGGTGGTAAGGTTGGCTTGACGCTGATCGCCCAAC
>JAFXFI010000100.1 GCA_017520635.1 Clostridia bacterium
ATTGTGGCAGATAATATAGGTTATTTTTAATATTACTATCTATATAGAAAAATACATATATATCTTGCCACATTAATGTCCCGTATATAAGGAGGTGAAATTTGTGTTCTTTTTAAGGAAGAGATACCTTGCACGTTATCTTTATAAGGGACTTAATCTTGATGATTTCGATGTGATTGACATCCTTCCACAGGACAGGCATTCTGCCGTAATCATCATGAAGAACAAGCATTCTTACGCACCAAAGAAATGGTGCCTACAGTATCGTGGTAACAGACATTACTTTGATACTGAAGAAGAACTTAACGCTTATTTCAAAGAGCGTAAGTTCAAAAATAAAATGAAAGGAAGAAAACACTATGAAGTTTAACGAAAGCAAATATCGTGAGGTGTTCAAGTGGAAACAACCGGACGGACGAATTGTTCGTGCGTATATGTCCAATAACCCTGACAACTATCATTGGTGTGTAATTGATGGTAAGAACAGATATTCATTCCCGAATTTATCTTCAATGAGTAAGTTCTGCAAAACCAGAAACTATTACCCAATCATCTTTTAAGGTGGGTATGGGGGTATGATTATCCTGACGACTTTTGTCTGTGGACAGCGGCGCAGGGGTTCGTGTGAATTTTCGCAAAAGTTTTAATGGGAATACCCCCATACAAGCCCTTGTATATCAACAGTTTACAGAAACTTTTACTGCAAAAAGTTTTAAATAAGTTTTTTATGGAGGAAAAACATATGAACAATTTAATCAACACAACTTCTTACGAATTTATGAATGCATTAAGAAGAAAGAAAACCAACAACATCATTTCAACTGTTAACGAAGTCATACTCGTACCCGAAGATTTTGAAAAAGAGTTCTATGCAGAAATGGAAAAGAACAGCTTTTTCAGAAAGTATGGCACTGTGTTCAAAGCACCGAAATTTGAAGGTGTAATCAATACACTCACATCAACTGCTATTGCAGAATGGATTGATGAAAATACTCTCTACCCTGAAATCAGTGATGACCACTCTAATATGGGTGTAAAATCACACAAATTAGCTGCACTTGTAAAGCTCAAAAATATGTTTGTCGATGATACTAAATTTGACATTCAGAAATACTTCTGCAGAGAATTTGCAAGAGCATTCTGTAGAGCAGAAGAAAAGGCATTCATTTCAGGTAATGGTGTAAATGAACCTAAAGGCATCATAACTGAAGATGCAAATGTAACTACCGAAACCGAAGGTGAAATCACAACTGATGACATTATCAGGTTGTTCTTCTCGCTTGAAGCAGAATACAGAAAGAATGGTGTGTTTATCGTTAACGATGACACGGCTTTAAAACTTCGTATGCTCAAGGACAAGAGTGGCAGATACATATGGGATGAAAACCACGATACCATCTTCGGTAAGCCTGTTTTGATATCTGCATATATGCCTGATGCAGAGTCTGGCAATAAGGCAGTTGCTTTCGGTGACTTATCATACTATTGGATTGTTGAAAGACAGCCACTTGCAATTAAGATTCTTACAGAAAAGTTCGCAAGAGAAGATGCTACCGGTTACGCAGGTAGTGAGCGTCTTGATGGTAAGCTTATCCGTGAAGATGCAATTAAACTTCTCGGAGTGAAATAATTTGTCGAAAAAAATATTGTTTTCTGATGAAATTAAAAAGTTAATTTTTGTCAAAAATAATATAAACTCCATTTTAGAAAAGAGGTGAATCAAGTGAAAATCGACGTCAAAGAAAAGCCGAGGAAAATGGTTTTAATTTGGTTAAGTGTGGATGAGGCAAACGACAGAGATTTAATGCATACATTAGAAGAAAAATATGGTGAGTGGAAAAATCAAGGTTATTTACCCGTGGTTTTTAAATCAGGAACGGGAAATCTTGAAGATAGTATGTATCTTTTGATGAAGCATAACTACGAAGTTTATGCCCAGAAGAACAATTTATTCCCATAATTTACTATGGGGTAAATCTACATTTATAGTCGATTTTTACTTGATATAATCGCCATTTTATTTTAAAATGTAAGTGCTAAAATTATAGAGAAAGGACGATGAAATTGATAGAAAAATTTGACATAGCGGGCTATTGTCGTATTTCGGTTGACGATGAATTAGACCGGGACAATACCTCTATTGAAAACCAAAAATCAATTATCAGGGATTATGTGTCTCGTAACTTCCCCGGTTCTTCTCTTACATTTTACGAAGACCGTGACCGTAGCGGTTACACCTTTGAGCAACGAGAGGGCTACCAATCATTGCGCCCTAACTTGATGAGAGGAAATTATGACATTCTGATTGTCAAGGATTTTTCACGATTTTCCAGAAGAAACAGCCGTGGACTCGTTGAACTTGAAGATTTAAGAGATGCCGGTGTACGAATCATCTCAATCGGTGACAGTATCGACTACCCAACTTATGATGATTGGACAGCAATTCAATTCCGTTTCCTTGTAAATGAAATGCCTGTTACAGATGCATCAAAGAAGGTAAGGTCGGTAATCAAGCGTAGGCAGGAAGATGGCAAGTGGATTTGTGCAGTTCCTTATGGTTATGTGATAACCAACACTAAAACAATGGCTTTTGAAGTTGAACCAAATGCTGCAAAAGTTATTAAGAAAGTGTACGACCTTTATCTTGATGGTTGGGGCTATAAGAGAATAGCCAATTATCTTACTGAACAACGTATTCCAACACCACGAATGGACGAAAAAGCAAGAAAAGAAGCTCGTGGTGAAGAGTGCAAAATCAAGTGTAAACCTGAATGGAGTCTTGTGACGATACAGGGTATTCTGACGAATGATTTTTACACAGGAGTTTTATGGCAAGGTAAGTATACACGAAAAAACATCAATGGTGCTGACTTAAAAAAGGATGACAGCGACCATATTGTTTTTGAGAACAATCACGAAGCCATCATTGACAGTGCAACATTTTCCAAAGCACAACAGTTAATGCAAAAAAGAACCACATCACATTATCGTGGAGTGAAAAAATATGACAATATTTACTCCGGATTAATGCGATGTGGTGATTGTGGCAGTCCTATGTTTTCAATGAGTCGTGGTGACCTTAAAGAAGCCTATCACTGTGGGAAATATCACACAAGAGGTCTGAAAGGTTGCACAAGCCATCATATTCATGTTGAACTTCTCAACGAGCTTTTCAAAGACTATGTTCAGCAAGTGAAAATTGTATCAATGGATATGGTTACAAGAATTCAGAAAGCAATAGCAGATGAAAGCGAAAAAGCAGAAACTAAAAAAGAAAATCCCACTGTCACTTTGCAAAAGAAACTTGATGATTGTATTGAAGAACGCAAAATACTTATGCGTCAATGTGCAAGAGAAATAATGCGACACTCTGAAAGAGAAGAAAGCATTCAGGAAACTTACGATGAGTTGATACTTGAAATCGACAACAAAATCGAAGGTCTGCGTAATCAATTAGCCTTGTGTGATGAACGTGATGACACAGTTGCAAAGGTTAGTAAAATTGCAAAAACCACCTTTGACATTTGCGATGAATTTCTCACAAAAGAAAAACTTGATAAGTGCGATTTGGAATTCATAATCAAAGGTATCAATGTTTATGAGGACCACCTTGAAATCGAATTGAAAGATGACATTCAGTGCATTTTACAATGCGACCCTGAGGAAGAATTAAACCAAGTCGTAAATTTTAATTCAGGCATCGTAGATAGCTTACAGACCCAAGTAGTCCAAAGGAGTAAACACCAGAAGGACAAGGTCTACGATGTCAATGTTATCAGCAAGGGTGACCCGTTGGAAATTTTTACTGCAAGTGACGGAGAAGTTATTTTCAAAAAGTATTCCCCTATCGGTGAAGTTTCCAACACAGCAAAGCAGTATGCAGAGGTGCTTAACAGAAGCACCGAACTGCCTGTTCTGATTTTTGACCGCGACCATGTAATTTCATGTGCCGGTATTCCGAAAAAAGAGGTCCTTGACAGAAGAGTAAGTCCTGAGCTTGAGGAAATTATGGAAAACAGAAGTAATTTCAGTGAAAAGGATTCATCACATAAGCTTATTCCTGCAGAGGGAATTGACAGGACTGCTGCCGTGGCATACCCTATAATCGGAAGTGGCGATGTTTTAGGTGCGGTTGTTCTCCTTTCATCAGAAGACAACAGAACAATTACCGAAACTGACACAAAGCTCATTCAGGTAGCAGCATCTTTCCTCGGCAAACAAATGGAAGAATAATTTTTAACGAAAAATCCCCTCAGTCTGCTGACGCAGACAGCTCCCCTTGCATTTTCAAGGGGAGCCTGAACCTATTACTTATTCACTATTACGAGCTTGCGAGTAACAAGGTTCTGCCAAAGACAGGTTCTTATTATACATCTTACCTGAAAATTAAAACCACCCATAACGGGTGGTTTATAATTTTTATCAGTCGTCTTCTTCGCAGTCACAATCGTCGAATTCAAATTCGAGATTTTCGTGGCAAGCAGGACATTCAATTGAACCTTCGTCGAGGATGCTTTCGTCGATACAGATTGTTTCACCGCATGAGGGGCATTCTACTTCAAAGTAATCATCATCAAAATCGCAGCAATCACAATCGTCATCATCACAGCAACCGCAATCGCAATCGTCGAAATCTTCGTCACATTCGTAAACGAATTCTTCAAGTTCGTCGAGATCTTCGTCAACTGCGTCAAGCTGTTCCTGCATCTCGCCCATGATTTCGTCCTGTTCTTCAATGTCATAAGCAACATCTTCAAGAACTGCAATAATTTCTTTGATAAGCTTAACTTCATCTTTGCCTTCGTCAAGCTTCATACCGTCTGCAAGACCTTTGATGTAAGCAATTTTTTCTGCAAGTGTCATAATTTTTACACTCCTTTATTTATTTTTAGAAAATTGAAATTTAATTCAAGCCCTTTGTTGATAAAGTCTGCACAAACCCTCTCGCGTTCATGCTGCTTTATCGCCAATCCGCAAACCCACCCAAATTGGTGAGAAAATGACAAGACGACGCGTTTCTTTCCCGAAGTTGTACCGAGTGTACTACGAGGGCAAAAACACGGCAAATGCCGAAAACTACAAAGTTTCAAAAAACTAAGACATGTTCTTGGCGTTTTATCGCCAATTTGTCTTACGCACGTGACATGTATTCGCCTGTACGTGTATCAATATTGATCATTTCGCCTTCATCAATGAAGAGAGGAACCTTAACCTCTGCGCCTGTTTCAAGAGTAGCAGGTTTTGTAGCGTTAGTTGCTGTGTCACCCTTGAAGCCGGGGTCTGTCTGTGTAACCTGGAGAGTTACGAATGTGGGGGGTTCAACACCGAAAACGTTGCCTTTGTAAGAAAGGATTTTACATACCATGTTTTCTTTAACGAATTTGAAGTTATCGCTGAGTTCTGATTCATTGATAGGGATAAGTTCATAGCTTTCAAGATCCATGAAATAGTAAAGACCGCCATCGTTGTATGAATATTCCATATCCTTACGTTCAATGTAAGCTGTGGGGAATTTTTCTGTGGGGTTGAATGTTCTTTCAGTAACTGAGCCTGAAATAACGTTTCTGATCTTTGTTCTTACGAAAGCAGCACCTTTACCGGGTTTAACGTGCTGGAATTCGATGATCTGGTAAACGTTACCGTCCATCTCAAATGTAATACCGTTTCTGAAATCGCCTGCTGATACCATATTATTTTTCCTCCAAAAAGAAATTTTATCTACGTTTTCTATTTTATACTATTTTCGCACACTTTTCAAGTGCCTGTTGAAAATTTATTATTCTTCGGGCATAAATGCCTTATGAACTGCTGAAACTGCTCTGTCAGCGTCCTTTTTGTCGATAAGAACAGAGATTTTGATTTCGCTTGTTGAAATCATCTGGATGTTTACATCAATGCCGTAAAGTGCTTCAAACATTTTTGCTGCCGTACCGGGATGTGACTCCATACCTGCACCAACTACAGAAACCTTTGCGATGTCTGTGTCACAGCTGATTTTGCAATCAAGCATATCTGAGAGAAGTTCAACTGCTTTTTCTGCATTGTTTTCGCTTGTTGTGAAGCTGATATCCTTTGTACCGTCTCTGCCTACTGACTGAAGGATAACATCTACGTTTATATTTTTAGCTGCAAGCTTGTCGAAAACTCTGAATGCAACTCCGGGTGTGTCTGAAAGACCTACAAGTGAAATTCTTGCAACGTCTGTATCCTTAGTTACACCTCTTACTAACATTTTTTCCATTTTAGCAACCTCCTTGACGATTGTGCCGGGTTTATTTGTAAGGCTTGAAAGAACTTCAAGCTCAACATTGTATTTCTTTGCCATTTCAACTGAACGGTTGTTGAGAACCTGTGCTCCCAAAGTCGCAAGTTCAAGCATTTCATCATAAGTGATTTCATCAAGCTTCTTTGCATTCTCAACCTTTCTGGGGTCTGCTGTGAAAACACCTTCAACGTCTGTAAAAATCTGACATTTGTCTGCTCTGAGTGCTGCTGCAATTGCAACTGCACTTGTATCTGAACCGCCTCTGCCGAGAGTTGTAAGGTCATCATATTTGTTGATGCCCTGGAAGCCTGCAACGATTACAATGTTTCTCTTGCCAAGCTCTGTACGAAGACGGTCTGCTTTAATGTTATGAATTCTTGCTCTTCCGTATGCAGAAGAAGTGTTAAAGCCTGCCTGCCAGCCAAGAAGAGAAATTGAAGGAAAGCCCATTTCCTTGATAGCCATTGCAAGAAGTGAAATTGAAATCTGCTCACCTGAAGCAAGAAGCATATCCATTTCACGTGCTGAAGGGTTTGCTGTGATTTCTTTTGCTTTTGCAATAAGGTCGTCTGTTGTGTCACCCTGTGCAGAAACAACTACAACAACATCATTGCCGGCTTTGTAAGTATCTGTGATAATTTTTGCCACATTTCTTACTCTGTCTGCGTTTGCGACAGATGAACCGCCGAATTTCTGTACGATTAAACTCATATAAAAAACTCCTTAGATTAGAAAAGTCTGATTACTGACTGTTTGTCAAAGCCTTCAACCTTATCAATATCGCAAGCAAGCTTACGTCTGATATCTGAAGGTGTAATGAATGCAATTTCATCTGCAGGTGCATTTTCACGAGAAATAAACTCTGCACCGGGGAAAATGTCACAAATTGATTTCTTTGTTTTTTCAACATCAGATGCAAAACCACGCACATAAAGACGTGCAAGCATTTCATCACTTGAAACAAGATTGTTTTCTGCTGCTTCATCCCATGTGTAACCGATTTTTGTGCCCTTACTTACTGCACAGTCGATAACGTCAGCCACAACAGCACTTGCTGTGGGGAGCTTACCTGCACCTTTACCGTAGAAGACAACCTCGCCTACTGCATTACCGTCAACAAGAACTGCATTGAAAACGTCGTTTACGTTTGCAAGAGGACCTGTAGCATCAATAAGTGCAGGACTTACTTCTGCAGAAACCTTATCGTCAGGGCTTCTCATTGCAGTGCCGAGAAGCTTGATAACCTTGCCGTAATTTTTTGCATATTCAACATCGGCAAGTGAAATTTTTGTAATACCCTCAGTAGGGATATCATCAGGGAATACATGTCTGCCGAAGCAGAGAGAAGCAAGGATACAGATTTTACGGCAAGCATCAAAGCCTTCAATGTCATTTGTAGGGTCTTTTTCAGCATATCCGTTATCCTGTGCAAGCTTAAGTGCATCTGCAAGGCTCATGTTTTCTGTAATCATCTTAGTGAGGATGAAGTTTGTTGTACCGTTGAGAATACCTGCAATTCTTGTGATTTCGTTTGCAGCCATACATCTTGAAATAGGTCTGATAACGGGAATACCGCCACCTACAGATGCCTCAAAGAGGAAGTTGATATTCTTTTCCTCAGCGATTTTAAGAAGTTCCCAACCGTGTGCTGCAACAAGCTCTTTGTTTGATGTCACAACGCTCTTACCTGCTTCAAGACAAGCTTTAACAAACTTGTATGCAGGATTAAGACCGCCCATCGTTTCAACAACGATTTTAACCTCGTCATCATTCAGGATATCATCAAAATTCTTTGTGAACTTATCGCTGTATGAAAGCTCGGGAAATTCTCTCAGGTCAAGGATATGCTTGACTTCGAGAAAATCAAGATTGTTATGTTTTACTATCAGGCTGTTGTTTTTACTTATGACTTCCGCCACACCGCTGCCTACAACGCCGTGTCCCATAATTGCTATATACACTTATATCTTCCTTTCAAATACAAACAATTTCGGATTATAATAAGGGTATTATAACATAATAAGTCAAGCAAATAAAGAGTTATGAGAAAAGTTTTTAATTTTTGTTAAATTTATAAATAAAACATTGTCTTTTTGCTTTAAATGGTATAAAATAAACTAAATACTTATGTTATATACAATTTTTATTATATAGGAGGTTGTGGTTTTGCTTACAGCAACAGAAAGAAAAAGAAAAACAATTATCAACATAATATATTATGCATTGCTTCTTACTTTGTTTTACGGCTTTATGAAATATGCATTCGGGCTTTTCTTTCCTTTTATTCTCGCATTTGTTGTAGCGATGATAATGCAGAGGCCCATCAACTTCATTTCCCGCAAAACCAAGCTGAAAAAAGGTCTTGTTTCAGGAATTATGATACTTCTGCTTGTCATAGCATTGGGCACACTAATTTCGCTCCTCGGAGTCAAGCTTTGGGACGGAATTCAGGGTTTTGCATCTTTCCTTGTAAGGAAATTCGGAGACCTTCCCAACTTCCTTGATAAGGCAGATTTATGGATCGCAGACAGAATTACATTTCTGCCTTCTTCTGTTGAAGAAATGATAAACGCAAATGTAGATTCATTTATCGAAACGGCAAAAAACATTCTCACATCCCAGTCAGATGAATTTGCAGAAAGCTTACCTAAGCTTTCAAAAGTATCATCACTGCTCGGCAAGGTTGACCTTTCTGCAATTTCAGACCTTACAAGCGGAGTTGTTGACACAGCAAAGCAGATTCCCTCAGCCCTGATCGCAGTTGTTGTTTCGATTTTCGCCTGTGTTTTCATGGCTTCAGATTATGATAATCTTTCTGAATTTGTCAAAAGACAGTTTGCAGGAAAAAGTGAAAATTTCTCAAAAGCAAAAAAAATTGTCACAACATCTTTCAAAAATCTTATCAAGGCATATATACTTATTATCCTTGTTACATTCTGCGAAATGTTCCTGGGTCTCAGTGTACTTAAGCTTTTTGATATTTATAAAGGAAGCTGGGTTTTCTTCATTGCAATAATCACTGCAATTGTTGACATTTTCCCGGTACTCGGAACAGGTACAATTTTGCTTCCATGGTCTCTTTATTCATTTATTTCAGGGGACATCCCCATGGGCATCGGAGTTCTTGTTCTTTATATATTCATAACTGTAATGCGTCAGTTCATTGAGCCGAAGCTTGTGGCAGGTCAGTTGGGACTCCCTCCATTCCTTACAATTATGGGAATGTATATCGGTCTCAAGGTATTCGGAATTATCGGTATGTTCATGGTACCGCTTACAATAATTCTTATTAAACTCCTCAACGACGAGGGCGTAATTCACATCTGGAAAAACGATGAAAAAGAAGAAAATATATCAGACGGAGGTAATTCAGATGAAAGCACTGAAAAAATATAAATTCTGGTTTCTTACAGGTTCTCAGGACCTTTACGGTGATGAATGTCTGGAACATGTAGCTTCACATTCACAGAAGATCGTTGACTGCTTCAACAAGTCAGGAAAATTCCCCTTTGAAATCGTATGGAAGCCTACTCTCATTACAAATGAACTTATCAGAAAAACCTTCAACGAAGCAAACCTTGACCCTGAGTGTGCAGGTGTTATAACTTGGATGCATACCTTCTCACCTGCAAAATCATGGATTATCGGTCTGAAAGAGCTTAACAAGCCCTTGCTTCATTTCCACACACAGTTCAATGAAGAAATCCCCTACGATGAAATTGACATGGATTTCATGAATGAAAATCAGTCTGCTCACGGTGACAGAGAATATGCTCACATTCTGTCGAGAATGGAAATTGCCCGTACAACTGTTGTGGGACATTGGAAAAACGAAAACGTTCAGAACAAAATTGCTTCATGGATGACAACTGCAGTAGGTATTGCTGAAAGCAGTTCAATCCGTGTTCTCAGAATTGCAGATAACATGAGAAACGTTGCAGTTACTGAGGGTGACAAGGTTGAAGCACAAATTAAATTCGGTTGGGAAATCGACACTTATTCCGTAAACGATATTGAAAAATATGTAAGTGATGTAAGCGACGAAGACGCTGACAAACTTGTTGACGAATATTACGAAAAATACGAAATGCTTCAGGGTGACAAAGACGACGAAACCTTCCGCCGTCATGTAAAAGAACAGGCTAAAATTGAAATCGGCTTCGAGAGATTCCTTGAAGAAAAAAATTACCACGCAATCGTAACTCACTTTGATGATTTAGGAAACCTTAAACAGCTTCCCGGCCTTGCAATTCAGCGTCTTATGGAAAAAGGCTACGGCTTCGGTGCTGAGGGCGACTGGAAGGTTGCCGCAATGGTAAGACTTATGAAGGTTATGACTGCAGGCAAAAAGGATGCAAAGGGCACATCTATGCTTGAAGACTATACATACAATCTTGTTCCCGGCAAAGAAGGAATTCTTCAGGCTCACATGCTTGAAATCTGTCCTTCAATTGCTGACGGAAAAATCGGTGTTAAAGCCGAACCCCTTTCAATGGGTAACAGAGAAGACCCTGCGCGTCTTGTTTTTACAGCAAAAGAAGGCAAAGGTATTGCCGCATCACTTATTGACCTCGGCACACGCTTCAGACTTATTATCAGTTCTGTAAATTGTACAAAAACAGAAAAGGATATGCCAAATCTCCCGGTTGCATCTGCTTTCTGGACTCCTGAACCTGATTTCTACACAGGAATTGAAAGCTGGCTCATTGCAGGCGGTGCACATCACACAGCATTCACTTACGACCTTACCGCAGAACAGTTAGGCGCATGGGGTGAAGCAATGGGTATTGAAGTAGTTTACATTGATGAAAAAACGGACATCCGTTCGCTGAAACGCGACCTTATGCTTGGTAAGTCAATTTACGGTTAAGAGGTATTCAGAATATGCTTGAAACATTAAAAAAACAGGTCTGCAAGGCGAATATTGAATTGCAGACAAGAGGACTTATTACATACACATGGGGTAATGTAAGCGGAATTGACAGACGTCGGGGTCTTGTTGTAATAAAGCCCAGCGGTGTTGATTACGATGAGCTTACACCTGAAAAAATGGTTGTTCTTGACCTTGATGGCAACAAAATTGAAGGTGACCTTTCACCTTCATCAGACACAGCTACACACCTAGAGCTTTACAAAAAATACCCCTCAATCGGCGGTATCACTCATACACACTCAAACAATGCAACTTCATGGGCACAGTCAGGCAGAGGCATTCCGTTTTTCGGCACAACACACGCCGACTATTTCCACGGAGATATCCCCTGCACAAGACAGATGACTGCAGACGAAATAAACGGCGAATACGAAAAAAATACAGGTCTTGTTATTATTGAAACTCTTGAAGAAAAGAACATTGACCCTGAAGAAATGCCTGCAATTCTCTGCCGTTCTCACGGACCTTTTACCTGGGGCAAAGATGCAGACGAAGCAGTTCACAATGCAGTTGTACTTGAAGAGGTTGCCGAAATGGCTCTCAAAACAGTAATTCTTTCCCCTCAGCTGTCACCTGCACCTCAGGTGCTTTCCGACAAGCATTATTTCAGAAAGCACGGCAAAAATGCCTACTACGGACAAAAATAAATCTCACGGGAGTTTATCACGCCATGGCTAATCAGAACCTACACAAGGGACACAGAGAACGTGTCCGAGAAAAAATTGTTGCAGGTGGTCTTAAAAATTTCCAACCGCATGAAATTCTTGAATTTCTTCTTTTTCACACCGTTCCTCAGAAAGATACAAATCCTATGGCACACGATCTGATCAACATATTCGGCTCATTGGAAAATGTATTTGATGCAACTGCAGAGGAATTGATGGAAAAAGGCGGACTCAGTCTTAATTCGGCAGTTTTCATTGCTTCAATAAAGGATATTTCATCTTACTATGAGCGTACCAAAATCGAAAAAACGCCCTTTGACAACGGTGACAAAATTCTGAATCTCTTCAAGCCCTTTTTCATTGGCCAGCAGAAAGAAAAACTTATTGCGGCATTCTTTGACAGTGGTCTGAGACTCCGTGCTCTCAGAGAATTCGGTTACGGAAATGAAAACGGCTTCCGCGTCAATTCAAAAGACATTGTACGCGAAGCAATCACATTCAGCGCATCTTACGTTGCCGTTGCACACAATCATCCCGTTTCGGATTTTACTCCGTCAAAGGCTGATATAAACACAACAAACACAATTAAAAACCAACTTGAATATTTTGAAATAGAGCTTCTTGAACACATGATTTTCGGTACAAACGGTGTTTTCAGCTTTGCAAATGACAACACCCTTAGTTGCTTTGTTTCAGGAGAAGGAGCTAAATAAAATGTCAGAAATAAGAAATTCTGTCTGTCTTACTACAGTAGCACAGACTGTAGCAGAAATTATGGGAATAGAAAAAAGTGAACACATAAATCCCATTTTAATCTCACTTAAAAACAAAAAACTAGGCACACGAAACGCTGACAGAGCAGTTCTCTACAACCCTGATGCTGTAGCCCTATGGCTTTATCAGAAATACACGGAGCTTTTTACAGATGCAGTATTATCTTCTGATATTGCAATGCCCGTACTTTCTGTTATGCCCAGCGTAACACCTGTTTGTTTTGCGTCAATGTATTCAGGAGTAATGCCTGAAATTCACGGCATAAAAAAATACGAAAAGCCTGTGCTGACTGTAAACACAATTTTCGATACATTTATCAAAGCAGGTAAAAAATGTGCTATTGTTTCAACTTCAAGAGACAGTATTTCGTGTATTTTCCTCGAAAGAAATATGGATTACTTCATTTACGATACAGTTGAAGAGGTTAACGAAAAAGCTCTTTCACTTATTGACGAAGACATTTATGACCTTATCGTAATTTACAACGGTAATTACGACAGTACAATGCACAAATTCGGACCTGAGTCTGAGGAATCAATATCAGCACTCAGACACAACATTGCTTTTTACAAAGTGCTTGTTGATAAAATTAAAACCGAATGGAAAAATCACGATGTTCTCTACGGTTTTCTTCCTGACCACGGCTGTCATGAAATTGACGGTGAATGCGGTTCACACGGTCTTGACATGGAAGAAGACATGAATATCATCCATTTCTATGGTATCAAAGAAAAAGAATAATTCTGAAAGGAGTTGTTTTTATGAAAAACACAAGAAGAATTCTCTGGGGTGTTATCCTTGTAGCATTCGGCGTTCTTATCGGCCTTGACGTTGTTGACGTTATTGACATGAAAGATTTGTTTGAGGGTTGGTGGACATTCTTCATTATCCTCCCGTCAATTGTCAGCATCATTGCAGACAGAGAAAAAATATGGGGCATTGCAGGACTTTTCACAGGCTCCGTTCTCTTCCTTGCTTGTCAGGACATTATTGAAGACAGCGCCGTAATAAAGCTCATAATCCCCTTTGTCATTGTCCTTGTAGGCATTAAACTCATCTTCAAAGATATTTTCAACAAAGATGTGAAAGCTGCAAAGCAGAAAGCAGAAGCAACAGGCACACCTGCAAAGGAATACGCTGCTACTTTTTCAGGCAATGACGTTGATTTCTCCGGTGAAAGCTTCACCTCTGCAAAAGTTAACGCAGTTTTCGGAGGTATGAAATGCGACCTGAGAAATGCAGTAATTACTGACGGTGCAGTTCTTGACATCAGTGCAATTTTTGGTGGAATTGACATTCTTGTACCCCCTGACGTGAATGTAAAAATCTCTACCACATCAATTTTCGGTGGTATAAGCGACAAACGTATGTCAAAGCCCGTAAACGGTGCAGTAACGCTTTACATCACGGGTAACTGCATTTTCGGAGGAGCTGACATCAAATGACAACTTTCCAGAAAATCATAAAATATCTTGCCATACTTTTTGCATTCTGTCTTATAGGAAGTATAGCTGCAGGAGTTATCTCAGGCGTAACAACACTTGCAAAGCTTACTGACCTTACAACATCAGACGGCAAAATCGAAGATGTACAGCACGAGGAAATCAAAAAAATACGCATAAAGCTTTTAAGAACAAATCTTATCATTAAAGCAGGAAACGAAGTAAATGCAGAAACAGATAACGGCGACATAACTGTTAAAAAAGTTTTCGGAACACTTGTTGTTGAGGAAAACACAAAGAGCATTATAGACTCCCTTGAAAAGACAGAGCTTGTTCTCACAATACCTGAAGACTGCATGTTTGAAGAAATCAAAATCACGACAGGTGCAGGTGCTTTTAATGCAGAGCTTCTTAACGCTGAAAAAATCGATCTGAATTTCGGTGCAGGAAATGTGGGCATTGACAAAATGCTTTCAACCGAAAGAACCGAGATTACAGGCGGTGCGGGTAAAATTGAAATACGTGATGGTAAAACACACAACCTGAACTTTGATATGGGTATGGGAAAGCTTCACTACAGAGCAGAAATCACAGGAAGAAGTGAACTTAACTGCGGTGTAGGTGCAGTTGAAATGATACTTCTCGGTGGAGAAGAAAACTATGACCTTGACATTGATAAAGGCTTAGGACTTGCCTCAATCAACGGCATAAGCTATGCAGACGAAGTTGACTACGGCGACGGTGAAAACAAACTCGACATCAACGGTGGTGTCGGCGAATTAAAAGTTATTTTTGAATAATCTCATAAAAAAAGAGTGCAGATTTCGAAATCTGCACTCTTTCATTTTACTTTTTACTGTTCTGATGTTCCCATAACCTGTGTAACAAAGTGAGGATTATCTGTTATAATACAGTCTGCACCGTTGCTTACAAGCTCTCTCAGCTCATTTTCATCGTTTATTGTCCAGTACTGAACTGAGATATTATTCTTGTGTGCATAGTTTAAAAACTGACGTGTTCCTGTATTAATAAGTCCGTCAACAGCACTTGAACCGTAGGGTACCTGAAGTGCTTCATAGCTTGGAGAAGCAACATCTAAGTTCCAGTCCATTCTTGCGTAAAAATAGAACTGAACTGTTTCAAGGGCATTTGCTGAGCGTGGAATTTCAGGATAATTTCTTTCCATGTGAGATGAAATAAATGGATCAAAGGTTGACCACATAAATCTTCCCTCAAGACCATATTCTTTGACAACCTTGTAAAGTTCATCCGTTGCTTTTCTGCCATCGAGGCCCATAGACTTCACTTCAACAAGATAGTTCATCTTGTTTTCTCCACTATTTGTTTCGATATATTCTACAATATCTTCACAAAGAGGAATACGGAGGTTTTCGGGAATATCCTCACCTCTGAGACCGTTGAACGGCTTTTCGCCATTAAGCTTGAATCTTTCACCCATGTTAAGCTGTCTTGCTTCTTCATAAGTGAGAGAGCTTACCCAGATATTTTCCTTTCCGAAAAGCTCTGTTGCATCTGAAAGATCATCATACATCAGGTCATGAATAAGAACAAGCTTTCCGTCTTTGGTAAGCTGAACATCGAATTCGGCAATGTCCACTCCTGAAGCTTCTCTGTCAGCCATCAGTCTTTCCATTGCCATAAGGGTATTCTGAGGTGCAAGACCTGCACCTCCCCTGTGTGCTGCAATGTCAACTTCGCCATACTCTGTGATATAAGGATTGGTGATATTTTCGTCAACATAAACTTCCGTTCCTTCTTCGTCACCATTACCCATTGTTGCAATTATGGGAATAAGCATTACAACAGCAACAAGAACGTGAAATATCTCTACTCCAAAATTTGAAATACTTTTTAAAATCTTCATAATTACATTTCCACTGATGTTGCTTCTACAATTGTTCCCTCAGTTGTTTTTACAGTAAGTTTTACAGAATCCCCTTTATTGAGGATAACTGCAAGATTTGATTTCTTTGCTGAAATTGAGAAGTAAGCATCATATTTGTCTAATTTAATATAGTAATAAGTGTTACCGTCAAGAACTGCTGAACGGATGTCCGTGATAACACCTTCTGCTGTAATTTTTTCTGAAGGAGTGCCTGTGCCGTCAATGTCAATATCAGTCACATGCTTATCAAGTTCTTCTCTCGCATCGCCCTCAATACCCATCTCGTTGTAGTAAGCCTGAAGACAATCAACAAGTTTTTCTGCTTTAACCGCTTTCTGTGACTGTTCAACATTAACAAGCGAATACATCTTGACATAACCTTCATTATCCTTAAGAGCCATAAAGAATGTAGGCTCATTACCGATGTTCATAAGCAAGGGGAATGTTGCTTTATACTTCAAGTCGGCAACCAAACCCTCGGCAGACTGCTGAGCAGAATATTCATCCGCACCTGACTGTTTGAAGAACTTTGTTTCTTTTGTTCTCTGATTTGAGAGAATGAAACCTATAATTGATTTGTCAGTAGTAACTGATGTAACACCCGTGTACATGTAAACATCATCGTTAAGAGCAATGTAGTTACTGCCCTGAGTTGTAATTTTTACGTCCTTCTGACCGAGAACGGAGTTGAAAAAGCCACCGCTGTACTGACCGAAATAGTCGTACTGCTGAGAAATAAGTGTGGCAGAATAAATTCTGTCAATCCACTGAAGGTTTTTATCTGTTTTTGCAGTTTCGATATCATAATAGGTACTTTCACCTGTTGTTGCATCAACAAGCACAACGCCGATTACATCGTCACCGCCGAAAAGACCGACTGTTTTATCCATTCTGGGACAAACCCAGTAAGGTCTGCCTGTATCGTCAATTTCAAAGGTTGCCTGTTCATCAAAAAGGAAAGTGGGATATTCAAAGCGGAGATGACGTGCAAGAAGTCTTCCGAAATGCTCGTATGGAGAATATCTGATATTTTCCATACCTATCTCTTTGAGCTTTACAACATCTACCTTCTGTGTTGACATATCAACCACCATATATGCAGGAACACCCTGAGAACGGTTTGTAAACCATTTTATAATATTTGCATATTTAAGGCTTGTTACACGTACAGGCTTGCCTTTGTAGTTAATCTGTGTGTAATTTTCTGCATCTTCGTACTGTGAAACATATTCTGAAAGTTCACCAAGCTGTTTACCGCCAAGGTTTTTTGCGGAATCTTCATCAAGCATAGGAACAGAATTGAAATCCAATTCTTCAAATTCTTCCGTGAAATTGCCTTCTTCAACAGTGATAATCTGACTGAAATCCTTTGCTCTGAAGATAACGGAAGAAACAAGTGAACCGACTACAACAAAAGCAACAAGCACACAGACTATTGCACCGGGAATGAGTGTGTTGCGTTTTACGTATGGCATGTATTCGGGACGCATAAGTGCCTTACTTGTGAAGAATGAGAACACAGGGTAAGAAATGGCAACAAGTCCCAGCCAGAAATAAAGCTTGATATCCTTGAGGTTAAATGCAGGAAGCATGACATAGTAGCCTACTGCTGCAACAAGAAGTGAAAGGATAACGTTGATAACAACCTTCTTGCCTGCTTTTTCGGGAGGAATGACTACTTCATCTTTATTGTAGATGTGAGTAAATCCGCCCGGCATGTTAAAATTGCCTGAATCCATAAGTAAAATTCTCCTTATATTTATTTTTCATGGTAATTATTGTACAATATTCACAGTAAAAATACAAGACTTAATTGAAAATTATAAATGAACGTATTGTAAAGTATCTTGACAACAAGTAACTTTACTGCTATAATATAAAACTGTCGCATGATGTTTTTGTGTGACTATCCTTGCTCTGTCAGAAACAGGACAGGGCCACTAAGACCAGAAGGAGGTGCTTGATAATGGCAGCAAACAGCTATGAAACCATGTTGGTTTTCTCAGTTGCAAACGGTACAGAAAGCGCACAGGCTCTCTATGAAAAGTTTAAGGCTCTCATTGAAAAGAACGGCACAATCAACTCTGTAGATGAGTGGGGCACACGTAAGCTCGCTTATCTCATTGATGATGAAGCTGAAGGTTTCTATGTAGTTACAAACTTCTCTGCAGAACCCGAATTCATCGCTGAACTCGACCGTCGTGCAAAAATTACTGATGGCGTACTTCGTATCCTCACAGTAAGAAAATAAGGATAACACGAAAGGAAAGGTATTAAACTATGCTTAACAATGTTGTTCTTATGGGAAGACTTACCGCTGACCCTGAGCTTCGTCAGACAAGTACAGGTATTGAGGTAACATCTTTCTCTATCGCCATCGACAGAGGTTACGTTCGTCAGGGTGAAGAACGTCAGACTGATTTCATCAACTGCGTTGCTTGGCGTCAGACAGCAAAATTCATCACTTCTTATTTCCGTAAAGGTCAGATGATTGCCGTAACAGGTTCTCTTCAGACAAGAAATTACGAGGATAAGAACGGCAACAAACGTGTTGCTACAGATGTTGTTGTTGCAAACGCAAGCTTCTGCGGTTCAAAGAGTGAAACAGGCGCATCTTCAGCTCCGGCTAATGCTCCCTACTCTGCTCCTGCAGCTTCTTTCTCAACTGCTGCAGCTTCAGACTTTGAGGAACTTCAGGGTGACGATGATCTTCCGTTCTAAGTTTTTGGAACACATAATTTTTTAAGGAGGTAAATCACATGGCTTTTGATAAATCACAGCGTCCTAACAGAAAGGGCCGTAAAAAGGTTTGTGCTTTCTGTGTAGATAAGACAACTGAAATCGATTACAAGGATATTGCAAAGCTCGGTAAGTTCACTTCCGACAGAGCTAAAATCCTCCCCAGAAGAGTAACAGGCACTTGTGCAAAACACCAGAGAGAGCTTACAACAGCTATCAAACGTGCTCGTCAGGTTGCTCTTATGCCTTACACAGCAGACTGATTTAATTAAAAATTTATGCCTACCGATTTTCGGTAGGCATTTTTTATATTCATCATCTTCGGGACGGGAAACCCGTCCCCTACGGTAAAGCCATTGGTTTTATGAGATTTTTCGTAGGGGCGATTCACGAATCGCCCGGCAGGTTTCTTGAAAATTTATTACGGGTCATTCGTGAATGACCCCTACGAGGTTTTAATCGGTGCGATAAAATACAATCGCGTCGCAGACCCGAACCTCTTACTTCTTCACTCTTACTTCTTACTTAATTTCAATTCCCCATATATGTTTTGATTTAATAATTTCAGGATTTACTACGGGGAAGATGAGCTTCATCTTGCCATCTGCATCTGCAGTCTGAATTTCTACATCCTCATTTCCCATGAGTGTAACTTTCTTATCAGGAGAATATGCATAATCTTCAAGAACAATTTCTCCGAAAGGATATTTCTTGATAAACACGTAATCAGCATCATCTTTTGTTGTATACCATACATTTTCCTGTTTACTGAACTGAAGTCTGCGGCTGGCATAAATACCTTTACCGTTGATTTTCAGCCAATCTCCTATTTCAAGAAGTCTTTCCTGCATGATTACGGGAATTATGCCGTCTGCTGCAGGACCTACGTTAAGAAGGAAGTTACCGCCCTTACTTACAAGGTCAACAAGAGTTGTGATAAGCTCTTCGCCTGTAAGATAATCTTCAAGCTGTTCCACTCTGTTGAAACCGAATGAATGTCCGATACCACGGCATTCTTCAAAATATCTGTCGCAGTCAGCGTCTTCAATTTTTCTGCCTGCTTCAATGAAACCGTATTCGGTTGTAAAATTACCGCCCTGACGACCTCTTGTTTCCTTACCCCAACGGTCATTTGGAACGATGAAATCCTTTACTGAGCTTTCGTTGTAAAGCCACTGTAAAAACTCTGTTGAATGCCACACATCACTTGTCTGATCCCATTCACCGTCTGTGAAAAGTGTTGCAGGCTGATATTTTTCAATAAGTTCTTTTAACATGGGAATAAGATGTTCAACTGCATATTCTTCGGGATTGCGAAGATAAATAGGATTGAACCACTCATAAACTGAATGATAAACACCGAATTTTACATCAGTTTCTGCAAGCGCATCTTTAAGCTCCTGACAAAAGTCTCTGTGAGGACCTACATCAACGCTGTTCCAGTTCCATGCGTAATCGCTCTTAAAAAGACAGAAGCCGTCATGGTGCTTTGAAACAAGATTTATGTATTTTGCACCGGCTCTTTCAAAAAGACTTGCCCATTCTTTGGCATCAAAAAGTTCTGCTTTGAAATCTTTGACAAAATCTTCGTATTTGAAATTTTCGCCGTAAGTTTTCTTGTGGAAGGATGTGCTGGGTTCCCATCCTGTGGCAATCTGATGGCCGTACCACTCTGCATAATCCGTTCTTGAGCAGAATGCAGGAACAGAATAAAGTCCCCAATGGATGAAAATGCCGAATTTTGCATCCTGAAACCACTGAGGAACAGGTCTTGAAGTCAGAGACTCCCAATTTGCTTCATATTTCATAAATACACCTCGTATTTCATAATACAGATATATTATCAAAAAAGCTCAGATTTGACAACCCTTTTTCATAAAACGATAAAATTCATACTATTTTGATTTTTTCCAATTGTTTCTAACAAACTACACAAACCGCCCTAAGAGTCAAATGAATTTTTTTGATAAATATGTGCAAAAACTATTGAAATTTTATATCTTTTTTGATAAGATAGATTTGTTGAATTATGTTCAGTTGAAAGGAAGGATAAAATGAAAGAAAATAATGTACCGCTTTATCTTTTCCATCAGGGCAATAATGCCAAGGCCTACGAATACTTAGGATGTCATAAAGAAGATGACTCTTACGTATTCAGAGTGTGGGCACCTACTGCCCGTGAAGTTTATCTGACAGGTGAGTTTAACTCGTGGAATGATACAAGCCATCAGATGCAGAGGATAAGCGGCGGCGGTGTGTGGGAAATAAGAACAGACAATGTGAAAATTTTCGACAACTACAAATACAGAATCATTTCCTCCGACGGCAGGGTTCTTATGAAAAGCGACCCCTACGGTTTTCATTTTGAAACACGTCCTCAGAATGCAACTAAGGTTTATGATATTAACGGTTTTAAATGGACTGACGGAAAGTGGCTCAAAAAGAGAAAAGAAACCTCCGTTTATTCAAGCCCCGTAAACATTTACGAAGTAAACTTAGGTTCGTGGAAGCAACATGAGGACGGAAACTTCCTTTCCTACAGAGATATTGCAAACGAGCTTATTCCTTACGTTCAGGATATGGGTTACACCCACATTGAACTGATGCCTCTTAATGAGCATCCCTTTGACGGTTCATGGGGTTATCAGGCTACAGGCTACTTTGCTCCCACTTCACGCTACGGTACTCCGGAAGACTTTATGTACTTTGTTGACAAATGCCATGAAGCAGGTATCGGTGTTATTATGGACTGGGTTCCTGCTCACTTCCCGAAAGATGCTCACGGACTTTACGAGTTTGACGGCACAGCCTGTTACGAATACAAAGATCCGAGAAAAGGCGAACACTATCAGTGGGGAACACGTGTTTTTGACTATGGCAGAAACGAAGTTCAATCCTTCCTCATTTCGAGTGCAATGTTCTGGCTTGACAAATATCACATCGACGGACTGCGTGTTGACGCGGTAGCATCAATGCTTTATCTTGACTACGGCAGAGATGACGGTCAATGGATTGCAAATAAATACGGTGGCAATGAAAACCTTGAGGCTGTGGATTTTCTGAAAAAACTCAACCAGCTTATTTTCAGAGACTATTCCGACATCCTTATGGTTGCCGAAGAAAGTACCGCATGGCCTCTTGTTACCAAGCCTACAGACATAGGCGGACTTGGCTTCAACTTTAAGTGGAACATGGGATGGATGAACGACTGTCTGAGATATTTCTCCTTAAACGGTCTTTCAAGAAAGTACAACCACAACTGTCTTACTTTCTCTTTCTTCTATGCATTTTCCGAAAACTTCATTCTCCCCATTTCTCATGATGAAGTTGTCCATGGTAAATGCTCACTTATCGGTAAAATGCCGGGTGATTATGACGAAAAGTTTGCAGGAGTACGTTCCTTTATCGGCTACATGATAGCTCATCCCGGCAAAAAGCTTATGTTCATGGGTCAGGAATTCGGTCAGTTCATTGAATGGAACTACGAACAGGGACTTGACTGGTTGCTTCTCGGCTATGAACGTCATGCTCAGCTGAAAAATTACTTTAAGAAAATCAACGAATTTTACAAAAATAATCCCGCTTTCTGGCAGATAGATTACAGTTGGGAAGGTTTTTACTGGATATCAAGCGATGACGTTGACAACTCGGTAATAGCCTTTGTAAGACGTGATGAAAAGGACAGAGAAATTGTCTGTGTCTGCAACTTCACACCTGTCAGACGCGAAAACTATAAAATCGGTGTGAACCGTTCAGGCACCTATGAGGTAGTTTTCAATTCAGACGATGAAGAATTCGGCGGTGAAGGCACAGGTTCAAAGGGTAAAATCAAATCCGTCAAAAAGCCTCTTCATTCATTTGAAAATTCAATTACACTTGACCTTCCCGGTAACAGTGTAATTTATCTCAAGGCACCAATAAAAAGAAAAAATAAAAATTCCAATAAATCTTCTAAGGAGGCATAAATCATGGCCCGTAAAAAAGAATGTATCGCAATGCTTCTTGCCGGCGGACAGGGAAGCCGTCTCGGCATTCTTACAAAAAACATTGCAAAACCTGCCGTTCCTTACGGCGGTAAATACCGTATTATTGACTTCCCCCTTTCAAACTGCGTTAACTCAGGCATTGACACAGTCGGTGTTCTCACTCAGTATCAGCCCCTTGAGCTGAACGATTACATCGGAAACGGTGAGCCCTGGGACCTTGACAGAACAAACGGCGGTGTGCATATCCTTTCTCCCTATCAGCAGATTGAAGGCACATCATGGTACAAGGGTACTGCTAACGCAATTTATCAGAACATTAATTTTATTGACAAATATGACCCTGAATATGTAGTTATCCTTTCAGGTGACCATATCTACAAAATGGACTATAACAAAATGCTCCAGTACCACAAAGAAAAGAACGCTGCATGTACAATTGCAATGCTTGAGGTTCCGTGGGAAGAAGCATCACGTTTCGGTCTTATGTTCGTAAACGATGACGGTAAAATCACAGCCTTTGAAGAAAAACCCAAGGTGCCCAAATCAAACAAAGCTTCAATGGGTGTTTATGTTTTTACATGGTCAAAGCTCCGTGCATATCTCATTGACGATGAAAACAAAGAGGGTTCAAGCAACGACTTCGGTAAGGACGTTATCCCCGCAATGCATGAAGCCGGTGAAAATCTTTACGCTTACCTCTTTGACGGTTACTGGAAAGACGTTGGTACAATTGACTCTCTGTGGGAGTCAAACCTTGACCTTCTCAATCCCAAGGTTGACCTTGACCTCAATGATGACGACTGGAAAATTTATTCCCGTAACCCTGCCGCTCCTCCTCATTACATTTCTCCCGATGCACAGATTCAGAACTCACTTATTTCTGAGGGATGTATGATTGAAGGCACCGTTGACTTCTCAATACTCTTTGCAAACGTCAACATTGAAAAAGGTGCCGTGGTAAAAGATTCTATTATCATGCCCGGTACAACAGTTAAATCCGGTGCAGTTGTTCAGTATGCAATCGTGGCTGAAGATGCAGTTGTAGAAGAAAACGCTGTTGTAGGTGAGAGACCCGAAGCAATGGCAAACCTTGAAGACTGGGGTGTTGCAGTTGTAGGCAGCAATGTTACAATCGGCAAAGGCGCAAAAGCACTCCCAAAAGAGCAGGTAGCAAATGATGTAGGAGGTAAGGAATAATGAGAGCCAATAATGTTCTTGGTATAATTTTTTCAAATGCTTATGACTCAGCTCTGAGCGAAATCACTTCACTTCGTGCAATGGGCTCTGTTCCCTTCTGTTCACGTTACCGCCTTATTGACTTTCCCCTTTCCTCAATGGTAAACAGCGGAATTTCAAAAGTCGGCATTATTACAAAATCAAACTATCAGTCACTTATGGACCACCTGGGAACAGGTAAACCCTGGGACCTTTCAAGAAAAAGAGAAGGTATGTTCATTCTTCCTCCTTTCCACGAGGCTCAGTCAGGTGTTTATAAAGGCAAAATCAGTGCTCTTGAAGGTATTTCAAAATTCCTTCAGTATTCAAAAGAAGAATATGTTATTCTTTCAGACTGTAATGTGGTTTACAACATCAACCTGAAAAAGCTGATGAAGTTCCACGATGAAAAAGATGCTGACATTTCTATCATTTATAAGGAAGGTAAAATCCCCCATCTTGCAAACATGATGTGCTTTGACATAAATGATGACAACCGCATCACAGGAATTACCGTTCCTGACGAACCCGACGGAGAAGGTAAATATTCAGGTAACATCATTCTCATGAGAAAGGCACTTCTTGAAAAGCTTATTACAGAAGCAAGAAGTCTTAATCTCCGTTCACTCGAAAAAGATGTTTTCCTTAAAAATGTAAGCAAACTCAAAATTTTCGGTCTTGAAGCAGAAGGCTTCTTTGAAACAATTGACTCTCTCCAGAGTTATTTCGATATCAGCCGTATGCTCCTTGAACCAAAAAACATGAAAGCACTTTTTGATAAAAACAATCCTGTTCTTACAAAAACACGTGACGACATGCCTGCAATTTACGGACTTGAATCAAATGTTAAAAATTCACTTATTGCAGACGGATGCGTTATTGACGGTACTGTTGAAAATTCAATTGTTTTCCGTGGTGCAAGAATTGCAAAAGGTGCAGTTGTTAAAAACTGTATCGTAATGCAGGATTCTTACATCAGCGAAGGTGCTCAGATTGAAAATGTCATTGCTGACAAGCTTGTTGTTCTCAGACCTAACAAACGTCTTGCAGGTGCATCAACCTACCCTGTCTATATCGGAAAGGATATCGTAATCTGACATGGCTAAAAAGTTAACCTACGATAATAATAACTTCCTGTTGGATGGTGAGAAATTCACCATCCTTTCAGGTACTATACACTATTTCAGAGTTGTTGAAGAATATTGGGAAGACAGACTGAAAAAACTTAAAAACTGTGGTTTCAACTGTGTTGAAACTTATTCTCCATGGAATTTCCACGAGAGAAAAGAAGGCGAGTTTGATTTCAGCGGAAATCTGAACGTTTCAAAATTTATTCAGACTGCAGCAGACTTAGGGCTTAATGTTATTTTAAGACCGGGTCCCTACATCTGTGCTGAATGGGAAATGGGCGGACTTCCCTCTTGGCTCCTCAACTACAAAGGAATGCACCTGAGATGTAACGACAAGCTTTTCCTTGAAAAGGTTGAAAGATATTACAAGGCATTCTTTGAACAGATAAGACCTCACCTTGCTTCAAACGGCGGTAATGTTATTGCCGTGCAGATTGAAAATGAATACGGAAGCTACGGTGATGACAAAGAATACTTACAGGCAATTGTTGACATTTATAAAAAATGTGACCTTGACTGTTTCTTCTTCACATCAGACGGACCTTGCGATATGATGTTCACAGGTGGTACACTTGATGAATATCTCGCCACTGCAAACTTCGGCTCACACCCGGATGAAAATTTCAAAAAGCTCAAAGAATTCCGTCCCAATCAGCCAATGATGTGCTGTGAATTCTGGAACGGATGGTTTGACCATTGGTATGACATTCACCACGAGCGAGATTCTTCTTCAACAGTTACTGACTTTGAAAGAATGCTTGAATTAGGTGCAAGTGTAAACTTCTATATGTTCCATGGCGGGACAAACTTTGGCTTTTCAAACGGTGCAAACTGCTATGACGGTGCTTACGAGCCTACCGTTACAAGCTATGACTACGACGCACCTCTGAGTGAAGCAGGTGACATGACCGAAAAATATTTTGCAGTAAAAAAAGCCGTTGAAAAATTTACGGGAGAAAAAATTTCTCTTGATGTTTCCGACACAAAGAAAAAGGCTTACGGCAAGCTCACCATGACTGAGTTTGCTCCCCTCTTTGATAACCTTGACAATCTGTCAACTAAAATCAGAAGCGTTGCTCCTCAGACAATGGAGCAGGTAGGTCAGGATTTCGGCTACATTCTTTATTCAACAGATGTTAAAGGGCCTCTCTATGATGATGACAACCTTGAACTGAAATTTGATGAAATCCGTGACAGAGCACTTGTTTTCTTTGACGGAAAATACATGGGGAAAATTGAAAGAAGCAGACCTGATAACGATAAATTCCCCGTAAAAATCAAACCCGATGAAACACTTCACATTGACGTACTTGTTGAAAACATGGGCAGAGTGAATTACGGCATTGAAATCCAGAGAGAATTCAAGGGAATTATCGGCGAAGCAAGACTTAATCTCCGTGCTCACTTCGGTTGGGACATATATCCCCTTACATTTGATGATTTATCAAAGCTTGAATATAAAAAAGAAATGTCTGTGCCCGGATTTTTCAAAGGTATTCTCACAACTGATGAACCTTGCGACACGTTCATCCGTACAGACGGTTTTGAAAAAGGTTTCGTAAAAGTAAACGGCTTCAACATCGGTAGATTCTATAACTCTGCAGGACCTCAGAAAACACTTTATGTTCCTGCTCCTTTACTTAAAAAAGGTGACAATATAATCGAAGTTTTTGAAAGCGATAAAGTATGCGAACCGTTTATTACTTTCACAGACAAACCTGAATTGTGAGGTAAAACACATGACAGAATATCCTAAATTTATTGCAGCGAACAGAGTTTACGGCACTTACGAAAAACATGTTCCTGCACCCTATCTGAGAAAAACATATAACTTTGACAAAAAGGCTGAGAACGCAGAAATCACCGTCAGCGGTCTTGGTTTCTACAGACTTTTTGTAAACGGCAAGGAGATTACAAAAGGCTACCTTGCACCATATATCTCAAATTCTGATGACTATGTTTATTTCGACAAGTATGACGTAACTGATTTACTTGACGAAGGTGAAAATGTTATCGGTGCAATTCTCGGCAACGGTATGCAGAACTGTCCCGGTGGCGGTGTGTGGGATTTCCACATTGCTAAATTCCGTTCAGCTCCCAAGCTTGCACTCAGACTGGATTTTGACGGAGAGCTTTTTGACACAGACGAAAGCTGGAAATGTGCCCCCTCTCCCATTTTCTTTGACGACCTGAGAAGCGGTTGCTTCTACGATGCAAACAAAGAAGTTGAGGGATGGTGTGACAAAGGCTTTGATGACTCAGAATGGACAAATGCAATTTTTGCAGAAATTCCCAGAGGCGAATGCAGAATCTGCGAAGCTGAGCCTATCCGTGTGCAGAGAGAAATTAAGCCTGTCAGCATCAAAGAAAATCTCCTTAAATATAAAAAGAGTGATTTTGACACAAGACTCAGCGATGCAGAAAAAACTCCCCTTGTAACTTCTGTTAACTATCAGACTTTCTTTGAAGACACAGCGGGTTACCTTTACGATTTCGGCGTTAACACTGCAGGTGTTTTCAAACTCCGTGTAAAAGGTGAAAAAGGTCAGAGAATTATTCTTCAGGCAATTGAATTTTTAAACGAAGACGGCACTTCACAGTGCAATAACGTTGGTGTTTTCTATCCCACAGGATACGGTCAGAGAGATGTTTACATCTGTAAGGGTGAGGGCGTTGAAGAATTCATCCCCTCTTTCACATACCATGGTTGTCAGTACTGCCACGTCAGCGGTATTACAAAAGAACAGGCAACAGAAGAACTTGTTACTTTCCTGGAAATGAACTCAGATTTTGAGGACAGAGGCTCTTTTGAATGTTCTGACGAAATGATAAACTACCTTCAGAAAATCACAATCCGTTCTGCAAAGAGTAACTTCTATTACTTCCCCACAGACTGTCCTCACCGTGAGAAAAACGGATGGACAGGCGATGCATCATATTCATCAGAATATATGACAATGAACTTTGCAACTGAAAAAAGCTTCCGTGAATGGGAAAGAAACATCTGCAAAGCCCTCAACAAACGTGGTGAACTGCCCGGTATTGTTCCCACAGGCGGTTGGGGTTATCATTGGGGTAACGGTCCTGCATGGGACAGAATTATTGTATATCTCCCCTACTACACATACATTTACCGTGGCGATAAGGAAATGATAAAAGAAAGTGCTCACGGTATAATGAGATATCTTGATTATCTCACAACAAGACGTAATGAAAACGGACTGTTCTGTTGGGGACTCGGTGACTGGTGTCCTGCAGGCAGAGGTGCAGGAGATTATCTCTCTCCCCTTGAACTGACAGACAGTATTATGGTAATGTCAATCTGCGAAAAAGCCGCTTACCTTTTCGGCGAAGTTGGCATGACCTTACAGCAGTCATTTGCAAAGGGAATTTACGAAGAAACACGTAAAAATTTGCGTGAACAGTACATTGATTTTACAACAATGACTGCAGGAGGCAACTGTCAGACTTCTCAGGCAATGTGCATTTTCTACAATGTCTTTGAAGAAGCAGAAAAACCTGCAGCAGTAAAACGTCTTCTTGAATTCATTGAAGAAAAAGACGGTCACTATGACTGCGGATATCTTGGAAACAGAGTAATTTTCCATGTTCTGGCAATGGCAGGAGAAACTGAACTTGCACTTAACATGATTACACGTCCTGATTATCCCTCATACGTTTATCCTGTTGTTACATTCGGTGCTACTGCTTTGTGGGAAAACTATTTTGACTATCAGCAGAATTCTCTCAACCATCACTTCTTCGGTGACATCAGCAACTTCTTCATCAAGAGAATTGCAGGTCTTGAAATCAATCCTCTCAGACGTGATGTAAACGAATATCACGTTCACCCCTATTTCATTGAAAGACTTTCATTTGCTAAAGCTCACTATGACACAGTAGCCGGTCGTGTTGAAGTGAAATGGGAAAGAGAAAACGAAAATATTATCCTTACAATTACTGCTCCCGAAAAATCAAAGGGTAAAATTACACTTCCCAAAGGTTATCAGTTTGTTTCTGAAAAGAGATATCTTGACGGAATCCGTACAACTGATGTAAAAGAAGATAAATACATAATCAGAAAGGTGGCTAAATAAAAGTATGAAAGTTTTATATGTTGCAAGTGAAGCACTTCCCTATATTGCCTCAGGCGGTCTTGCAGATGTTGCAGGTTCACTTCCCAAGGCTCTGAGAAAAAGACTTATCGGTTGCCGTGTGGTACTCCCCATGTATTCATCTATCAAAGAAGAACTGAAAGATAAGCTCCGTTTTGTTACAAGCTTTTCTGTTCCTGTTGCATGGAGAAGACAGTATTGCGGTGTTTTTGAAGCAAATGTAGACGGTGTTATCTATTACCTTCTTGACAATCAGTATTATTTCAAACGTGACGGTGGAATTTACGGTCACTATGACGATGCTGAAAGATATGCTTTCTTCTC
>JAFXFI010000101.1 GCA_017520635.1 Clostridia bacterium
AACCTTACTCAGGACCATCTTGATTACCACGGTACAATGGAAAATTACAAAGAAGCAAAGCACATGCTCTTTGAAAATTCAAAGAAAGTTATTATCAATGACGATGACGATGCAGCGTCTTACATGAAATCAGATATTGATGCAGAAGTTGTAACATATTCAATCAGAAATAACAGTTCAGATTATACTGCAAAAAATCCCGTTCTTACTGATAGGGCAGTAGCCTATGAGCTTGTAGGAAATGCAATGATTTCAAGAATCAAGCTAAATATTCCGGGTGAATTTTCCGTTTACAATTCAATGTCAGCAGCAGTTGCAGCAAAAGAACTTGGTGTTGATATTGAGGCTGCAAAAAAAGCATTGTCTTTATCAAAAGGTGTAAAAGGCAGAATGGAAACAGTTGACGTTGACACTCCTTACACGGTGATTATTGACTATGCTCATTCACCTGACGGACTTATAAACGTTCTCAAATCTCTGAGAAAGGTTTACACGAGAAAAATAATTACTGTCTTTGGCTGCGGTGGTGACAGAGACAAAACAAAGCGTCCCATTATGGGTGAAATTGCAGGTAATATGTCAGACATTGCAGTTGTAACCTCCGATAATCCCAGAAGTGAAGACCCGCAGATGATTATTGATGATATTCTTGCAGGTATGGAAAAATGCAAAGCAAAAATTTATGTAGAATGTGACAGAACAAAGGCAATTGAAAAAGCCTTATCAATTGCGAAAGCAGAGGATGTTGTTCTTCTTGCAGGTAAAGGTCACGAAACTTATCAGATTTTGAATACAGGAAAAATCCACTATGATGAAAGAGAGATTGTAAAACAAATTCTCTCGAAATAAAGGAAGATTGCCATGCAGAAAATGTTACTGAGTGAAATTGCAAAAGCCGTATCAGGTACATTAAAAGGTGAAGATAAAGAAATTTCTTCAATCAGCACCGATACACGCACAATTGAAGAAAATTCTATGTTCGTCTGCATAAAGGGTGAAAATTTCAATGCTCATCTTTTTGCAGAAAAAGCATATGAAAACGGTGCCGTATGTGTTATGGCTGAGGAAGGAGTGGAGTGTTCATGTTCTGTTATCTACGTTTCTTCCACACGTCAGGCTCAGCTTGATTTAGCACGTTTTTACAGAGAAAAATTCTCAATCCCCGTGGTAGGAATTACAGGTAGTGTTGGTAAAACCACAACGAAGGAAATGATTTCCTGTGTTATGGAGGAAAAATATAAAACTCTTAAAACAGAAGGAAATTTTAATAACGATATCGGTGTGCCGAGAATGATTTTCAGACTTGATGAAAGCTACACAGGTGCGGTTCTTGAAATGGGAATGAGTAACCTTGGTGAAATTTCACTTCTTACAAAAGCCGTCAAACCTACTTGCGGTGTAATCAGCAACATCGGTGTTTCTCACATTGAAAACTTAGGTTCAAGAGAAAATATTCTCAAAGCAAAGCTTGAAATCCTTGAGGGTATGGAAAAGGGTTCAACTCTTTTCATAAACGGAGATAATGATATGCTCTCAGGTGTGGAAAGTAATGATTTCAACATTGTCAGATACGGTATAGAAAACGAAAACCTTGATTATAAAGCAATTAATATTTTTCAGGATAACGAAAAAACCGAATTTGATATTGTCTGGGAACAAAATTCACAACACGTAATTCTTCCAACAATCGGTTTACATAATGTTTATAATGCTCTGGCAGCATTCAGTGTCGGTCTCCACCACGGAATTTCTCCTGAAAATTGCGCAGAAGCACTTGAAGGATATGTTCCCTCAGGAATGAGACAGAAAATTGTCAGAAAGAATGGTATAGTTTTTATAGAGGACTGCTATAACGCAAGTCCCGATTCACAGAAAGCATCAATGAATGCACTTATGCTTATTGATGGCAAACGTCATATTGCAGTAATCGGTGATATGCTTGAGCTTGGTACTTACAGCGAAAAAGCACACCGTGATGTAGGTGAGTATGCTGCAGAGAAAAAAGTGGATTTTCTTTTCACTTACGGTAAACAGTCAGAGTTTTCTGCAGACAGCGCAAAAACTGCAGGTCTTGAAAATGTATTTTCTTTTGATGAAAAGCAAAAACTTGCACAAAAGCTTCTCGCAATTCTCAGAGAAGGCGATGTTGTTTCATTCAAAGCAAGCAGAGGAATGAAGCTTGAAGAAGTAATCAGAAATATTTATGAAGGAATGAATTAAGGGATGAACAGTATTTCAGCAATGGTTTTAGGGTGTGGAATTGCGTTTGCATTTACTGCTTTGTCAGGCTTTGTTCTTATTCCCTGGCTTCATAAGCTGAAATTCGGTCAGACCATTCTTGATATCGGACCGAGGTGGCATAAAAATAAACAGGGTACTCCCACAATGGGCGGTATTATGTTTATTTTTGCAATTGTTGGTGGAGTTTTAGTTACTTTTGCCACAGATAAAATTCTCGGCGGTGATTTAATCGGCGGTGGCAGTATTGTAAATGATGCTTATTATACCCGCTTTTTAGCAGGTCTTATAATGGCACTCAGCTTTGCTTTTATCGGATTTGTTGACGATTATATCAAAGTTGTTAAAAAAAGAAACTTAGGGTTGACTCCCATTGAAAAAACAGTTGCTCAGTTTCTTATAATCCTTGCATATCTTATAAGCATGAGGATTTCAGGTGAACAGATAATGTATATTCCCTTTTTCGGAAACGTACCTATGGGTTGGTTTTACTGGATTTTCGGAATTTGTGTAATTTACTGTTCAGTCAATGCAGTAAATTTCACAGACGGAATTGACGGACTCTGCTCATCTGTAACGCTTACTGCAGCCGTTTCATTTCTTGTGATTGCTTTCATGAGAAAAAATATGGGAGCAGGACTTCTGTCAAGTTCTTTGCTTGGAGGCTGTGCAGGCTTCCTTGTATGGAATAAAAACCCTGCTAAGGTGTTTATGGGAGACTCGGGCTCAATGTTTCTCGGAGGTATGGTTGTTGCCATAGCATACACACTTGAATGTCCGCTCATATTACTTCTTGCAGGTATTGTATACGTTATTGAAGCGTTGAGCGATGTAATACAGATAGGCTATTTCAAGCTGACACACGGCAAAAGGATTTTCAAAATGGCACCTATACATCATCATTTTGAAATGTCAGGTTGGAGTGAAAATAAAATTGTAACAGTTTTCAGTATTGTGAATTTATTTGGCGGTATAGGAGCAATTGCAATAATTTATTTTGATAATTTGGTTATGTAAGAAAAGGAGGAAAGGTTATTGGATACTCAGAATAGTTTTTTCAGCACTCTGAAAGTCCTTTTCTTTGGTGAAAAAACAGGCAAAGGAATAAAACAGTTCAATCAACGAGGTGCTGTTGATATAATTTTTCTTGTTCTTGTTATGTATATGGTTGTCATGGGAACTATAATGATGTTTTCTGCAGGTTATGTGAAAGCAGAAAACGATTTCGGTGACCCTTATTACTTTTTAAAAAGACAGATTTTATATCTTGCTATCGGTATACCGGGTATGCTGGTTATTTCTAAAATCAAGTTGGATTTCCTCAAAAGGTATTCTCTTACAATATTTACCGTTTCTCTTATTTTACTTGTTGTGGTATTATTTTATCATACCGACGTTCAGAGTGCAGATGGAGACCAGTACAAACGTTGGATTCCCATTGGTCCTATAACTTTTCAGCCGTCTGACTTTGCAAAATTTGCACTTGTTGTATTTCTTGCAACGCTGATGGATAATAACAGAAAACGTCTTGAAAACGATTGGAAATTCCTTATTCCTCTTATGTTTGTAGTAGTTGTGGTTGCAGCACTTATTATTGCAGAAAACCATTTCTCTGCAACGTTCCTTATTTTTGCAATCGGTGTTGCGATGATGTACCTTGGCGGCGGAAAACAATGGGTTTTTGTCCTTGGTCTTTCTGTTGCAGTTTTAGGTATTATCTTTTTAATTGTAAACATGGATATTTTCCCTGATTATGTACAGGCACGTCTTAAAGGTTGGCTTGACAGAGATTTTGAACCTCTCGGACGCAGATGGCAGAC
>JAFXFI010000102.1 GCA_017520635.1 Clostridia bacterium
AGCTCAGCAGTAGGGACAATCCTTTCTGCCTCCGTTACACATAACGCTGGGACATTTTCTCTTTATGTGTTCTGTTCCGTGGTGATTGGGGCTTGCTGCGTAGTTAGGAGTTACAATTATTGCACTGTAATATCCGTCAACACAAGCAGGACAGTCAATAGTACCCTTTCCGCGACAATGAGCACATGTTCTTGAACCTGATGAGCCTGATCCGATATTGACTATTGTGTCTGAAGAGCCTGAACTGTAATCAGGATTTACTGACTTGCTCAGGTCAACTGCACAGAGCATTTCTGTTTTTGTTCCCGTATCCGTGTAAAGGTAGAACACAGCTACTCCTTCGGCTGCATTATAATACATCACACGGAAAACTGCCTCATTGTAAGGCGAATCGTTATATGTAGGAGTAAGCCATTTTCCGTTCACCTTCTGATAAAAACGCATTTCGTCAATACCAAGTGCAGTAGGTCCTTCACCTGAATTTGACCACTGATAAGTTGTAAGCAGGTCTTCTGTATAAAAAACATCGCCTGTTTTCGGTGTGTATCCTTCCTCGGGGAAGAAAATCCTGATGATTTCGCTACCGCTTGAATTTTTTATTTTTATTGCATCTGAACTATCAGTATCCTCAAAAACTACGCTACCCGACTGCTTTGAACCGTTGATAATTATGGATGACTTTCCGAGGTTTGCAGAAAGTCTGCCGTCAGAGGTCTGATATTTTCCGTCTGATGTTCTTTTCAAACCTGTACCTGCTGACTTTCCTCCGGGAGTTACGTCAACAATATATCCTCCGCAACGCATACCAAAATCCTCAGAATCAAGGTCATTTGACCACATAATCATACCTTTACAACTGCCGTACTCTGTCATATAGTACACGGCAACAGCACAACTGGAGTCACCGTCCACAAAACTCTGCTCTGCTGATTTCCTGACAGACGCACTGCCTGTATAGTTAATTCCCCATGAAGCAAAAACGCCCTCACCGATATCAGCATAGTCGGTGTAAGACCTTTCTTTCATTGAAAAATTGGCACATTCAGCCGCTAATCTTTCGCAATATTCTGCGATGTAAACAGCATCGTCTTCAGAACATGTGAAACTCTGCATGGTATCATTTGCATGCACAGAAGGTTCATTGAACTTGAACTTTCCTTTTGCAAAATCATAAAGCGACTGAAATTTCACGGAATTTTTGCTCTGTAACTGAGCAGGCATAATGCTTAAATCCATTGCACTTGCAAGTGTTCCGCTTTTGTATGTTTTCTTTTTCTGCGTTGTTTTTTCAGCTTTGTCTTTTTTTCCTTTATCTGATTTTTTCTTTGTTACTGACAGTGTATCATCAGCTGCGTTTTCCTGTTCAGACTCTGTGTTATCTGCATCCTCTTCAAAAGAAACCGTTGTTTCAGTTGTATCAGTATTCTCTTCCTTGTCACAACCGGATATGATTGCAACCGTCAAAGAAAAGGTTAACATCACACATAACAGTCTGAGTCCGATTTTGTCTGCGCCAATGAAAAGCTTTTTTAAATAGTCTTTTTGCATATAATTTCCCTCCGTTTTAATTCTTTAACCCAAGGTAAATATATCACTCGACGGTTTTTTTGTCAAATATGAAATTGCACAAATTATGCTTTCGGGAGGCATATTTAGCACTCAGAATATTTTTTGAAAAATTTGTAAAAAAACCATTGACATTTTATGCCACTGTGCTATACTTTACGCGAAAAGTCCACTCTTTTCATAAGTGTACAGTCCAAAAGGAGGTTTTCAGATGGAAGAAATTAAAACCTTTTCGAACAAGCCAATACCCGATGACATTATGAAAACTGCCGAAAAAGTTCTCGGTGAGGACAAAGTTCTTTTTGCTGTTGTGGGCGACCTTAACCTTGACGGCAAATATGACTCCTCAGCTTTCATTGTCACCAAAACTCAGGCAATTGCAATTGACTCAAAGCATGAAGGCGGTTACAAACAATTCGCTTTTAAAGACATTGAGAAAGTCATTGTTAAAAGAATGTACGGCAACGCTATAATCAGAATCAAGACGGCTGAAAAAACCGAAACCGTTCTCAGATTTACTTACGTAAACGCCGACATTGCCGATGCTGCAGCAATTTTCATCAATAACATTATCGACGGACTTGATTTTGATGAACAGTTGCTTATTGTAAAATCCACTTATGACAAACAGCGTTCCTTCTGTCCCAAATGCGGACGAAAACTTGCTTCCCCCGATGCTGAATGCTACAACTGTAAAGGTAAGGGCAAGGTTATTTCAAAGCTTATGAAATATCTTTTACCTGAAAAAGGCAAGCTTATCCTTTGCATTATTCTTTCTATTGTTGTAACGGGACTTTCACTTGTTCCCCCGAAAATCACTCAGGTTATGGTGGACGATATCATCCCCAACAAGGATTCATCAGGACTTATTAAAATTATCCTTTTCCTTCTCGGTGTTTATGTAGTCCAGTACCTTGTTTCATTTATACGTACATATTTTCTCAGAATTGCAGGCGATAAAATCATCATCGACCTGAAAAAAGATATTTACGCCAAGGCACAGTATCTTCCTCTGAGTTATTACGATAAAACCTCAACAGGTTCTGTTATCAACAGAGTCAACTCAGACTCAGTTATTCTCCAGAACTTTATTATGAGAATTTCTCAGGAAGGTATCACACAGGGCTTCTTACTTGTAGGTATTGCAGTCATAATGCTCATTATGAACTGGAAGCTTACTCTCCTCTCTCTCCTGCCTGTTCCTCTTGTTGTTCTGGGTGGCAGAATGTTCGGTAAGAAAATAGGCCCCCGTTACCGCAGACTGTGGATAAGAAGCTCTCACATTTCAACACTTCTTGCTGATACAATCCCCGGTGTAAGAGTTATCAAATCTTTCACAAATGAAGATTCAATCATCGGAAAGTTCAAAGCATACTGTGACGATTGGTTCAAAGAAGACAAAAAAGCAAGTGTTATCGCTTCTGTTTTCCCCAACGTTATGACCTTCCTCATCACCTGCGGTTCAGTTATTATCTGGCTTGTTGGCGGTAAATGGATTATTGACCCCAACAACAACGAAATTTCAATCGGTCTTCTTGTTTCATTCATTTCTTACACAAGCATGTTCTATGCACCCGTAAGCTTCTTTGCAAACATCAGCGACTCTTATCAGAACGCTCTTGCTTCTGCAGAAAAGATTTTTGATATTATTGATGCAGAACCTGAACATGACTTTGCAAAAGGCTCTGAGCTTGAAAGAATGGACGGTAAGATTGAATTCAAAAACGTTAACTTCGCTTTTGACCGTTCAAAGAAGGTTGTTGACAACGTAAGCTTCACCATCAACCCCGGTGACATTGTGGGTATTGTGGGTACAACAGGCTCAGGTAAATCAACTCTCATAAACCTTCTCATGCGTTTCTACGACGACTATGAGGGCGAAATTCTCATTGACGATGTTAACATCAAGGACATCGACATGAAGTATTACAGAAATCAGATAGGTTACGTTCAGCAGGAACCCCTTATGTTCAAGGATACTGTTTTCAACAATATTGCTTACGGCACACCTAATGCTCACGTTGAACAGGTTATCTACGCTGCAGACGTTGCAAACGCTCACGGATTCATTTCACGTCTTCCTGATTCCTACGACACATATCTCGGTGAAAGAGGTATCGGTCTTTCAGGCGGTGAAAAGCAGCGTCTTTCAATTGCACGAGCAGTTATGAAAAACCCCAGTATTCTCATCTTTGACGAAGCAACTGCTGCAGTTGACTCTGAAACAGAAGAACTTATTCAGCAGGCTATCGAAAGACTCATCCGCGGAAGAACAACTCTTATGATTGCTCACCGTCTTTCAACACTGAGAAAAGCAAACAGAATTCTCGTTGTGGACAAGGGCAGAATCATTGAAAACGGTTCTCACGATGAACTTATGGCTCTCAAAGGCAAATATTACAAGCTTATTCAGATTCAGTCAATGTCTCAGAAAATCAGAGAACAGAAAGAATCTGAGAACTTTGAATGATATTGAAAGGGAGTGTAAAGTATGTTAAAATATATTGAAGGCCCTGAAGTTAAGCTTACGGTCAATGATAAAATTTTTATTGACGCTGAATTTTACGGCTCAGATGAAAAGTTATGCGGACTTGAACCTCACAGACTTTTCCCCATAAGCGGTCTTAACAAATACATTTCCCTGCTTGACAGCGAAGGTAACGAGGTTGCTATCATCAGAAACATCGACAATCTCCTTCCTGAAAGCAAAGCCGCTTTACAGAGTGCACTTGACGAATATTACATGATTCCCAAAATCACAAAATTCATCAAGCGTTATGAAAAATTCAGCATCTGGATGTGGACAGTTGAAACAGACAGAGGTGTTTACACATTCGAAGTCAGAAACAGCCTTACAGCAATCAAAACCCTTTATGACGGCAGAATTCTTATTAAGGACGGCAGTGACAACAGATACGAAATCCCCGACCTTTATAAGCTTGACAAACGAAGCATAAAAATGATGCTTCCCGACATTTAATTAAAAGGAGAAGAACGATGAAACTTATTCTTGCAATCGTAAACAATGACGACAGCGCAGTCGTATCATCAGCACTTACAAAAGAAAAATTCACAGTAACAAAGCTTTCAACAACAGGCGGTTTCCTTATGGTAGGCAACACAACTCTTCTCATCGGTTCAGAAGACAAGGATGTTGAAAGAGCAAAGAGCATCATTTCAAAATATTCTCAGACACGTACACATACTGCTGCTTCAACTGCAACCTTCGGCACTCACATGAGTGAGCTTGACAAGGCAAAAGAAGTAAACGTGGGCGGTGCAACTGTCTTCGTTCTCAGCGTTGACAGCATGGACAAATATTAATATGCTTGAATTTATAAATGAAGAAACGGTCTGGCTCAAGCTGCAGAATGAGTCCGGACCGATTCTGCTTTACGGAATGGGAAACGGCGCTGATATGATAATTGAGCGTCTGAACGAATTCGGAATTGAATATAACGATGTTTTTGCAAGTGATGAATTTGTAAGAGGTCATTCCTTTCACGGCAAAAAGGTGCTTAAATATTCTGAAGCCGAGGAAAAATACGGCAGGTTTACTGCACTTATGACTTTTGCCGTAAAAGATAATGCCACAATTGAAAAAGTGTGGCAGATGTCAAGAAAGCACAACTTCTACTCACTTACCGTACCGGTTGCAGGTGAAGGACTTTTCACAAGAGAGTTTGTTGAAGAAAATGAAGAAAAGTTTGACCGTGTTTACTCAATGCTTGCAGATGATAAATCAAGACAAACATATATAAACCTGATTAACTTCAAAATCAGCGGAAAATTAGACTATCTTCTCCCCTGTTTCAGCGAAAAAAGTGAAGTTTACACAAACATTCTGAAACTTGGTGAGAAAGAAATTATTGCTGATTTAGGAGCATACAACGGTGACACGGTTGAAGAATTTCTCAGTTTCACAAACGGAAAGGCAGAGAAAATTGTTGCACTTGAGCCTGACAGAAAGAATTTTGCAAAGCTTGAGAGAAACACCTCTCACTTACATTTTGTTGAAGCAAAAAACTGTGCTGCATACAAGGAAAACACTTTCCTTAATTTCAAAAAATCTGCAGGCAGACAGTCGAAGATTTCCGATGACGGTGAAAAAATTCAGGCTATCACGGTTGACAGCCTGACTGATGAAAAAATCACACTTCTGAAAATGGATATTGAGGGCAGTGAGCTTGATGCAATAAAAGGTGCTGAAAACACAATAAAAGCTCACAAACCGAAATTGTACATCTGTGCATACCACAGAAATGAGGATATGTTTTCAATTCCTCTTGCAATCAACGAAATAAGACCTGATTACAAATTTTATTTCAGACAGCACAAATACATTCCTGCATGGGAAAGTAATTTTTACTGTGTATAAACGTACAAGGTGCTGTAAAAAACAAATTATAATTTACCACAATTCCAAACGCGTCATTCTCGAGCGAGGCGAAGAATCTCGTTTGGAATTGGTTCATTTGTTGCCATTTTGAGATCCTTCGCTTACGCTCAAGGATGACAACAAAATGGCAAGGTAGGTTGCATATAAATTAATAATTTATATGTATATTTATTGTCATATCGTAG
>JAFXFI010000103.1 GCA_017520635.1 Clostridia bacterium
GAAACTATTGAAAGTGAAGATTGCACTCCATCACTCTCTCAGGCACAGCGTATGTATAAGTTAAGTGATGAGAAAAAGCTAACTATGGATGCTATCTTTGAAATTATGCAGGAGCAAAAAGCTAATCAAAAGGAGTATGTTAAGATTCCTGTTGAAACTTTTAAGAAGTATTTTAAGAAAGATATGCCACCGAAAAAGATGGAAGAAATAACAGAAAAGGCTCTTGCCCGTTACGCAATGGTGCTTCAAAAGCAACGGCAGTGGGAGCGATAAAAAACATGGGATAAGTCTTAATAAAAAACATGGGATAAGTCTTATTCGAGCATTGGATTTCGGGCCCGGAAATCCCCAAACGGACAAAAAGCCGTTTTGCAAAACAGAATGAAAGGAGATGAAAAGAAGAAAAAAGAATCAGGTTAACAGCAGACGAATAAAAAAATGACTTTAAATATTCTGTTAACTTTCGGGGAAATGGGTTTCCACTTGCCCTTTCCCTGTCCGTATAAGTGGAATTAAATTTTAAGGAGGTGAAAATCCAATGACAAAGAAAAATCACGACGTGATTGTCAAAGTGTATCTTAACAAAGATGAATATGAAAAGCTCTGTTACCTGAGCAGAGCAACGGGAGTTTCCAAATCAAAAGTCATCCGGCTTCTGATTACAATGTGCAGGCTCAAGGAAGCTCCGCCTGCCGATTACCCGAAGCTCATCCGCGAGCTTCGTGCCGTGGGTAACAACCTTAATCAGCTTTTGGTTGTTGCCAGAGCAAGAGGCTGGAACAATCAGAAAGAAATTTCTTCCGTTCTCTCTTCCGTGCTTGAAACGGAAAACAAAATCGTCAGTGAGTTTGCTTCTGAGAAGGATGAAGTGCCATGGCAGTAACTCGTATATGGCCGATAAAGGGAAGGCTTCGTAATGTAATTGATTACACCGTGAACCCTGAGAAAACTTTTAATCCCGATTATACCTTTGAAGAGCTGCAGGCACTCAAGGATGTAATTGACTACGCAATGGAAAGCGACAAAACCGAAAAGCAGTTTTATGTTACGGGAGTAAACTGCACTGCAGGCTTTGCAAGAGAGCAAATGGTAAACACTAAAAGACTTTTCAAAAAGGAAGACGGCATCCTTGCCTTTCACGGTTATCAGTCATTCAAGCCCGGTGAGGTTACACCTGAGCTAGCTCACGAGATAGGAATAAAGCTCGCAGAAAAATTATGGGGTGACCGCTTCGAGGTTGTGGTATCAACTCATCTTGATAAACACCACCTTCACTCACATTTTGTTCTTAACTCGGTTTCATTTGTTGACGGAAAAAAGTTCAACGCCTGCAGAAGAAGCTACTACGAAATGCGAAAAGCATCCGACGAGCTTTGCAGAGAGTACGGTCTGTCCGTTATTGAAAATCCACGCAAGGCTCCCTCGCGAATGCAGTACCTTGCAGAGAAGAACGGTGAGATGACCAAGTACACAAATGTTAAAAGAGATATTAAGGAATGCATGGCGATGTCTTTCAGTGCGGAACATTTTGATCAGCTTATGGAAAGGCGCAGGTACAAACTGTTTTTCATCGGCGATGAGCTTGCGATAGACCATCCCTTCATTAAGTCACCCATAAGACTTTGTGATCTTGGTGAAGGCTACAGCACAGATGAAATTCTTGAATTCATCTACAACAACCAACACTACCTGAAAAGAATTAATGTGCCCGAACAGACAAGAGTAAAAGATGTTTTCTTTTACGGTGATGTTAACAACAGCTATGTTACCTTCTACGACCTTTACTCTCACTTCGTTCCCGGTCTTGCCTATGTGAAAAAATATCCCTATAAAAACAGAGAGGTGTCTTTCTATCTGCAAAAAGAAATTCTGAAGTTTGATAAATTCTGTGAAGAGCAAAATCTTTTGTGCGACAACGATGTTGAATCTTATGAAGACCTTATCGCACTCAAGGAGAAAACAATGAAAGAATACAACGAATTTATTAACCTTCGTAAAGAGGTACGGGGTGCAATCAAGCGAGCCGACAGAAGCGGCGACACACAAAACGCCAATGAGCTCAGAGAACATAATAAAGATATCACCGCACATCTGACAACTTTGAGAAAACACATAAAAATCTGCGACAGAGTTATTTCCCGTGACACTCTTGTTAAGGATTTAATGGACGAGCTTCATGACCATGCCATATGGCAGGAAAGAAACTTAGGTCCGAGTACAAGAACACAAACACTAAACGATTACGAGCAGTCAAGATAAAAAATTTAAGGAGGATGACAATACGGAGTGTTATTGAATTATTACATCCTTCCTTGAAAACAATCAAAATCAAATTTTAAAATTTATGGAGGTTAATCATTATGACAACATTAACAGAAATCAGAATCGAAAACTTAAAATCATTTGAAAACAATCCTTTTATTTTCAGAGAGGACACGGCCTTTGATATGCTTATCGACAGCATTTCAAATTTAGGAGTACTTATACCGATTATCGTCAGAAGTCTTGACGACGAAAACTATGAAATCATCAGCGGCCACAGAAGAGCTGAAGCCTGCAGAAGGCTTGGCATTGAAACAATCCCTTGCATTGTTAAAGAGCTTACCAGGGATGAAGCAACGGTTATACTCGTTGACCTGAACTTACAAAGGGATGAAGTGTTGCCGAGCGAGAAAGCACACGCATACAAAATGAAAATGGATGCACTAAAAAATCAGGGTGCCAGGACGGATTTAACTTCTACACAGTCTGTGTCGAAGTTCCGTACAGCAGAAGAAGTCGGCAAAGAAAACAACGAAAGCCGTGAAACTGTCAGGCGATATATCAGATTGACTTATCTCATACCTGAAATATTGAAGTTAGTTGATGAAGGACGAATCGCTTTTACTCCTGCCGTTGAGCTTTCTTTCCTGTCGCTGGAAGAACAGCACGAGGTTTACGGGTTTTATGAGAACGAAGAGGTTACGCCATCTTACTCGCAAACGGTACGAATGAAAAAGCTTCATGCGGAAGGTCAGCTCACATCAGACAGAATAGCTGAGATTATGGCAGAGGCAAAAGCAAATCAGAAAGATTTTCTGAAGATACCGACAGAGAACATAAACAAATACTTTAAGTCGAGGTTTACGGAAAAACAGAAGCAGGAATTTGTAATCAAGGCCGTCGAGCATTATCATCGGTATTTAATGCGGCAGAGAGATGCAAGGTAAGGAAGGAGGGATGCTATGAAATCACAGGAAGCGTATAAGTTATTATTCAGGGAATATCCCGATGTGGTAAACGCCCGTCAGCTTTGTGAAATGCTTGGCGGTATAAACATTAAAACTGCCTACAAGCTTCTAAAAAGCGGTGCAATCAAAAGCTTTATTATCGGTAATAAATATCTCATCCCTAAAATTAATGTTTTTGAATATCTGGAATTGGTGGATAATAAAACATAATCTCACACATTTGCAAAATGTCAAATCTGCCGCTAACATATAGGTGTCAGCGGCAGATTCATAAAAAATCAAGAAAAGGAAGTGATACAAATAGTTACAGGTCATCTCAGAGAACGAGGTGGTATTTATCACATAGTTCTCAATTATACCGACAGTGACGGCAAAAGAAAAAATCCCTCCAGGTCAACGGGACTGCCTGTGAAGGGAAACAAAAAGAGAGCTGAAAAAATGCTCCGTGAAGCTTGTGAAGAGCTCGAAGAAAAGCTGAAAAACGGCGAATTGAAAAAGGAAAAGGCATACTCACCGCCTGAAATGCAAAAAACGCCCTTTAAAGAGTTTTTACAGGATTGGCTTCAGATGTCAAAGGTGAATGTTGAAGTGTCAACCTACGGCGGATATTGCCGTGTTATCAACAGAAAAATCATCCCGTATTTTGAAGAGCATTATCCGGGCATTATGCTCGAGGATGTTACACCGAAGCAGATTCAGGATTTTTATACCTTTGAAATGACGGTCAACGGGGTTTCGGCAAACACTATTATCCATTACCATGCAAACATCCGAAAGGCTCTGCATTATGCTTTTAAAATAGGACTTATTTATGTCAACCCTGCTGACAGAATTGACAGACCGAAAAAGGAGCGCTTTGTGGGTGAAGCCTATACGGAAGAAGAAATTCAGGAGCTTCTTGAAAAATGCAAGGGCGATGTTCTTGAATTTGCTATTGTAATGGGTGCATTCTACGGACTTCGCAGAAGTGAGGTCTGCGGTCTTAAATGGGATGCAGTCGATTTCAAAAACAAAACCTTTACGGTGAAAAGAATTGTCACCGAGGTTTATGTTGACGGAAAGATTCAGCTTGTTGAAAAGGAACGCACCAAAACGAAATCCTCATTCAGAAGGCTTCCTCTTATAAAGCCTATGGAAGAATATCTTCTCAAGCTGAAAGAGGAGGAAGAAACGAACAGAGAGCTTTGCGGAAACTTTTACTGTCAGAAGTATAACGGGTATATTTATGTAAATAAAATCGGTGAACTTGTTAAACCGGGCTACATCACAAAATACTTTCCCGAGTTTTTAGAGAAAATCGGAATGAGGCGGATACGCTTTCACGACCTTCGTCACAGTTGTGCAAGTCTGCTTTATGCAAACGGTGTTTCACTCAAGGAGATTCAGGAATGGCTCGGTCACAGTGACATTTCCACCACCTCAAATATTTATACCCACCTTGATTTTAATTCAAAAATTAATTCGGCTACTGCTATTATGGGGGTTCTGCCCGGCGGAAAAGAGTGATTTTTGTTGGTAATTTTGACGGATTTTCGACAGTAAAAAGCAGCATATTTTTATGCCCTTGGAGGGCAAATGTCGATTTTCTGCCAAAA
>JAFXFI010000104.1 GCA_017520635.1 Clostridia bacterium
CCCATCTGCCTGTTGAGCCCACAGAAACATTATATTTTTCGCTGTAGCCTTTTATTGCTTCAGCCTTTGAGAGAAATTCTTCTGAATCGTAATTGTGGTTTACACAGAATTCAATTGCATCAAGACCTTTATCGTGAACGTACTTGAAATTGCCTTCTTCCCAACCGTTTATAATACCGAGTTTCATAACTATCACCTCATAATTTTTGATAATTCAATTGTATCACTGACAAAGTACGTTGTCAATATTTTTTGATATCCGATAAAGGTTTTACTCATTGACAACAGTTGAAAATATGTGATAGAATATTTTCAAACTAACACGGAGGTGTTCAACATGATAATTTTCGACTCCGAAAATAAGGTTTTCAAGCTTGACACAGTTGAATCTACATACCTTATCGGAATTTATGATGAAAACTACATTTTAAACTACTATTACGGTGCACCAATTCCCGAAACATGTGTTGGAGACCTGATTGACAGAAATCCTAACGCATCATTCAGCCTTGCCAACCCTCGTATCGGTGAAAACGGCTTCACTCCTGACTGTGCACCTATGGAATACGGCACAAACGGTGCTGCTGACTTCAGAGTTTCTGCACTTTCTATCAGAAACGCAAACGGTGACACAACAACTGACATCCGTTATACAGGTCATAAAATTTACAAGGGAAAGCCCTCACTTTCTCCCCTGCCTTACGTTTATGCAAACAATGATGACGAGGTAGACACACTTGATATTTACGCTGAAGATAAAGTTACCGGTGCAAAGGTAACTCTCCGTTATTCTGTTTTTGAAAAAATCGGTGCAATGACAAGAAGTGTTATTGTTGAAAACGGCTCAGAAAAGGCTATGGATATCAAGAGAGTTTTCAGCCTTTGTGTTGACCTGCCCTCAATGGATTACGACATGATTTCCTTCTACGGCAGACACGCAAAAGAAAGAAGCCGTGAACAGAGACCTCTCGCACACGGTCTTCAGGGAATCCACAGCAAACGCGGTGCATCAAGCCATTGCCATAATCCTTTTGTTGCTCTTCTTAAACACGGCGCAGACGAAGACCAGGGCGAGGCTATCGGCTTTAACCTTGTTTACAGCGGTAACTTCTCAGCAGTTGCAGAATGCGATTTCAACGCAACAACACGTTTTATCATGGGTATCAACCCTGAAGATTTCTCATGGCATTTAGACAGCGGTGAAAGCTTCTCCACTCCTGAATGTGTTATGGTTTACACAAACAAGGGTCTCGGTGAAATGAGCCGAATTTATCACAGACTTTACATAAACAACTTAGTAAGAGGCAAATACAAATACGAAAAAAGACCTCTTCTTATCAACAGCTGGGAAGCAGCTTACTTTGATTTCGACACAGACAAGCTTGTTTCATTCGCTGAAAGAGCAAAAGAGGCAGGTATGGATATGCTTGTTATGGATGACGGTTGGTTCGGTGTGAGAAACGCTGACAATTGCTCTCTCGGTGACTGGTATGTAAATGAAGAAAAGCTCTCCGGAGGTCTTGAGCCCCTTATTTCAAGAGTAAATGCTCTCGGACTTAAATTCGGTATCTGGTATGAGCCTGAAATGATTTCTCCCGATTCCGACCTGTATAGAGCACATCCTGACTGGTGCGTTCATGTTGAAGGCAGAGAGCCTATGATAGGCAGACGTCAGCTTGTTCTTGACGTATCCCGTGAAGATGTAAGAGACAACATTTTCAATCAGATGTATGAAGTGCTTTCAAAGCATAAAATTGACTACGTAAAATGGGACTTTAACCGCAACATTGCCGATGCAGGCTCAGCAATTCTTCCTGCAGAGAAAAAGCAGGAATTTTTCCACCGTTTCATTCTTGGAACTTACGACCTTATGGACAGATTTACAAAGGCATTCCCTGACATTCTCTTTGAAAACTGCTCAGGCGGTGGCGGAAGATTTGACCCCGGTATGCTCTACTATTCACCACAGATATGGGCAAGTGACCAGACAGACCCCATTGAAAGACTTACAATTCAGTTCGGCACATCAATCTGCTACCCTGCTTCAACCATGGGTGCTCACGTTTCTGCCTGTGACAGAACAGGCTACGAAACAAAAGGCGACGTTGCTCTTTGGGGTACATTCGGTTATGAGCTTGACCCCAACAAGCTGACTGACGATGAAAAAGCTCTCGTAAAAGAACAGGTCAAGGAATACCACAAATATTATGACCTTATCCATTACGGCGACCTTTACAGACTTATCGACCCCTATTTCAACCATTTCAGATGTGCATGGTCTTTTGTTTCTCCTGATAAAAACGAGGTTCTCGCAACTGCAGTTACAATGCGTTACGACCGTGACATGCCCACATTCATTCTGAAACTTAAAGGTCTTGACAAAGACAAGAAATACGTTCACGAAGAAACAGGCAAAGTTTATTCGGGCGCATTCCTTATGAATGCAGGTATAAATCTGACAAACAAAAAGAACCGTGACGGAGAAAGCATAAATTTCTATTTCAAAGCAGTATGACAAAAAGTTCCCTGTTAAAAAACAGGGAACTTTTTAATGCAAAATGTCAGGTCTGTATTCAAAAAGCCATCATTCTTTTTTACGGAATGATGGCTCATTTTTATTTCTATTAATATGCTTTGCCCCAATAGAGCATGTGTTTTGCTTTCTTACCGCAACAGACACATGTGTCTGTGATTTCTTCCTGTTCAAAGGGAATACATCTTGAAGTTACACCTGCAACTTCCTTGAGCTTTTCTTCACAGGCAAGGTCTCCGCACCACATAGCCTTGATAAATCCGGGACGGTTTTCAGCGTTTTCAATCATTTCATCAAGGTTTGATACGCTGTATGTCATTTCCTCACGGCGCTTGAGAGCTTTCTCATAAAGACCGTCATGTACTGCCTTGAGAAGCTCGGGGATTTTTGTTTCAAGCTCATCAAGTGAAACAAAAACCTTTTCTCTGTTATCACGGCGAACAAGAACACACTGATTATTTTCGATGTCCTTAGGACCGATTTCAAGACGAAGAGGCACACCCTTCATTTCATATTCTGCAAATTTCCAGCCTGCTGAATTGTCGCTGTCGTCAATCTTAGCACGGCAGAATTTTGAGATTGTAGCTGTCAGCTCTCTTGCTTTTTCAAGAACACCGGGCTTGTGCTGAGCGATGGGAAGAACAACAACCTGTGTAGGAGCAACAAAGGGAGGAAGAACAAGTCCGTTATCGTCACCGTGAGTCATGATAACTGCACCGATGATACGGCTTGACATACCCCATGATGTTTCGTGAGGGAACTGCTGAGTATTGTCTCTGCCTGTGAATGAAACATCAAAAGCCTTTGAGAAGCCGTCACCGAAGTAATGGCTTGTACCGCTCTGGAGTGCTTTACCGTCATGCATAAGTGCTTCAATTGTATATGTAGATTCAGCACCTGCAAATTTTTCTTTATCTGTTTTCTTACCCTTAACAACAGGAATTGCAAGACATTCTTCACAGAAATCAGCATAAACATTGAGCATTCTTTCTGTTTCTTCAATTGCATCCTCTGCAGTTTCGTGCATTGTGTGGCCTTCCTGCCAGAAGAATTCCATTGTTCTGAGGAAGGGTCTTGTTGTTTTTTCCCAACGTACAACAGAACACCACTGGTTGTAAAGCTTGGGTAAATCTCTGTATGAATGAATTACTTCTGCATAATGGTCGCAGAAAAGTGTTTCTGATGTAGGTCTTACGCAAAGGCGTTCTGTGAGCTTTTCCTCACCGCCGTGAGTTACCCATGCAACCTCAGGTGCAAAGCCTGCAACATGGTCCTTTTCCTTCTGAAGAAGACTTTCAGGGATAAACATGGGCATCATTACGTTTTCATGACCTGTTTCTTTAAATCTTCTGTCAAGCTCATTACGGATATTTTCCCACAAAGCAGTACCGTAAGGACGTACTACCATACATCCTCTGACGCTTGAATAAGATGCAAGTTCTGCTTTTTTCACAACGTCTGTATACCACTTGGCAAAGTCAGTATCCATTGAAGTGATTTCTTCTACCATTTTCTTCTGGTTAGCCACTTGAAAAACCTCTCTTTTATGTTAATAGTATAGATTACATTATCAAAGATATATTATACACTATTTTTTCAGGGTTTTCAACTGTTATTTTTGTTATTTTCAAATCCAAGTATACACCGTAGGGGACGGGTTACCCGTCCCGAATAAATTCTCATGAAGTCTTGCGGGAGCCAAAACGGCTCCCCTACGTTGTTGCCGTTGGTAATCTGAAAGCAAAAGCCACCTGCTGTGAACAGGTGACTTCAGTTTATACTAATATTTTATTTCCTTTTTCTTATCAGGTCAGGCTTTGAAAAGTCAAGAACTGCACTGAGAAGAACTACTCCTATAACTGTTATTGCAGTTTCAATTCCCATGTATGAGCCGTTATATGCAAGAGAATAAACCCACACATTTTTCCAACCATCTGCATAATCTGCCCAGACTGTCACGCCTGAAAGGAAATGACATATCAGTCTTGCAAATGATACAATACCTGCGCCGAGTCCGATACTCAGAGCCTGATTTTTAATTTTATTTCTGAACATACCACCGAAGCCTAAAACCGTGAAAGCCACTAAGTAATCAAGCATTGCTACAGCAATGTATGCCCATACGGTATTTACGTAACTGAAATTGACAAAGCCTGTAATCATCTGAAAAATTGACAATACAAAGCCTGAAAACGCACCCCATTTAAGACCGTGGCGGTAGGAGAGAATTATAATCGGAACCTGACTGAAAGCAGTTATTCCCCCACCCTGAGGAAGCTTGTAAACAGTAATTACACTCAGCACACAGGAAAGTGCAACCATAATTGCACATTCTGTCAATATTCTTATTTTTTTGAAATTATCTGACATAAAATTATCCTTCTTTCTGAACAAAAGGCATGAAGATAAATCCCCGAAAAAAAAATCCGTATGACAAAAGCCATACGGATAAAGGTCAAATTTCACTTATTCCCTACGTCGGCATTATCCGTATCAGGTTATCAGGGTCAAAGGAAAGCTATCCTTAATCTCAGCCGAATTTCATCAGCACCCCTTAAGTTCTTATTTAATTTTAAGACGTCTTATGTGGGTATTATATACCTTAAGCAATCACTTGTCAATAGTTGTGAATGCCTTTTTCTTTGAAAGAAGGAAAAGAGGAACAAAAACAAAAACTGCAACAATTGATGCAAAGAGGAACATACTTGTTGAAGGCACAAGCTTTTCCACACCGTACTCAACTATTGTAAGGTTTGAAATCTGACATGCGATATCGCCGATTGCAGGACCTACAACCATAGGAATGAGAACAGCAAAAATCATTCTGATACCCTGGAAAAGACCCACTTTATCTACGGGGATGAAGTCACGGACAGATGCACTGAGCTGAATCTGAAGAACAACATATCCGATGACTGTAGGTGCAATACCTATAAGCACTACAATGAGATTTGTTGAAGTTGAAAGGATGAACAAACCTGCCACGAAGAAAATTATTGCAGGAATATATGACGCAAGTTTATTCTTGTTACCCACCTTGAGAAGACACACTATACCTGCAATCATTGCTGCAATTGCAAGAACTGCAGTGATGATTGTTTTTATGCCGAAATCTGCTCCCGGAAGAATAACCTTTTCAAGATAAACAAAAAGATAAGGGAAGAAAACCTGAATTGCAATATTGTAAAAACCTACACCGAGAAGTGCAAGATAAAGCTTTGAATTTTCCTTAATAACTGAAGGTCTGAAGCCGTAGAAAAGGTCTGCCCAGTAATTTGAATTTGTTTTTTCACCTTTGATTTCAGGTTCTTCCATAGTGAAAAGTCCTACAAGTCCGCAGAGAGTTACGAAAAGGCCCAGTCCTAAGAAGAAAACCTTATAAGAAATCACACCGCCCTGTGCAAGGCTTCCTACACCCATAACTGCAACCATTGAAATAACACCTACAAACATAAGTGCTGTTTCAACTTTAGGACGGACCACAGGGTTTGTTACGTCTGTTACCCACGCATTGAAAGATGAGTCGTTACTTGTTGAGCCCATAAAGGTCATAAGCATATCCATAAGAATAACTGCCCACGCTGAGAAAGCAAGAATTTTTACTTCATCAGAAAGGTTGAAAAGCACTGCAATGTTTTCTTTTGAAATGAAGCCGAAAGCAGCGGTTATAACACCCCATACCATATAACCGGCAGAAATGAAAATCTTACGTTTTTTCATTTTTTCGCTGAGTGTACCCATAATAAATGTGGTAACAACTGCAGTTATTGCAGAAAGAGCAACCATTCGGCTGATTGCTGTTGTAGGTGCCATAACACCAGCAAGTGCATGTGCAGAAACACCATCGTAAATTGAGCCGTAGAGGAATGTGTTGAAATACATGTTTTCAAGGTTCCATGCAACACCGCCCATGAAGCTGAAAATTATAATATTCAGCCATATTCTTTTAGAAAGTTTGTTTTCCATTTTTTGACCTCCTTACTTTTTCAAAAGAAAATCAGCAAGACGTTCTGATGATTTTCCGTCGAAGTAATCGAAATTAAACTCTCTGAACTTTGCATTCTTTTCCTTATCAAAGTCTTTTTCTTTGATTGCCTTTATCATTTCATCACTTGTTTTAACAACCTTACCCGGAACATATCCCTCGTATTCAAAGTACAGGTCTCTGTCGTTTTTGTACTTTTCAAGGTCGTATGCAAAAAAAAGCATCGGTTTTCCAAGCATTGAAAATTCCATGCATATTGAAGAATAGTCGGTAATAAGAATATCACATTCTCTTATGAGTTCGTTTACATCATCGTAAGATGTTGCATTGAAAACTCCCTCTTCGGGAACTGATGTGTGAATCTGCGGATGAAGTCTGATTACAAGAGCATACTCATCACCTAATTCACGGTTAAATTTTTCTATATCAAAATTTGTGAGAATTTCCTTATCTGCTTCAGGGTCATCACGGAAGGTAGGTGCATAAAGCACTGTTTTTCTTCCTCTGAGTTCAGGGAAGGTCTCATAAAAATGAGTTTTCGTATTTTTATAAAGTGCATCGGAAGCAGGTTGTCCGAAAGCCAGACATTTGTCTTCACTCACTCCGAAAGCACCTGCACAGATGGGAAGTGCTTTCTTTGATGACACTACAACGTAAGTGTATTTATCGGCACACTTCTGTGCATTTTTTCTCACATCGGGAGCAAGGTTTGTGTCCATAACAAACTTTTTCAGTATTCCCTGACCGTGCCAGAGCTGAACAATGACCGCCTTTTTTGAAAAATTCAGGTTTGCCATGGGCATGAATGTATCATTTAAAAATATGTACTTTGCCGTAGCAAGGCAATATGCCTTGAGAGTAAAAAATTTAACTGCAGTCTTTACGCTGTCAAGTTCCCTGCTGCTTATCTCAGTAAAGAGAAAATCTCCCCTTTTTGCAAATTCATCCCTGATGTACATTAAACTATCTTTAAAATTTGCGTTGTGGGGAGAAAGGAGAACAACTCTGTTTTCCTTGACGGGAAACAACCTGAACAGATGAAAGAATACTGAATAGAGAAAATAGAACAATCTTTTCATACGTATGTATCCTTTTATTTTAATAACGGCTCGTCGGGGACTCCGAGCCCTGCAAAGCTTGCGTTTTTTGAAGACTCATCGTAGGGGCAGATATCATCTGCCCGTCAGGTTTGATAAGATTTCATACGCCCATACCGTGTTAAAATCGGTATCATATAATCGGGACGGGAAACCCGTCCCCTACGATATATCTTTTAGCTTATATTTTTATTTTTTACCGCCTTTGACAAGTTCATCGTACTTGTCGCAGACTTCGTTTACTTCACCGTAAGCAATTATTTTACCATGGTCGAGAATAATCGCTTTGTCACAGAGTCTTCTGACCTGAGGTGTGTTGTGGGAAACAAAAAGAACAGTAACGCCTTTTGCGAACATTGACTTGACTTTCTTTTCACTTTTCGCCTTGAATTTTGCGTCACCTACGGAGAGAACCTCGTCAAGAATAAGAACTTCAGGCTCAACTGCAGTTGCAATTGAAAAGCCAAGTCTTGCTCTCATACCTGATGAGTAATTCTTTATAGGAACATTGATAAAATCACCAAGCTCTGAAAACTCAACGATTTCGTCATATCTTTCCTCAATGTATTTTCTTGAATAACCCATAGTTGCACCGTAAAGGAAAATGTTTTCCTTACCTGTATAGTTTGAGTCAAAGCCTGCACCGAGTTCAAGAAGAGGTGCTATAACACCTTCAACCTCAACTGAACCTTCTGTAGGCTTGAGAACACCTGCAACTGTTTTGAGGAGTGTACTCTTACCTGCACCGTTGAATCCGAGAACACCAAGTCTTTCGCCTTTTTCAATGGTGAAGCTCACATTGTCAAGTGCTCTGAACTCAGTAAAACGGAGTTTTCTTGTGAGAAGTTTTATAATATATTCTTTGACATTGTCAACCTTTTCTTTGTTAAGGTTGAATACTACGCTTACATTTTCTACTTTTACTGCGGGGTTTGACATAATACCCACCTCTTAAATATGAAGAATAAACTTGTCCTGCTTTTTCCTGAACATGAGAGCACCGATAACAATACAAACGATGCTGAATGCAAGGGAATACCACAGGTGATTCAGATTGAACATCTGTCCGTCAAGAATACATGCACGGAACATACTGATTATGGAATAAAGGGGATTAGCCATAATACCAAGCTGAACATATTTGTTCATGTTCATACTGTTAAGAACATACACAATAGGTGTTGCATAGAAAAGGAGCATACAGAAAACATCATAGAGATATTCTGCGTCCTTGAAAAAAACTGCAGTTGTGGCTAAAATCATTCCAACACCCAGACACAAAAGGAAAAGAACAATTATGGGAACAATTGTCAGTAGCATGTAGGGTGTTATGGGAACTGCCTTATCGGTAAAGCTGTAGCCGATTATGAAAAAAACGAGAATTATGAGTGAAATAAGGAAAGTTATGAAACAGGAAATCACATTTCCCAAAGGATACATATATTTGGGAACATAAACCTTTTTTATAACACCTGCACTGAGTCTGACTGATTTCATTGCCCTCTTTGTTGACTGATTGAAGAAGTCATAGAGAAGTCGGCCGCAGAGAAGATAGATAACGTAGTTTGAAACTCCGTCTGCTTTCTTTCCGAAAAATCCTCCGAAAACAAGTGCAAGGACAATTGTTGTAAGAAGAGGCTGAAGAAGTGTCCAGAAAATACCGAGAACTGAGTCTCTGTACTGAACCTTAATATTTCTTCTTACAATTTCACTTAAAAGAAATCTGTATTTAACAAAATCCGAAAGAAATTTTGAATTTTTAACGATTTTTAAATTTTCAAGTTTTTCACCCATAAAGTTCACCGCCTTTATGTATTATTTGCGTGATATTATTTTTTTCCTATCATCCATTTCAGATAAAACTTAATCATAGATTTAATCTGAACGAATTTCAATTTGAAATTCTTTTTACTTTCTCTGCCCCATACATGGTAAATAAATGCTTTGGGATAATAGAGGACCTTTGAAACTTTGTTTACTGCACATGCTAAATCAAAGTCTTCAAAATAAAGGAAATACCTGTCATCAAAACCACCGATTTTTTTAAATAGGTCTGTTCTGATAAACATGAAACAGCCTGTTGCAATTTCAACGGGATATTCTTCATCGGGGTCACGGTCAAGCATTGCATATTCTGCAAGTAAGTCGGAGGGTTCATCACCGCTTCTCATACGGCTTGCAATAAGATATTTCAGCTTCGGCATTCTTTTGCCGAGAATCTGAAGTCTTCCGTCGGGAAAAAGAATTTTGGGAGAAAGCATTCCCACGCTTTCGTCTTCATCAAGCTTATCTGCCATAACCTTGATAACATCGTTATCAATAACAATGTCAGGATTTATGATAGCATGATATTTTGAGTTTATTTTGTCAAGGACTTCATTGTGGCCTGAGCCGAAGCCTTTGTTTGTGCCGGGTTCAATAAGTTCAACCTGAGGGTAGTTTTCCCTGATAAAATCAGGTGTGCCGTCAGTTGAAAGATTATCTACAACAAAAAGCTTGAAACTGAGAGCTTTTGTGTGTTTTAAAACTGAATCGAGAGTATCTTTGATTGTTCTCATATTGTTATGAGTTACGATACATCCCGATACCGTATATTTTTCCATTTTGCACCTCATTAGTGTGTTTCAGACAATCTCTTTTTAATTTCCTGTGCAATTGAGATTCTCCACATGATTTTTTGTTTAAGGGATGTTCTGCCGCCTGTCATGTTTTCCCCGTGTCTTCTGTAAAGAATAAGGCACTTTTCAACAAGTGAAACTCTTCCTGTTTTTTCAGCAAGTAAACCTATCCATTGGTCGTGCATAGGCAGGTTTTCAGGGAAAGGCAGAATTTTTTCTTTAAGTTCTTTTTTAAATGCCATGCAACAACCCATATAGGAATTTTTCAGAATGTTATTAAAATAACCTGTTTTTGTTCCGTGGGAAGAAAAGAAAGATGTGTCTGTGATTTTAAGGTCTTTATCGGTAACCATTGCATTGTGAAGAACAAGGTCTGCACCTTTTTCAAACTCTTCACATACCTTTTCCACTTTATCTGGAAGCCATACATCGTCCTGGTCTGCAAGAAAAATATAATCTCCCGTGCAGTTCTTTATTGCATTTTCAAAGTTCATTATCAGTCCCTTTGACGGACCTTCAATATACTTTATTCTTGCATCCTCTTCCGCCATTTCAAGGACGATTTCCTTTGTTTTACCCTGAGGAAAATCGTCAGAAACTATAACCTCATCGGCATCAGTCAGCTGAGTAAGTATTGAACTCAGCTGTTCACCGATAAAGTTTTCACCTTTGTATGCGGCAAGTGCCACGGATATTTTGTAATTTCTTTCCATCTTATGAAAGTGATTTCATTGTGGGGAAGAGAAGTACGTCACGGATTGCCTGTGAGTCTGTGAGAAGCATACACATTCTGTCAATACCGAAGCCGATACCGCCCGTTGGAGGCATACCGATTTCAAGAGCATTGAGGAAATCTTCGTCAGTTGTGTTAGCTTCTTCGTCACCCTGTGCAAGAAGTGCTTCCTGAGCCTTGAAGCGTTCTCTCTGGTCGATGGGATCATTAAGCTCTGAATAAGCGTTAGCCATTTCCCAGCCGTTCATGAAGAACTCAAAACGCTCAACGTAGTTGGGGTCTGAGGGCTTCTTCTTTGTAAGGGGAGAAATTTCGATAGGATGGTCTGTAACGAAAGTAGGCTGGATAAGATGTTCTTCAGCATATTCTTCGAAGAAGAGGCTGAGAATATCGCCCTTACCGTGTCTTGCTTCGTACTCGATATGATGCTCGTCAGCAAGACGTCTTGCATCTTCAAGAGTTTCAACTTCGTTCCAGTCAATATTTGCATATTTTTTAACGGCGTCAACCATTGTGATTCTTTCAAAGGGTTTGCCAAGGTCCATTTCGATGCCGTTGTAAGAAATTTTTGTTGTGCCGAGAACTGCTTTTACTACGTGACGGTAAAGGTTTTCTGTAAGGTCCATCATGCCGTTGTAGTCTGTGTAAGCCTGATAGAGCTCCATGAGTGTGAACTCAGGGTTATGTCTTGTGTCACAGCCTTCATTTCTGAAAACTCTGCCGATTTCGTAAACTCTTTCCATACCGCCTACAATAAGTCTCTTAAGGTAAAGCTCAAGTGAAATACGAAGCTTGAAATCTTCATTGAGAGCGTTGTGGTGAGTGATGAAGGGTCTTGCAGCAGCACCGCCTGCGTTTGAAACGAGAATAGGTGTTTCAACTTCAAGGAAGCCCTGACTGTCAAGATAATTTCTCACTGCTCTGAGAATGAGTGAACGTTTTACGAATGTATCTTTAACCTCGGGATTAACAACAAGGTCAAGGTAACGCTGACGGTAACGTGTGTCAACGTCTTTAAGACCGTGGAATTTTTCAGGAAGAGGCTGAAGTGATTTTGAAAGGAGCTTTACAGCATGTGCATGAACTGAAATTTCTCCTCTTCTTGTTTTGAAAACAAAGCCTTTTACTTCAACGATGTCGCCAAGGTCCCATTTTTTGAACTCAGCAAAGCTTTCTTCGCCGATGTCATTGATTCTTACATAAACCTGCATTCTGCCTGAACGGTCATGGATGTCGATAAAGTTTGCTTTACCCATATCTCTCCACGTCATAATTCTGCCGCAGATGTAAACTTCGTTGCCCTCGATTGTATCGAAATTATCAACGATTTCCTTTGCAGTAATTGTCTGTTTTGCAGTAGTGATTTCAAAGGGGTCTTTACCTGCACTCTGCAAAGCTTCAAGCTTTTCAAGACGGATTTTTCTCTGTTCGCTTATATCCACTTGTGCTTCTTCTTCGGGAGCATTTGTCTTGATTTCTTCACTCATTTTCGTCAATTCCTTTCATTTATAATACGGAAACAAGGGCGAAGCCATTCTTCGCCCTTGTAAATATTCTGTTTATTTTGAAATTTCAAGAATTTCGTAAGCAAAAATACCCATGGGAACCTCGATGTTTACTGTTTCACCGATTTTGTGACCTATAAGACCTGCACCGATGGGAGAATATGCTGAAATGATACCGTTTTCAGGGTCTGATTCTTTTTCGCCGAGAATTTTGTATTCAACGATTTCATCAAATTCAACGTCCTTGACTTTAACTTTAGTACCAACCTGAACTGTTTCGTTTGAAATTTCGCTTTCATCAATGATTCTTGCATTTTTGAGAGTTTCCTCAATTTCATTGATGCGGTGTTCCATTTTACCCTGTTCGTTCTTAGCTTCGTCATACTCACTGTTTTCTGACAAGTCACCGTAAGAAAGAGCAACCTTGATTTTTTCGGCTATGTCGTCACGGCCTTTTGTTTTAAGCTCGTTAAGCTCCTCATTGAGTTTGTCATAGCCTTCTTTGGTCAGCAATATTTCTTCTGCCATAATCTTTAAATCCTCCTGATGAGACCTGTTTTGAATACAAGTCATATTATTTCATTTTAATTAGAATGCATACGCTACTATTATACCACAAAAACTCTTATTGTCAAGTATTTCCTTATTCTATGAGACGGTGAAACGCTCAATAAGAGTACTCCGCCTTATTTCTTTTCCTGCAAGAAGAAAGGATGTGAAAGCCCTTTCCCCCAAAAGAGAAACGCCGTTATATTCATAAAGTGAAGATGCAAAGAGAAAGTCATCAATACCCTTCCCTTTCAGAGCTTTATATTCATTTCCGAGAATAAATCCGCCCATAGTCACCGTGTTATAGGAAACGACAGATTTATCGCCTAAGAAAACAAGCTCTGCCTTGTTCATATCCTTGCAGTATTCATCACCGATTATAAGCATTTCGGGAAATGCATGAGAAGAGTATTCATTTATTTTCACACACATACCCCATTCCTCCATAATTTCCGAGGACAGATAAAAATATTCCCTTATATTTTCCGTATAAACAGAAATATTTCTCACCAAAGGTACAAGTTTTTCCAGATTTTTAATGAGTATACCTTTTCTGTCATAAACCGAAACTGAGATTCTGCGTGGATTATTCACTTCCTCTGCAAGAGAAACGAAGGCTTCAAGCATCATGTTAAGTCCCAGTGCTTTTGGTCGGCACACCTCAAGTCCCGTACTTTCAGGCACAGATAAAGATGTAAGTATTTTCCTTTCATCTCCCGTAAGCGAAAGTGAAATTTTTCTCCAGTCGATATGATTTTCTCTTACCTTAAGTCTGAGGAAAGGTGTACCTCCCCTTACCTGCACAAACTCTCTTTCAGGTAAAGGAGGTCTTACTTTTTCATATAATTTTGCAAATAAATTATCATTTTCAGGCAATATTTCAAGGCAGGTAAACAAGCTTCATCACCCCTGAAATAAAGATATTTAAAAATTCTTAATTTTATTACATTGATTTTTTGTGACTTTTATTGTATACTTTTACCACAACAGAAAGGTGGTAAAAAACTATGAAGAAAATTATTTCAATTTTACTTGCAATTATCATGTGTTTCTCAATGACAACCGTGGCTTTTGCCGCAGAAGAAGAAACTCCTGAAGTTTCAAAGGACGGAATCATTTCAGTTTTACTTGAAGCTGCAAAAATCGCAAGCACTCTCAACGAAGAAGCAAGAAAAGCAATGAGCGAAGAACTCAAAAAACTCCTCGTTGAGCAGATCGCAGGTGATAATCCCTTTTTCCAAAGTGCTGCTGAGTGGATTGTTGACAAAGCCATTGATCTTTCAGGCAACGACAATCTCCTTACACTTAACAAAGAACAGGCTGAAAATCTGGCTGATTTCCTCACAAAAATCTACGATGGTAATATCGCAGATTACATCGACAACCCCTTAATCAAGTTTGTTGTAAACTTTATTCCCGAAGAGGTTCTCAAAGAGGCTGTTGTATGGATTCTCTCTGACGGTTTCGGCGATACTCTCCGAGATTTCATCGACAAATACGGTGACGGCGAAGGCTCTGATGTAGGAGGCAAACCTGAAGAGGACAAGCCCTCATCAAGCAATCCCCTTGAAGGCATGGACTGGGTAATTGCAATCAGTGCCGCACTTCAGGCGGTAAGAGATTTCTTTGATTTAATTATCAAATCAATTACAGATCTTTTCAGCGGTTTGGTATCAACTCCCGCTCCTACAGTATAATCAGATAACATTGACAGGACGGTTCTCCGTCCTGTTTTTATGCAAAGTTTTATTAAAACTTATTTGAGACGGAAAGGCGTCCCCTACGGTATAGCCGTTGGTATTATTATAAATAGCTTCGCAGACCCGAAACTCTGCACTCTACACTCTGCATTCTGCATTAAATTATATTTTGTCAACATATTGACAAAACATAATTTACAGATATTTCATTTTATTTTATTGACACAAACAACTTTTTGTGGGATAATTAGTTATTACATTTAAGGAGGACTGAAGTTGGCTTCGATTATCGAAATGGACGAGATTTATTCCGCCCCTGTCATAGATGTAAAGAACCTTCATAAATCTTACGGTAAAAATCAGGTTCTTAACGGTGTTTCCGTGTCTCTGAAGCCCGGTCAGATTATCGGTCTCTTAGGACCTAACGGCTGCGGCAAAACTTCACTTATCAAAATTCTCACAGGTCTTATCAACGACTACGAAGGCGAAGTAAAGGTGGGAGGCTACAAGCCCGGCGTTGAAAGCAAATCAATGGTAGCTTACCTTCCCGAAAAAACATATCTTGCAGATTGGATGCGTCCCATTGATGCAATCAATTATTTTGACGATTTCTTTGCAGATTTCGACAAAGAAAAGGCTCTTAAAATGATGAAACATTTTAACCTTCCCATGAAACAGAAGGCAAAGACAATGTCAAAGGGTATGCAGGAAAAGCTTCAGCTGCTTCTCGTTATGAGCAGAAAAGCAAAGCTCTATATTCTTGACGAGCCTCTCGGCGGTGTTGACCCTGCTGCAAGAAGCTTCATTCTTGACACTATCATGAACAACTATTCCAAAAACTCAACAGTTCTTCTTTCAACTCACCTTATTCACGATGTTGAAAGAATTTTCGACCACGTTCTGATGATAGGTAAAGGTCAGGTTCTTTTTGATGAAGACACCGCAAACATCAGAGCAGAAGGCAAATCAGTTGAAGAAGTATTCAAGGAGGTGTTCCACTTTGCTTGGGAAGTTAATTAAAAACGATTTTAAAGCAAGTGCACACTCACTGCTTGGTATTTATCTTATTGCAATTGCAATCGGTGTTTTCACTGCTCTTTCTTATGCTTTTGAAAGCCTTGCAATTATTCAGGGTATCGGAACAGTGGCTCTGCTTATTCTCAGCTTCGCAGTTCTCATTATCCCCGTTTTTAAAATTCTGACTTATTTTAACGAGTCACTTTATTCAAATCAGGGTTATCTCAGCTACACCCTCCCCGTAAAAAGCCGTGACATGCTTTTCTCAAAGGCTGTCGTTTCATTTGCATGGATTACACTCGGTTTTGCAATGTACATCGGCATTTACGTTTTCGTAATCAAATATTTCTTCGGAAAAATGGATCCTGCAATCCTTGAACAGCTTGAACTCCTTTACGATATGATTGACACTCTGCCCGACAAAGCAGTTTTCGTAAAAGTTATTGTTGTTGTTATAGCAGCATTCTTCTTTGAAATCCTTGTTATAGTTTCACAGATTTTCTTTGCTATGACTCTTTCAAACATTAAGCCCTTCAACCAGATAGGTAACGCTGGCGGTTTCCTTCTCTTCGTAGGAATTTTCGTTGTAATGTTCTACATCTTCATTCAGCTTACACAGTACTGTCCCCTTTCACTTTTCATCTCAAGCGGAAAAGTAAAGCTTGTAACTGAAGCAATGTACGGCACAGCAGGAACACTTATCGGTCTTGCAGGTCTTATCTTCCAGTTTGTATGTGCAGCAGGAATGTTTGTTGGTACAAACTACCTTATGAAGAAAAAAATCAATATTAAATAATTCAGAATGCCCCGAAATTTTTTCGGGGCAAAATCTTACTTTTCGGCTCGTCGAGGACGCCGAGCCCTACGATGTAAACACAAGTTATAATCAGAATTTATCAGGTAAAATATTATGAAAAAGAAGCTTAAAATTTTCACACTCTCATTACTCTGCCTTTTTCTCCTCGGTGCAGGTACTGTGGCAGGTATAAATATTTACATAATTAAATATGCAAAACCGTATGTTATCACGCCCGAAGAAGCAGAAAACATGAACACAGACTGCGTAATTGCATTAGGTGCTCAGGTGCTTCCCGATAAAACTCCCTGTCATCAGCTTTATGACAGAGTTATGGTGGCTTCTCAGATTTTCATTAAGGGTGCAGGCAAAAAGCTTCTGCTCTCAGGTGACGCAAGAAGCCCCCTTGAATATGATGAAATCACTGCAATGAAGGGTGTTGCATACGAATACGGTGTGGAAGAAAAAGATATTCTTTCTGATCCTGCAGGACTTAATACTTACGCTTCAATGGAAAATCTGAAAAATGAATTCAAATTTTCAAGTACTGTTATCGTGACTCAGGAATACCACATCTACCGTTCAGTTTATATTGCAAGAAAAATGGGAATTGATGCTTACGGCATAAATTCCGACCCACGTCCTTATGCCAATATCGTTTACAACGAAGCAAGAGAAATGTTGGCAAGAGTAAAAGCCTTTTATATGATAGAAATTGACAATTAAAGTTTATTATTATAGAATAAATGGGGATAATATTTTCGGTGATTACATTGAAAATACGTTTACCCGTAGGCATGAGAACAATTAAAACTGCACTTTGTGTTCTGATATGCCTTCTTATTTACAAATTATTTTACTATCTTGATGTGCGTTATTCAGAAAATATTATTGTTTCCTTTATCCACGATTATCTTTTCGGTACTTCTCCCAGCTTTGCATGTATTGCAGCAGTTATCTGCATGCAGGATACAATTGAAAACTCTGTAAAATTCGGTATCAGCCGTATTATCGGCTCTGTATTGGGTGGTGTTACATCGGTAATACTGAGCCTTATAAACTCAGAAGTTTTCTCGTCACGGGGTGATATTTTCTTCTGTGTTTTCGGAGTGATTTTTCTGATATGGCTTTGCAATGCCATCGGTAAAAAGGAAGCCTCATCAATCAGCGTTATTACTTTTCTTCTCATAATTATCGGCATTGATTTTGCAAAACCTCTTGTGGCTGCAGTCAACAGAACTTCCGGCACAACCCTTGGTGCAGCAATTGCAATTATTATTAACAGAACAATAAAAAAGCCTGAGTAATATATCGGGACATCCTTTCATATATCTGTAAAAAAGAAAGGATGGTAAATTATGAAATTTATTGTAAGAAAAGCAGAAGAAAAAGATTTACAGGCAATTCAAGGTCTTTATACCACAAAGAAAGATTATCCCCATTCCCCTTACGGTAAGGAAAAACGTGAGATTTTCAGAAACATGCTTGGCGACCGTTCTGGAAATATTCTCGTTGGGGAAAGAAACGGTATTGTGAGTGCTTTTATTTCTTTGAAAATCGAACACAGATTTGAAAACAAGCTTCTTCCCTCTGCAATCATAAGTGATTTAAGAGCAGAGGACAATGATGCGGAAATTCTCTGTGCAATACTCTCACGTGCAATTGCCGTTGCTATGGAAAATGAGTGTAATGAAATTACACTTTTTGATAAAAACTTAACTGCTGAAAAATATTCCCTTTATTCCATCTGCGGTTTCAAAGAAAACCCGGGGTTTTTCAGAAAACAAATTTAATTTTCAGGACTGATAAAAATGAAGACGTTAAAAATCGAAACTAAGCACATCCCCAAAATAATACTTGCAGTTGCATGTATTGCGGTTGCTGTGCTTTGCGGTATAAAAGCCGTTAAAGAAATAAAATACAAAGAAGTTTTACCTGAATCTTCCGTAATAGGTCTTGACAACGTTCTCATAATTGCAGACGGAGGCAACGGCACAGAGATACCTAAAAACACCGTTTATGCAGTTGATGACCTGCTGTCAAAGCAGTTTAAGGCTATTAAAATTGATGCAAGGCTTACAAAGGATAAAAAGTACGTTTCTCTTGCAGATGCGGATATTTCAGACTTTACTGACGGTGAAGGCAATGTTAGCGATTACAACTACTTCGACCTGCTTGAATTCAACATCAGAAACTTCAGGCCCAATGAAAATCCTGTAATTGAACTTGTTTCAAAAACAGCAAAACACGCGGTCAGCAACAGTATTTCACCTGTTATCTACCTTCATGACTTTAACAAAAAAGCAATAAAAGAGCTTGTGAATGAATTTTCACAGCAAGGCATTTCTGTTTATGCCTATGCATCAGACAGTTTAAAAGAGCTTCAGTACATAAGAAAGCTTGACAGTCAGATTGAACTTATCTATCAGGTTGATGAAATAACAGACGAAATAATTGAAGAGTGTAAAAAAGAATACAATATATCAGTCTGTTTCAACTCCAAAGCAAAAAATATATCAGTTTATATAGAAAAAATGAACATTGAAGAAATTGATTATCTCTGTCACGGCACTAAAACCCTGAAAGACATTGAAGAGCTTTATAAAATCGGTGTAAGACGTTTTATTACTGACACAGTCAAGGCAGGTTAAACATGAAAGAAGAAATTTATTTAATAGAGGGCATGCACTGTGCGGCATGCTCTTCTTCAGTTGAAAGAGTAACGCGAAAGTTACCCGGTGTTGAAGAAAGCAACGTCAATCTCCCTTTGAACAGATTGACTATACGCTACGATGAAGCACAAACATCTCATGAAGACATTATTGCGAAAATCAAAAAAGCAGGTTTTTCTGCAACGCTGAAATCAGAAGAAAAACAAAAAACAGAAACAGCAGAGGAAGACAAAGTAAAAAATGAAAAGCTTTCTCTTATTCTGTCAATTATCTTCGCAGGACTTCTGCTCATTTTCTCTATGGGACAGATGATTTTTCCATCATTTCCGTTACCTGATATTATATCAATGGAAACTCATCCCATGAATTTTGCTCTTGTTCAGTTGTTACTGACAATACCCGTTTTACTTCTCGGAAAGAGATTTTTCATAAACGGTTTTTCCTCACTTTTTCATCTGAGTCCTAACATGGATTCCCTTGTGGCACTTTCCTCAGGTGCATCTCTTATTTTCAGCATTGTACAGACTTTTCTTATTGAAGATAATATTCACGCAGTACACAACCTTTATTACGAATCCTCTGCTGTTGTGGTGGCACTTGTGTCTGTGGGAAAATATCTTGAAGAAAGAAACAAAGAAAAAACAAAAAGTGCCATTACTTCCCTTATATCACTTGCACCTGACACTGCAATTTTAGTTGACGAAAACGGGCAATGGGAAGTTCCTGTTTCAATGATTAAAACAGGTGACACGGTACTTGTAAGACACGGTGAAAAAATCCCTCTTGACGGTGTTATCACAGAGGGAAACGGTACTGCAGACGAATCAATGCTGACAGGTGAAAGTCTTCCTGTTGAAAAAGAAAAAGGAAGTAAGGTTATCGGCGGAAGCATTTGCACAGGCGGAGCTTTTTATGTAAAAGTAACTCATACAGGTGAAGACACTACACTTGCAAAAATCATAAAATTCGTTGAAGATGCACAGAACAAAAAAGCCCCTATTGCAGGTATGGCAGATAAGGTTGCAGGAATTTTTGTCCCCTGCCTTATTGCTGTAGGTCTTGTGGCAGGAATTATATGGTTTGTAATAAAAGGTGACATTTCTTTCAGTCTTAAAATTTTCACTTCTGTCCTTGTTATCGGATGTCCTTGTGCAATGGGACTTGCAACTCCTACTGCGATTATTGTGGGCACGGGACTTGGTGCATCAAAAGGTATTCTTATCAGAAACGGTGAGGCACTTGAAACAACACACAAGGCTCAGGTTGTGATTTTTGATAAAACAGGTACTGTCACAGAGGGCAAAATGGCTGTGACTGATATATTATCGCAGGATAAAAACAAACTGTTGTCCTGTGCCTGTTCCCTTGAAAAGCTTTCTCAGCACCCAATTTCAAAGGCAATCTGTGACAAAGCAAAAGAAGAAGAAATAATTTCATCTGAGGTTTCGGATTTTGAGAGTATTGCAGGTTACGGAATTTCAGGCAAGATAAATGAAACAAAAATCATGGCAGGAAATCTGCGTATGATGGAAGAAAAAGGAATAGAAATTTCATTTTACGAAAAAGAAATTTCTTCTTTACAGGAAGCAGGAAAAACACTTGTTTTTGTTTCTGAAAATTATAAATTACTTGGTGTTATTGCTGTTGCAGACACAATAAAAAAAGACGCTTTTTCAGCTATTGAGAAGCTGAAAAAAGCAGGTCTCAGAACAATTCTCCTTACGGGAGATAACAAAAAAACAGCCCATTATATCGGAAAGGAGCTTGGCTTTGACGAAATCGTGGCAGAGGTTCTTCCTACTGAAAAGGCTGATGTGGTAAAAAGATATCAGAATGAGGGCAAAACAGTTTTAATGGTTGGTGACGGAATCAACGATGCACCGGCACTTACTCAGGCTGACATCGGCTGTGCAATCGGTAGTGGCAGTGACATTGCAATTGACTCAGCAGAAATTGTGCTGATAAAAAATGACATCACCGATGTTGTAAAAGCAATACGACTGAGCCGTTTTACAATTAAAAATATAAAAGAAAACCTCTTCTGGGCTTTCTGCTATAACACTCTTGCAATACCTGTTGCAGCAGGTGTGCTTTATCCCGCTTTTGGGGTTCTGCTTTCCCCCATGATAGGTGCAGTTGCAATGAGTCTCAGCTCACTTTTTGTAGTATCGAATGCCTTAAGGCTTAAAACAAAGGAGAAAAAATTATGACAAATATTAAAGTTGAGGGTATGCATTGCCCCATGTGCGTAAAAAGGATTTCAGAAGCACTTGAAAATGCAGGTATCAAAGCAGAGGTTAATCTCGAAACAAAAACTGTTTCTGTTGCTGATACGGATGTAATCAAGGCAAAGGAAGAAATTGAAGATTTAGGATTTGAAGTATAAAGTAAGTGGCTGTAAAAAATTTTGTTTTTTACAGCCACTCTTTATATCATCTTTTGTTTTATAAGCTCAGAAATCTGTTCTGCATACTTATCAGAAACTACACGATAAGCCGGTTTATAAGCTCTCCGGAAAACTTCCGAGTGATGAATTGCAGGAAAGCCCTCTTTCTCCCATATCTGAGCTGCACATCTGAACTCATCAATGTCAAACGGAAGCAAGCCTTCTGTAATCATCTCTTCCGCAATTTTTAGTTTTTGCTTCAGCTTGGTCTTTCCGTCAACCCCTTTTTTTGCTGAAAGAAACAGCATTTCCCCAAGAGCTTCAGCACTCACACCGTAATCCATACACGAAAGATGAACACGGCTGTAATCACCGTCAAGCTTTTCAACAAAAATTTTATTTTTCGCAATACCTCTGCCGTATTCTTCTTTTATGTTTTCCGTTGCTTTCTCCAAAGAGGATACGATGTGTTCACACCCCAATGCACTCTGGTGCAAAAATTTGAAAACATCCTGTATCTGAAGCTTCGGATAGGTCTCATAATGCTCAGTAAGTCTTTGACAAGTTTTATCGTTTTTTTCGCAACAGCTCATAATTCAATCTCTCAGTTTTGATATTTTCGGATTATCAAGAAGCATAACGAGTATAGGAACAAGCACTATCTGTACGATAATTCCGGGAAGCGCATTTGTAAATGCACCGGCAATAAATGCAGCAAAGGTAAAACCGCTGCCGTTAATACCCGTGCAGACCATCATTGCCACACCCCATACAAATCTGCCGACAAGCATCGCTGTCAGGAGCGAGCAATAAATATACGGCTTTTTCCTCGGCAGAAAATTATGCATTAAGCCTGATACTGCACCATAGGATGCAAGCTCAAAAGCCATGCAGACTGCGGTGGGAAACAAGGGAGGCATAGTAAGCACAAATGAACGGAGCAACGGTGCTATAAAACCAACTGCAAGACCCCACGGCCATCCGCAGATAAATCCGCAGAGAAGCACGGGAATATGCAACGGACAAAGCATGGCACCCACTTCGGGAATCTGTCCTGTAAGAAAGGGCATTACAAAAGCTAATGCCAGAAACATTGCTGATAAAACCATTTTCAATAAGCTGCTATTTTTCTTCATACTGAGTTCCTTTCCTGATACAAAAAAAGATGCCAATATCCCTACAGAGACACTGACACCTTCATAGCATCTTTAATTAACACATATTTTTGTAATAAAAAAGAAACTTCAGTTTCCGCATTATTCTTCTGAATAACAGGTGCATTCTACCATAAAACACATAAAAAGTCAAGCTTCTGCTATAGCACGTAACCGGGCAACTGCATCATTAATCAGAGCTGCCGTATTGAGATTGGGAACTCCCACAATTATATTGTCACATTTATTCATAGGAATAAGAATACGTACTGCTCTTGATTTTCCCACAGCAGCTGCCATTTTTTCTGTAATTTCACCTAAAAGAGAATCCGCTATAACAATTCCCACAGGACCGATAATAACGTCAGCGCTTTGACAGGCAACAACCACAGGATTTTCACCAGTTGCCGCATTTTTTGCACCCGCTTTCAGCATTGATGATGTTGCAAGCGCGTTAGTCCCTATCGCTGTAATATCTATATTGGTGAATTGTGCCGAAATTTCCTTTACAAGCTGAGCACCAAGCTGTCCGCCCTGACCGTCAATAACCACAACATTCATATTTTCGCCTCCGTTATATATATCTGTATTAAAATGCCGACAGCACAAAGCTATCGGCACTTCTTTGTTTTACATCTTCTTAACGCCGAAGGTTACTTTTTCGCCGTTGATATCCCATTCTGCTGTGTAACCGTCAAGTGAGCCTGTTACAAACTCGTCAGCAAGAACATCTGTCATGATTTCTTCCTTATTGTTTGTAAAGATTTCTGCAAGCTTATCGTTGCCCGAAATATAAACTGTAATGTGGTCAGGCACATCAAAGTCTGCGTCCTTTCTCATTGTCTGAATCTTTGAAACCATTTCACGTACAAAGCCTTCTTCAACAAGTGCATCTGTGAGAGTTGTATCAATTGCAACTGTCACACCGCCTTCTGCAAGTGAGAAGAAGCCTGTTTTCTGTGTTGCTTCAATAAGAAGGTCACCTTCTTCAAGGTCGATTACCATGTCGCCAAGGTCAAGTTTAAGAACACCTGTTGTATCAAGCTCTTTCTTAGCCGCACTGCCGTCGATATCAGAAAGCTTTGTTCTGATATCATTAAGACGTTTGCCGTACTTAGGACCGAGTGTCTTCATCTGAGGCTTGAAATTGTATGAAAGCATGCTGTCAACATCTTCAATGAATGAAACTTCCTTGATGTTAAGCTCGTCTTCGATAATCTTCTTGTAGAATTCGTTAAGCTCTCTTTCGCCTTTAACATACATTGCACCGAGAGGCTGACGGTTCTTGATGTTTGAACCGTTTCTTGCTGCACGTCCGAGAGTAACAATTTTGAGAACCTCGTCCATGTTTTCTTCAAGTTCTTTATCAATAAGTGTTTCGTCAACTTCAGGGAATGAGCAAAGGTGGATACTTTCTTCAGCATTTGCATCTACTGAGCGGACAAGGTTCTGATAAATTTCTTCTGAAATAAAGGGAACCATGGGAGCTGCAGTTTTTGCAGTTGTAACAAGTGCTGTGTAAAGAGTCATGTAAGCGTTAATCTTATCCTGAGTCATTTCCTGAGCCCAGTAACGCTCTCTGCCACGACGCACATACCAGTTACTCATTTCGTCTACAAAGCTCTGAAGTGCTTTTGCTGCTTCGGGGATTTTGTAATTGCCGAGGCAATCGTCAACGTCTTTTACCATTGAGTTCAGACGTGAAAGAAGCCATTTATCCATAACTGAAAGCTTGTCAACTTCAAGTGAATACTTTGTGGGGTCGAATGAGTCGATGTCTGCATAGAGAACATAGAAAGCATAAGTGTTCCACAATGTACCCATGAATTTACGCTGACCTTCAGTTACTGCCTTTGCATGGAAACGGTTGGGAAGCCATGGAGCAGAGTTAGTATAGAAATACCAACGGATTGCGTCTGCACCGTGCTGTCTGAGTGCATCAAAGGGGTCAACTGCGTTACCCTTTGATTTTGACATCTTCTGTCCGTTTTCATCCTGAACGTGACCGAGAACGATAACGTTCTTGAAGGGTGCTTTATTGAAAATAAGTGTTGAAATTGCAAGGAGTGAATAGAACCAACCTCTTGTCTGGTCAACTGCTTCCGAAATGAAGTCTGCAGGGAACTGTGCTTCAAACAAATCCTTGTTTTCAAAGGGATAGTGATGCTGTGCAAAGGGCATTGCACCTGAGTCGAACCAGCAGTCGATAACCTCAGGAACACGTGTCATAAATTTACCGCAGACGGGACATTTAACTTTAACTTCGTCAATGTAAGGTCTGTGAAGCTCAATATCATCAGGACAATCCTCTGACATTGACTTGAGTTCTTCAATACTTCCGATTGAATGCTTGTGACCGCATTCACATTCCCAGATATTAAGAGGTGTACCCCAGTAACGGTTACGGCTGATACCCCAGTCCTGAACGTTTTCAAGCCAGTCACCGAATCTGCCTTTACCGATGCTTTCGGGAATCCAGTTGATTGTGTTGTTATTTTTGATAAGGTCGTCACGTACATCAGTCATTCTGATGAACCATGATTCTCTTGCATAATAGATAAGAGGAGTGTCACATCTCCAGCAATGAGGATAACTGTGCTCAAATTTGGGAGCATCAAAGAGAAGTCCTCTCTTATCAAGGTCAATAAGAACTTCCTTGTCAGCATCCTTACAGAACATACCTGCAAAGGGTGTTTCCTCTGTCATATTACCCTTGCTGTCAACAAGCTGAACAAAGGGAAGGTCATATTTTCTGCCTACATTTGCGTCGTCTTCACCAAATGCAGGAGCAATGTGAACGATACCTGTACCGTCTGTGAGAGTAACATAGCTGTCACATGTTACGAAATATGCTTTCTTGTGCTGTTTTGCAATAATATCGCCGCAGCAGTCAAAGAGAGGCTCGTATTCTTTGTATTCAAGGTCTTTACCTACATAAGTTTCGAGAACTTCATAAGGTGCAGTTTCCTTTTCACCGCCGAGGATTTTTTCGCAAAGTGCTTCTGCAAGGATATATGTGTAACCGTCTGCAGTTTTAACTTTAACGTAATTTTCCACAGGGTTTACGCAAAGTGCAAGGTTTGAGGGAAGTGTCCATGGAGTAGTTGTCCATGCAAGGAAATATGCATCTTCGCCCTTAATTTTGAATCTTGCGATTGCTGAGCGTTCTTTTACGTCTTTATAGCCCTGAGCAACCTCGTGTGATGAAAGAGGAGTTCCGCAACGTGGACAATAAGGAACAATTTTGAAGCCTTTATAAAGGAGACCTTTATCAAAAATCTGTTTAAGTGCCCACCATTCAGACTCGATGAAATCATTGTGATATGTTACATAAGGGTTATCCATGTCAGCCCAGAAACCGACTGTTGATGAGAAATCTTCCCACATGCCCTTATATTTCCACACGCTTTCCTTACATTTATCAATGAAAGGAGCAATGCCGTATTCTTCAATCTGTTCTTTACCGTCAAGACCGAGAAGCTTTTCAACCTCAAGCTCAACGGGAAGACCGTGAGTATCCCAACCTGCTTTTCTGGGAACCTGACAGCCCTTCATTGTACGGTAACGGGGAATCATATCCTTGATAACACGTGTAAGAACGTGACCGATATGAGGCTTACCGTTAGCTGTGGGAGGACCGTCATAGAAAACATAAGGTTCACCCTCACGAGCTGATGACTTTTCAAAAATTTTGTTTTCCTTCCAGAAGCTTTCAACTTCTTTTTCACGCTCGACGAAGCCGAGGTTTGTAGGAACTTTCTTGTACATCATAAAACTTCCTTTCAATAAAAAATGCTCCCGTCCGAAACAGGACGAAAGCAACTTCGTTTAACCACCTATTTCCATACAATCATATATGGTTTCCGATAACGGCGGATACCGGCTTCACTTAATCGGCAGAACGCCTTTCAGTTTGCAACTCAGGAGTGATTTTCACATGAAAACTACTTGTCATCAGGCTTCCACCGCCCCTGATTCGCTTGGCACTTTCGTTCTCAGTTACTGTCTCCGTCACAGTTTTTCTCACTATCCTTTATATGATATCACAAGATTTTGTAAATGTCAATTAAACTGTTTAAAGTTTTCATCGTCATTGACAGATGTTATTGTGTTATCTTTGAGAAGAAGGGCACACAACCTGAGAAGATGGTCATTTTTTGCCGCGCCCTCATGCTCCATACCTTTATAGAACCATACACGGTCTCTTATTGCACTTGTACTGACATCTACTTCTTCGTTCAGGTCTGTGCATATTGCGCCCATTGAACAGGATGACGTATCAACGATTCCGTCTGAGTGTCTGTTATCACGCCTGAATATTTTTTCCATGGGAAGTCCGTAACCGCAGAGAGAGAAAAACTCACTGCCGTTTTCTCTTTGCTTTTCAATAAATCCATGAAAATCATTTCTTATTCTGAAATTTTCTTCGCAGATTTTATCAAGCTTTTCACTCTTTTTATACTTTGCTGAAAGCTTTTTATAATCTGCATGAGGTATTGCACCCCAGCCCACAGAAGAACGCAGAAGCACAGTATCCCGCAATGCATCAAAAATTCCGTCAACCAATTTTCCTCTCGTTTTCTCCGTCAGAAGTGAACATAGTTTTTTCAGTTCTCCCGGAATTATATCTTCCGCAAATTCAGAAAAACTTCCGCTTATAAGTTTTACTGCAAGACAAGAGCCGTCAAATGCAGGAACGACACCTACAACACGGTTAACATGGCCTCTGTGCCCGTGACGGTTCATATAGGCTGTGGCAATTGTCCCACCCAGGCTTACAGGCACAAGGTTGACCTTGTCAGTATTTCTCTGCTTCATAACGTTTCCGATAAATTCGTCAAGCTCCCTGACTACTTTATCCGTGTTTCCGAAAGAGTTATATGTGAAAAAATAGAAATTCTCTTCCCCTGTTTCGGTTGCGATTTTATCAACAGGAAGCATACGTTTTATATATTTTTTCTCTTTTTCCGTACAATCTTTAAAACTATTGAAAAATCTTTCAACCTTTAATTCGTGAACTTCGTTGCCGTCATCATCAAGTCTTAAACCCTCAACCTGTTCCGAAAAGCCTTTGTAAATCGCCTTTGAAAAGCCACAGTCACATCTTGTTATTACAGATAAAGCAAAAGGAATAACAACTTTCAGTGCAAGTTTTTTTGCATCAACGTCAATTGGCCAGACTCTTTTTCCGTTTTCTGTATTAATAACCGTTGACTGCCCTATCCCTGCAATTGCAATTGCAGGAAATACTTTTTCTGCCATATAACCACCTCATTGTAACTTTATCACAAAGGGATTCTTTTGTAAACAAAATTTAAAAAATTATTAGAAATAGCTGTGCCGACTTGACTTTATTCTGAAATAAGGTATAATTAGTATGTAGACACAGTAAGGAAAGGAGTACATACATTATGGATATTAATGCAATCATTACAGCCGCTGTTGAATTCTTCTCATCTATCCCCTGGGGCGGAGTTATCCAGTCTTTCATTGACAGCGTTGCAGGTATCAACTGGGATTCACTTGCATCACTCTTTGATTGGTTTGATTTCACAAATGGTCCTCTTCAGGCAATTATTGACGCATTGTTCGCATAATGACAACTTAAATTTTAAAGTGGCTGATGCTTTCGCCGGCACCACATAAGGAATTTTGCTTTTCTACGAAACTGCGTAGCACTTTAAAATGTGAAATTGCGTGTACAAGAAAAGGCGAAACCCACCGATAACGCTGTCGCGTATCGGTGGGTTTTAACGCATTATTGTGCCGTAAGTTCACATTTTAAAGAAATACTGCCTTATGTGGTGTCGGCGTTTGCATCAGCCACTTTTCTTTCATCTGTTAAGTTCTTTAAAATCCGGGAATGTGAATACCCGGTCTTTCAGGAGCATCCGTAGGTGCCTGCGTTGGGGCTTCTGTAGGTGCCTGTGTGGGAGTTTCAGTGAGCGGCGCTTCCGTCACTTCACTTCCCGCGGTTGTAGTTTCTCCACCGATAATTCCCTGCCACCAGCTTGTTGTGGTTTCTGAGGCTGTTGTTGTCTCCCACGGGTTAAGAGTTGTCGTTTCACCGGTCCAGTTTTCTGTATATTCGCCTGTATAACCAATTGTACCGCTCTGAGTACCGCCTGTGTATGACGGTCCTGTATATGAGGGCTTCTGTGTAAGATAGTTATTGAGAACATTCACACGGTTGGGGTCAAGTGCAATATTTGTTTTACCGTAAAGAAGCTTCTGCAGCTGCTGTGCTGCAAGAGGATAGTCAACAACCCAGCATGAACCTACACCGCCGATAGATGCGGTTGCTCTTGTTTCAAGAGTAGGGAAAGTATCCTGCTGCATTTCATAACCAATCCAACCCTCTGTAAGCGCCTGTTTGCCGTAAGAGAGAATCTTTGTCTGACGCATGTTTGTTTTCATGTAGGGCAGAACTGCTTCAACCACATTGTAAAGGTCTTTAACAGATGCACCCTTTGCTTTCTGCATAATGCCGTTGATAACTCTTCTCTGATTTGCTGTACGGCTGACATCGCTGTCAGAATAATAATATCTGATTCTTGAATAAACAAGTGCTTCCTCACCGTTAAGGAGAACTGCATCGCCTGACTCAACATGCTGTCTTGTTGTTCTGTTGATATATGCTGCAAGACCGGGTTCAATAGGCACCGTTACACCGCCGAGAGCGTCAACAACCTTTTTGAATGAACCGAAATAAACACTTGCATAATAGTCAATATCAATTTTATAGTTCTTTTCAACAACCTCAATTACGCCTTTAGGACCACCATAATAACATGAAGCGTTGATTTTTTCGTATCTGTCTCTGCCGTCAACATTCATGAAAATGTAACTGTCTCGCATGATAGATGCAAGAGTTATTGTTTTTGTTGATTTATTTACGGAAGCAATAATAATTGAGTCTGCACGGCCGTTTGATTTTTCACCGCCGTCACCGTCCTGACCGAGAAGAAGAATGTTGATAACATTCTTACTGCTCATTTTTTCACCGCCGTTGTTTGCCCATTTTTTAAGAGCATCATTAAGTGAAGCAGCGTCAGTAACGCCGAACATTGTTTCAAAATCTTCTTCCTCCGCGAGGGTTTCACCCTCAACTGTGGGATTTGCCTCACCGGGATCATAAATTCCACCGAACATGTCACTTACCTTGAAGATGACACCTACCACAAGCACAATGCAGATGGAAAGTATTGCTATAAGAACAGAATACAATGTTTTTTTCATTTTTTCTGTTTTCATTTCTTCTTCAGTCATTCCTTCATAACGACTCATTTTCATCTCTGCTCTTTCAGCCTTTTTCGACTTTTTCACTTCCTCTGTTGAAAAAGTCTCTTCCTGAGGAGTTTCTGTCTCTGCAGGTTCTTCTTCAAAGCCTTCGTCCATAAAGGAAAAAGCATCTGCAAGCAGATTATCAATATCATCGTTTTCCCTTTTGAAATTTTCAAAAAGGTCTCCGCCATTATTATTTGTTAATTTTTCCTTGTTATTCTCACTCATGCTGTCACATCCCCGAGTTTTTAACACTTTCTTTTCAATTATATATTATCGCACAAAAAGACATTTTCTTTTTTCTCGAAAAGAAATATATATCAAAAATATAATTAACAATTATTAAGATTTAATAACCCGACACCCGTCGTAATAAAAAATTAACAAATAATTTGTAAAATGTCACACCTTTTAGGTTGACAAGGAACAAATAATCATGTATAATAGACTCCGTTAATACAAATTTTGCCCCTGCAAACAGCGGAGGGAGGGAATAGAATGAGTCAGGTAAAAGTTAAAGAAAACGAATCACTCGACAGCGCACTCAGAAGATTCAAGAGACAGACTTCAAGAGACGGCGTTATCCAGGAAGTTCGTAAAAGAGAGCACTATGAAAAACCTTCTGTAAAAAGAAAGAAGAAGTCAGAAGCTGCTCGTAAGCGTAAATTCAAATAATTAATTAACGAAAGGACAAGTTAATCACTTGTCCTTTTTGTTTTAAGGTGATGTATAGTGGATAAAATAAACAAGCTTCTTGAAAATCTTAAAAGCCATGAGGCTTTGCTCATAGAAAGTTTTGACAACAGAAAATACCTGACTTCATTTTCATCCTCTGCAGGTTATCTTATTCTCGGCAGAAACGGCTCTGTGTTTTTCACGGATTCAAGATATATTGAAGCTGCAACAGAGCAGATAAAAACATGTCCCGTAAAGCTTTTCACCGATTTCAAGGATGATGTTGCAGAATACCTTTTTCAGCACGGTTATACAAAAGTTCATATTGAGGCTGAAAAAATATCCGTGGCTCATCTGAACTTTCTTTCAAAAAATCTGAAGCATGCAAAAATCTGTTCCGACGGAGCTGTTGACAGAAATCTCTCTCTTCTGAGAGAAGTGAAATCAGAGGAAGAGGTTTCAAAAATACAGAAGGCACAGTTGATTGCCGAAAAAGCCTTTGACGAAATTCTGAAATTTATAAAGGTCGGCGTTTCAGAACTTGAAATTGCCGCAAAGCTTGAAAACATAATGCGTCTTAACGGCTCAGAGGGTTTCTCATTCGATACAATTGCAATAGCAGGTAAAAACACCTCAATGCCTCACGGCGTACCCACAGATTACAGGGTTTCTCACGGTGACTTTGTGACAATGGATTACGGTGCAGTTTTCGATGGTTACAGAAGTGATATGACAAGAACAGTTGCTGTAGGTGAAGTCACATCAAAACAGGCTGAAATTTATAACACCGTTCTCAAGGCTCAGGAAACATCTCTCTCAATTCTCAGAGAAGGTGTGAAATGCTCAGATGCCGATAAAGCAGCACGTGATGTTATAAAAAATGCAGGTTACGGCGAATTTTTCGGTCATTCCACAGGTCACGGTGTGGGAATCGAAATTCATGAATCCCCCAACCTTGCACCAAAATCAAAAAGCATATTGAAAGCAGGTAACGTGGTAACCGTTGAGCCGGGAATTTATTTACCGAACGAATTCGGTGTGAGAATAGAAGACTTTGTTGTAATAACAGAATCAGGTTACCGAAATCTCACTTCATCACCGAAGAAATTGATTGTGCTGTAAATTATAATTTTCAGCGAAAAATCCCCTCAGTCAAAACTTCATTTTGCCAGCTCCCCTTGCATTTTCAAGGGGAGCCTGAAGCCTAAACTCAGCAATAAATTATAATTTATCTCTGCGTTTTTTCTATTTTAAAAACTCTCTTATCCTCTCTGCATCTCTGTATCCTTTTTCATACAGAAGGTGCAGTTTTTCTTTATCCCTTGTCAGGGTATCAACTCCGCATGTATCATCAGGAGAAACAATAAGAACTCTGCCCTCTTTTTCAAGCTCAATCGCCTTATCAACAAGACGGTCGTATTCATCATTACTTTGAAGCAGAACCTTTGCCGCTTCAGGGTATTTTCTTTTCAGTAGCCTTGCAATAATATCGTTTCTTGAACTGCTTCGTCTGTAGTATTTAGGCTTTGAAAGAGCAAAAACAATTTTATCTGCACCCATTTCAAGTGCTTTTTCAAGAGGGACAGGCACGCTTACTCCCCCGTCCATATATTTTCTTCCGCATATTTCAACAGGCTTACACACCAGAGGAATTGCACACGATGCACAAAAAACCTTGTAATTATCCTGATGCAAATCATCTTTTGTAAAATAATGCGCTGTTCCCGTTTCTGCATCTGTGGCAGCAATAAGTAGTTGTCCCTCATATTTTGCAATCTGAGGATAATCAATAGGATCTTCACCGTCAGAATTTGTGAGAACGGAATATATGTAATCCAGATCAAGGTATGAACCTTTTTTCAGATAATTACCGAAACTCATGTATTCTTTTCTCTGTGAATAATCATGGTAAAAACGGTATGTTCTGTTCCTTTGCTTTGCAAGAAAAGTAGAAATATTGGCACTTCCTGCAGAAACACCGATACACAGGTCAAAACAGATGTCATCGTCAAGACACCTGTCAAAAACTCCTGCAGTGTAAATGTTTCTGAGACCTCCGCCTGCATCTATAACTGCATTCATTGCAACACTCCCTTTTCATGTGTTTTAATTATTGTAACACCAAAATCTTCTCTTTTCAACTCATTCACAAAAAAGTAACATAATTATTTCATATAGTACATTTCCAATTATGGAAATTTGTGGTATACTATATATATTGGTTAGTAATATTATCAAAAAATACGCATCCATAATAACTGACGATTTCAACGTAGGGGACGGGTTATCCGTCCCGAATTTGACTCTCACACACAAACACACGGGCGCCGAAGCGACGCCCCTACGTTATAACACAAACTTTGTTTAAAACAAGGAGATTAAGATAATGATAATAAAATTACTCGGTAAAATGAAAAAGAGAGAATGGTCCATGGCTGTCGGCGTAACCGTACTTGTACTCAGTCAGATTTATTTTGACCTGAAGCTGCCTGAATACATGAGCACACTGACAGTTCTTATCCAGACTCCCGGCAGTACTGTTAATGAAATACTCATTACAGGCGGTAAAATGCTTCTCTGTACGGCTGCAAGTGCTGCAATGGCAATTTTCTGTGGTTACCTTTCTGCAAGAGTAGGCTCAGGCTTCAGCTTCACAATAAGAGAACACCTTTTCAACAAGGTTTCCGATTTCGGCAAAAAAGAGATGCAGGATTTTTCTGTACCAAGCCTTATTAACCGTACAACAAACGACGTGTCACAAATCCAGATGGCAGTTTCAATAGGTCTTCAGATGATTATCAAAGCTCCTCTTATGGCTGTATGGGCTGTTTTTAAAATTGTCACAAAAAGCTGGAAGCTTTCCCTTATCACAGCTGGGTTTGTCGTTTTTCTTCTCGGTATTATGGCAGTTATGATTAAGGTTGTTGTTCCCCGCTTCAAAATTGTTCAGAAACAGATTGATAAACTGAACCTTGTTGCCCGTGAAAATCTTACCGGTATTAACGTTGTACACGCTTTCGGTGCAGAAGATTATCAGAACGAAAAATTTGATAAGGCTGCAACTGCTTTGATGAACACTCAGCTTTTCAATCAGCGTACCTTTGCACTTCTTATGCCTCTTGTAGGACTTGCAATGAACTGTCTCGGTCTTGTAATTTATTGGGTCGGAGCAGGAATTATCAACAATATTCCCGCAAGTGATTTTGCTCAGAGACTCACAATGTTCAGTGACGTTGTGGTTTTCAGTACCTATGCAACTTACGTTATCATGTCAATTATGATGCTTGTTATGATTGTCATGTTTTTACCTGCTGCACAGGTTTCAGCCCAGAGAATAAACGAGGTTCTCGGTGCTGACACAGACCTTACGGAAGGTAAGAAAAATGAGTCTCCCGAAGAAGGAACGGTTGAATTCAGAAACGTTTCTTTCAGATATCCCGATTCAGCCGAATACACACTCCAAAACATTTCTTTCAGAGTGAACAAGGGCGAAACAATTGCATTTATCGGTGCAACAGGCTCAGGCAAAACAACTCTCATTGACCTTGCAGCACGTTTCTATGATACAACCGAGGGTGAGGTTTTTGTTGACGGAATAAACGTAAAAGATTTTACTTTTGATGCGCTTTATAACCGTATAGGTTTTGTTACTCAGAAAGCAGTTCTCTTTGCAGGTGACATCAGAAAAAACGTACTTTTCGGTGAAAGCCGCGGAGAGAAAACTGACGAAAGTGTTTTTGAGGCACTTACCACAGCTCAGGCAAAGGACTTTGTAGAAAACCTTTCAGGGGGACTTTCTTCTCCCATTGCACAGGGAGGTACTAACGTATCGGGCGGTCAGAAGCAACGTCTTTCAATTGCAAGAGCACTGGCAAGAAAACCTGAAATCCTGATTTTTGACGACTCATTCTCTGCCCTTGACTACAAAACTGACAAGGCTTTACGCCGTGAGCTTGACGAAAAGCTCTGCGGTGTTACAAGAATGATTGTGGCACAGAGAATCGGCACAATCAGAAATGCAGATAAAATCGTTGTCCTTGATGAGGGCAGAGCTGTAGGTATAGGCACACATGATGAACTGATGAAAAACTGTGAAGTTTACCGTGAAATTGCAATGTCACAGTTGTCAGAAGATGAACTGAAGTAAGGAGGGAGAATAACATGGCACATGAAAAACCTGCAATGCCTCAAAAAAGTAAACGCGGCATTCTGGGAGTTGTGAAAAGTTTGTTTTCCTATTCTCCCAAATTAAAATTACCTACCCTCTTTTCTCTTGTACTTGCAGCACTGGGTGCAATACTTACAATTGTAGGTCCTGAGCAGTTGAAGGAAGTGACAAACCTTATTTCAACCTCGCTTTACACTTCAATTGACCTTAAAGAAGTAGGCAGGCTCAGCCTTTTCCTTATAGGAATTTACGCTCTGAGCGGTCTTTTCAACTACGTTCAGCACTACATTATGGCAACGGTCACCCTTGACCTTTCCCGCAACCTGAGAAACGACCTTTCAGGTAAAATAAACCGTGTACCCATGAAGCTGTTCGGCTCATCCTCTCACGGTGACATTCTCAGCCGTGTGACAAATGACGTAAGCACTCTTCAGCAGACACTTTCAAACAGCATCCCCTCGATGATAAGTGCCGTTGCTCAGTTCATCGGATGCGTTATTATGATGTTTGTTACCGAATGGAGAATGGCTCTCGGTGCAATTATCTCAACACTTTTAGGCTTTGTTTTCATGGCACTGATCATGTCACGTTCACAGAAATTTTTCATTGCAAGGCAGAATAATCTGGGTAAGCTTAACGGCTTCATTGAAGAAATGTACACAGGTCACGATGTTGTACGTCTTTCCCGTGCAAATAACAGCATAAAAGAAAATTTCAAAGAGCTGAACAAGGCAGTTTATAATGCAGAATGGAAAAGTCAGTTCCTTTCAGGTGTTATGCAGCCTCTTATGAATATTATCGGCAACTTAGGTTACGTTGCTGTGTGTGTTATCGGTGCTGTTTTAGCAATTAACGGCGAAATAAAGTTCGGTGTAATTATTGCTTTTATTATGTATGTACGTCTCTTCACATCACCCCTCAGCACTATTGCTCAGGGCATGACAAGCATGCAGTCAGCCGCTGCTGCAGGTGACAGAGTTCTTGATTTCCTTGAGGAAGAAGAGCTGTCAGGCGAAACAGACAAACCTGAAGCAGATAAAAACATCAAAGGTGAAGTAGAATTTGAAAACGTACGTTTTTCATACCCCGATAACCCGGATAAAATTATTATCAAAAACTTCTCTGCACACGTAAAACCGGGTCAGAAGGTTGCAATTGTGGGTCCTACAGGTGCAGGTAAAACTACGATGGTTAACCTGATTATGAGATTTTTCGAAGTAAATTCAGGTTCAATCAAAATTGACGGTACTCCTATTTCCGAAATAAAACGTGACAGCGTTCATTCACTTTTCTCAATGGTACTTCAGGACACATGGCTCTTTGAAGGCACCGTAAGAGAAAATCTTGTTTATAACAAAGAAAATGTAACAGATGAAGACCTGATAAAAGCATGTAAGGCATGTGGGATTTATCACTTTGTAAAAAGTCTTCCTCAGGGATTTGACACGGTTATGAGTGAAAAAACAACAATTTCTGCAGGGCAGAAACAATTGTTTACAGTAGCACGTGCAATGATTCAGAACAGTCCCATGCTTATCCTTGACGAGGCAACCTCTTCCGTTGACACAAGAACAGAGCTTATTACTCAGAAAGCAATGGACACCCTCATGGAAAACAGAACAAGCTTTGTTATTGCCCACAGACTTTCAACAATAAAGAATGCTGACCTGATTCTTGTAATGAAAGACGGAGATATTATTGAGCAAGGCTCACACGAAGAACTACTGAAACAAAACGGTTTTTACGCTGAACTTTATAACAGCCAGTTTGAACAAGCAGAATAAAAATTCCACGAAAAATCCCCTTGAAAATTTTCAAGGGGATTTGATATTTCACCAACACTCAGATAAATTATATTTATAGCCCCGTTTTTTATTGACAAATTACATTCTCCTGAATATAATTAGTTAGGTAACTAAATAATTACAGGTGGTGTTTTTATGAGTGAAAAACCGCATCATATTTGTACACAAAATCCTCCTGACCTTAACAAGCTGACAGAGGGTATGCTTTTTAATGACATTTCCCGTCTTTTTGATGCAAGAGTCAGACGTGAAACAGAAAGAGCAGGTTTCCCTCAAGGGTACAGAAGAATTGTTTTTCATCTTTCCCACAACGAAAAACTGACTCTGAACGAGCTTGTAAAACTTACTCACATGAAGGCCCCGTCAATCAGCGTTCAGCTCCAAAAAATGGAACAGGAAAAACTTATCACAAGGGAAAGTGACGAAAATGATTTGAGAAAAAGCTATATTTCTCTCACGGAAAAAGGAAGAGAATGTGAAAAGTTTTTCATTTCAAAATGTAAAGAAACTGAAAAAGTCATGTTCGGAAATTTTTCAAGTGAAGAAATGAAAATTCTCAAAGGTTATCTGAAAAAGATAACAGAAAATCTGATTATTGACATGGAGGAACACAGATGAAACTCATCAAATATATGAAGCCATACTGGTTCTTTGCCATTATGACTCCCCTTACCATGATAGGTGAAGTTTTTATTGACCTGATGCTTCCTACACTCATGTCAAAAATAGTTGATGACGGTGTTCTCGGTCACAATTTTGAACTGATTGTAAAAACCGGTCTTATTATGCTGGGACTTGCTTTTGTTGGTGGTCTTTGCGGTGTAGGTTCTTCTGCTTTCAGCGGTGCTGCATCACATTCCTTTAGCAGAGACCTCCGAAATGACGCCTTTTCAAAAGTAATGGATTTATCATTTCAGCAGACAGATAAGTTCACAACAGGCTCTCTCGTTACAAGAATGACAACTGACATCAACCTTATTCAGCAGTTTGTTGACCTTGCTTTGAGAATGTTTGTCCGTTCCTTCATGATGTCTGTAGGCGGTATTATCATGATGCTCAGACTCAACGTTGACTTCGGCATTGTACTGGCTATTGCTCTTCCCATTGAACTTATTGCAATGCTTATTATTGTCGGCAAATCCTCTCCCCTTTTCAAAACTGTTCAGAAAAAACTTGATAAAGTAAACAGCGTTGTTCAGGAAAATGTTTCAGGAGCAAGAGTTGTAAAGGCTTATGTGCGTGAAAAATTTGAAACAGAACGTTTTTCTGTTGCCAACGATGACCTGACAGCAACTACACTCCGTGTGCAGAAGCTTATGGCTGTACTCGGACCTGTTCTCACAATTGTACTTAATGTTTCAGTTGTTGCAATTATTTACATCGGTGGCGAAAAAATCGAAAGCGTTGCTTCTGAGATGAAGGTCGGTGCTGTTATGGCAGCCATTACATACATCACTCAGATTCTTCATGCATTCACTATGGTCAGCATGATGTCACAGTCTGTGACACGAGCAAAGGCATCTGCTGACAGAATTAACGAAATCCTTGAAACTGAGGCCGTTATTAAAACAGGTTCTGAAAAAATTGACTCAATTGACGAAATTGAGTTTGAAAACGTTGACTTTTTCTATCCCGGTTTTGAGGGCAAAACCGTTCTCAATAATTTAAACCTTAAAATCAAAAAAGGCGAAAACATTGCCATTCTCGGTGCTACAGGCTCAGGCAAAACTTCACTTGTAAATCTTATCCCACGTTTTTATGATGTATCGGAAGGAAGTCTGAAAATCAACGGAATTGATGTAAGGGAACTGGACCTTGATACACTCAGAAGTAAAATAAGCATCTGTATGCAGAAAACTGAACTTTTTTCAGGCACAGTCAATTCCAACATCCGTTGGGGTAACGAAAGTGCAGAGCAGGACGAAATCATATCTGCTGCAGATATTGCAGAAGCACGTGAGTTTATTGAAAAAATGCCTGACTCCTACGAGGGTTATGTTGCAGAAAAAGGTGCATCCCTTTCAGGCGGTCAGAAGCAGAGACTTTCAATTGCACGTGCAATTCTGAAAAAACCTGACGTTCTCATTTTTGACGACAGCACCTCTGCCCTTGACTTGTCAACTGAAGCAAAGCTCCGTCAGAAGCTTTTTGCAAAATTAAAAGGAACTACTGTCATTACAATCGCACAGAGAATTGCAAGTGTCAAGAACTGTGACAGAATTGCAGTAATTGATGACGGAAACCTCGTTGCAATCGGCTCTCATGAGGAACTGCTTGAAACAAGCGAGGTTTACCGTGATATTTACGATTCACAGATGAAGAAGGGAGATGTTCAAAATGCCTGAAATTAAAAACACACCTCCCAAAAAGGAAGAAAAAATCGGCGGTCCTATAGGAAGACCCGGCAGAGGGCCCGGACCTGTAATGCACGTAGAAAAAGCAAAAAACACAAAAGGTACACTCAAAAAACTTCTCTATTACATCGGTTCAAGCAAATATCTTTTTATTTCTCTTGCTGTGGTAATGATTGTAATTACCGCCCTTAACCTTCTTGCTCCTGCACTTCAGCAAAAGGCAATCGACCTTATCACTCTTGAGGGAAACAGACTGACAGTTGACAGACCTGAGTTTTTGAAAACTCTCGTGATACTCGTAATAACTTACGGAATTTCCGCTTTGTTCATTTATTTACAGGGACTTTTCTCAGCAAAGCTTTCTACCGCAACCGTAAGAAAACTGAGATTTGACCTTTTTGCAAGGCTTGTAAAACTGCCCATAAAATACACCGACACCCACAATCACGGCGATATCATGAGCCGAATGACCAATGACGTTGAAAACATCTCAAACACAATTTCATCATCTGTCGGTGCTCTTATTTCTGCTGTTCTCAGCGTTATAGGTTCAATTGTAATAATGGTGCTTTATTCACCGCTTATGACACTTATAAGCGTTCTGACAGTTGTTCTGACGGTTGTCGTCAGTACAAATATGTCAAAGTACATGCGCCGTTTTTACAAGGAACAGCAAGCTGTTCTCGGTGAAATGAACGGTCACGTTGAAGAAATGGTAACAGGCTACAAAACTGTTGTTGCCTTTTCAAAGCAACAGAAATCAAAAGATGAATTCAACTCGATTTCATCCCGTTTTCGTAAAGTTGCAATAAAAGCACAGGTGCTCAGCGGTTGTATGGGACCTCTGATGAACATTATTTCCAATCTGAGCTTTATTCTTGTTGCTCTTTCAGGTGCATACTTTGCGTTCAAAGCATCCCCCATCGGCGGTGTATGGTCACCTGACGGAATTATCACAGTCGGTGTTATTCAGGCTTTTATCCTTTATTCAAAGCAGCTTTCACGTCCCATTAACGAAATTGCAAACCAGTATGCACAGATTCAGAATTCAATTGCAGGTGCAGAAAGAGTTTTTGACGTTATGGACAGAGAG
>JAFXFI010000105.1 GCA_017520635.1 Clostridia bacterium
AACCACGATGTAGAAGACAGAATCTTTACACATGATGATATTCTTGAAATCTTTCAGTCTTATGAAGGCTGTCTTGCCTATGACGCAGACCCTGCCCTTCACGGCTGTGCAACTCACAATCTCCCCATTCTCTCATCTGACGGAACAAAGGTTGCTTTCAACCTCTGGATGTTTGACAGCGGTGACTATATCGACAGCGGTGAATACGAAGGAGAATATGACTGCGTAAGAAAAGACCAGATTGAATGGTACAAAAACGAAAGTAAAAAGCTTGAAGAAGCTAACGGCGGTAAAGTTCCCTCAATTGCTTTCCAGCACATCATCACAGAAGAAGGTGTTGCAGCAATTCTTCCTGAAATGCCCTCATTCCTCGGTGCTATCGGCAGAAGCTTTGCAAACGGCAATGCATATTCTTTCGTTCCTGTATTCACAAGAATCAAGAGCGGCTTCATTTTTGAACCCCCTTGCCCCTCACCTGATAACGAAGGTCAGTGGGATGCATTCGTAGAACGCGGTGACGTTCTCGGTTGCGTATTCGGTCACGACCATGTAAACTCATTCATCGCTGAATATGACGGCATTGACGCTATTATGACTCCCGGTATTACAAGTGAGTCTTACAAAGACGATATGTTAAGAGGCGGCAGAATCATCACAATTGATGAAAACGACCCCTGGAATTACGAAACAGAAATGCTCCACTTCCACGCACTTGCACTTAAAGAAGGTTCTCTCATTCCTGAAGTTACAGGACAAAGCATTGCATCATTCAGATTGCAGGAATTCCTTCTTGCAGTTTCAGAGGTTGCTCTCAAAGTCGGTCAGATTCTCACATTCTTTATAAGATAAATCAATTCCCGTAATTTCTCCGAAGGAGGGTGCAAATTGGATACAAACGTAAAAGCAATTGATACTTCCAGGAACTACGTTCCGAAAAAAGAATTTTATATGTACTGCATAGGCGGTGCAGGTCAGGGTATGATTTATGCAATTATGTCATCTTACATATCCGACTTCTACACAAACGTTATGCAGCTCCCCCTTATTTTCGTTCTTCTTCTCATGCTCCTTGCACGTGTGTGGGACGCAATCAATGACCCTATGATGGGTATGATAGTTGACAGAACAACAACAAAATGGGGCAAGATGAGACCCTACATTCTCTGGGCTGTCGTTCCCATTGCAGTTCTTTCTTTCCTTATGTTCTATATCCCCGAAGGCTTTAACAGAACTCAGCTTATGATTTATGCCGGTATTGTCTATGTTCTCTGGGGTATGACATATACTATTGCTGACGTTCCTTTCTGGAGCCTTCCCAACGTTATGACTCCCAACCCCGATGAAAGAGGTAAAGTCATTTCTGTCGGCAAAACTGTTAACGGCGTAGGCTCTGCAATTCCCATGCTTATCTTTGCTGTTCTCGGATTTGTTGTTCCGAAAATTCTTCCTGATGCATCAACTGTTGAACAGGACAAATATAAATATATTCTTATTGCAGTTATCGCATCTGTTCTTGGCGGCATTATGTACGCAAACTCATACTTCCACGTAAAAGAGCGTGTGAACATTCCCAATAAGCCGAGACGTGATAAATCAGAACCCTCAACACTCATGAGAATTTTCAAGTGTAAACCCCTCATGCTTGTTGTTATCATGGGCGTTCTTTCAAGCGGAAGATATCTTGTACAGGCAGCATCAGTTCACGTTGCAAGATATGGTCTTTATGTAGGTCCCGAAATTACTGCAGATATGTCAGACTCGGTAAAAGCTGAACTTATTCAGAACAGTATTTCAACTGTAAGTACCATTCTCATGGTATGTGCTGCTGTAGGTATGTTCGGTTCAATGCTTGTAATGCCCTTCCTTTACAAGAAATTCAATTACAAAAAAATCATTATCTTCACATGCCTTTTAGGTTTTGCTGCTTCAGTTATAACAACTATTGTAGGTTGGCTTGTTGATACCAGATACGCACTTTATGCATGTATCCCCTTTATAATCATTTCATGTGTACCTCTCGGAGCACTCAATGTTACATCATCAGCTATGATTGGTGACTGCCTTGACTACATGGAATGGGAAACAGGTCACAGAGACAACGCTCTCGGTGCTGCATGTCAGTCATTTGTCAACAAGCTCGGTAACGCAGTTGCAACAACAGGCATCATACTCATGTACATGCTCATCGATCTCGACCCTGCAAGTATGTATGCAAAAGAAGCAGTTATTTCTGCACTTGACTTAGCACCCGAAATGAGATTTGCTATGTTCTCACTCATTTCAATCGTTCCGGGTGTAAGTATGCTCCTTTGTGCTATTCCTATGTTCTTCTACGACCTTGTTGGTAAAAAGAAAGACAAAATCACAAAAGAACTTGCTGAAAAACGTCAGGCTATGGGCGTTACAATAGACTAATAAATTTGCCGAATGGGTTTTACTCATTCGGCACAAATTCGTTTTACGGAGGTAAATTTATGGCTTACATTGAATTTGATTCATCACGTCCGCTGGACCTAATTCCTATCGGCAGAATCGCAATTGACTTTAATCCTATTGACTATTTCAAGACTCTTGCAGGCAGCAGTGAGTTCAGAAAATACGTTGGAGGTTCACCTGCAAATATTGCTGTAGGTCTTGCAAGACTCGGTAAAAAAGTAGGCTTTATCGGCAAAGTTTCCGATGACCGTTTCGGTGATTATGTTACTGAATTTTTTGACAGCGAAGGTATTGACACATCAAATGTATGCCGTGCTGAAAACGGTGAAAAAATCGGTCTTACCTTCACCGAAATTCTTTCTCCCGATGAAAGCAGTATTCTCATGTACCGTGACGGAATCGCTGACCTTATGCTTCACCCTGATAACGTAAATGAAGATTACATAAAATCTGCAAAGGCAATTCTCATCAGCGGTTCTGCTCTTTCACAGTCACCATCAAGAGAAGCTTGTCTGAAAGCCATGTATATTGCAAAGAAAACAGATACAAAAATCATTTTCGACATTGACTACCGTCCTTACAACTGGAAGAACAATGACGAAATTGCAATTTACTATTCAATCGTTGCTGAAAACAGCGATATGATTATGGGCTCACGTGAGGAATTTGACTTGACTGAAGCAATTACAGAAAAAGGCAGAACTGATGAACAGACTGCCGCTTACTGGATTGGAAAAGGCAACAAAATCATTATCATCAAGCACGGTAAAAAAGGTTCAACCGCTTACACTTGTGACGGCAAAAACTATTCAATTAAACCTTTCCCCGTAACTGCATTCAAATCCTTCGGTGGCGGTGACGGCTACGGTTCATCCTTCATTTACGGACTTCTTGAAGGATGGGACATCATGGATTGCCTTGAAATGGGCAGTGCATCTGCTTCAATGCTGGTTGCAGCTCACGGTTGTTCACTCTTTATGCCCACACTTGACGAAGTAAAAGCTTTTATCAAGGAAAGCAAAGAAAAATACGGTGAAATGGTAGCAAGAGGTTAAAGAAATGTTTGAAGTACCCGTTTTAAACGAAAACAACGAAAAAATACTTTGCGAAATGAACGGCAAAAATGCCGACATGTTAATGAACATCAAAGTAAAATATATGAAAGCAGGAGAAAGCTTTTCTCTCTGTGATGAAAACAACGAAACTGCAGTTTTACTTGTTGCAGGTGAAGTAAAATTCACATTTTCAGGCAGAACAGAAACGGGAAAACGTGAAAATCCCTTTGATATGAAGCCTTACTGTCTGCATGTTTCAAAGAATACTGAATTTTCAGTTGAGGCTCTTGCTGATACTGAAATTGTTATTCAGCAGACTGATAACGATAAAGAATTTGAACCTGTATTTTATAACCCGGAAAACTGTCTTTATCAGGAATTCGGCAAAGGACAGTGGGACGGTGCAGGTCACAGAGTTGTTTCAACTATGTTTGACCCTGACAATGCCCCCTACTCAAATATGGTTATGGACGAGGTTTTCAACAAGCCCGGAAGATGGTCAAGTTATCCTCCACATCACCATCCTCAGCCTGAAGTCTATTATTACAGATTTGATAAACCTCAGGGCTTCGGTGCTTGCTTCAACGCTGATGAAGTTTACAAGAGCGTAGACTCTTCTGCTTGTTTCATCCACGACGGAGAAGACCATCAGCAGGTTGTAGCACCCGGATACAACATGTATTATGTATGGATGATACGTCACCTTGACGGTGACCCCTGGTACAAAACAACAAGATTTGTGTCACCCGAACACGAATGGCTGACAAATGGTTGATTATTTTGAAAGGTTGATAAATAAATGAGTACTATAAGACTTACATGTGGCGAGGCTATCGTCAGATATCTTGACAATCAGTACGTTGCAATTGAACAGGACGGAAAAATTGTAGAGAGTAAATTTGTAGAAAGTTTTTATGCTGTTTTCGGACACGGTTGTGTTATCGGCGTAGGCGAAGCACTTTCACAGGCTGAGCATTCAATAAAAGTTATGCAGGGCAGAAACGAACAAGGTATGGCTCTTGCAGCAATGTCCTATGCCAAACAGCACAACAGACTGAAAATAATTCCCTGTATGTCATCTATCGGCCCCGGTGCTGCTAACATGGTAACTGCCGCTGCAAATGCTACAGTAAACAATGTTCCCCTTCTTCTTTTCATGGGTGACACATTTGCAACAAGACAGCCTGACCCCGTTCTTCAGCAGATGGAACAGCCTCAGGACCTGACAGTTACAACAAACGATGCTTTCAAGCCGGTTTCACGTTATTTTGACAGAATTGTAAGACCCGAAATGGTAATGTCAGCACTTACAAACGCTATGCGTGTGCTTACAGACCCTGCTCACACAGGTGCTGCATGTATTGCAATGTGTCAGGATGTTGAGGGTGAAAGCTATGATTATCCCGAAGAATTCTTCAGAAAAAGAGTCCATTTTATTACAAGAACAATTCCCAACAGCTATGAAATCGAAAAGGCTGCTGAAGTGCTTAAAAACGCTGAAAAGCCCCTTGTCATTGTAGGTGGCGGTGTAAGATACAGTATGGCAGGTAAAGAAGTGGCTGATTTCTGTGAAAAGCACAACATCCCCTTTGCTGAAACTCAGGCAGGTAAAAGTGCAATTAAATCAAGTCATCCTCTGAATTTAGGCGGTATCGGTGCAACAGGTAATGCTTCTGCCAACACAATCGCAAAAGACGCTGATGTTGTACTTGCAGTAGGCTCACGTCTTTCAGACTTCACAACTTCTTCAAAATGGCTTTATGCGGGTGCAAAGGTTGTTACAATCAACGCAAGTAGTTTCCATGCACAGAAACTTGACAGCGTAAGTGTTGTGGCTGACACAAAGGAAGGTATTCTCGCACTTGACAAGGCTATGGGAGATTACAAATCTTCTTACACAACGGAAATTGCTGATGCTAAAGCAATGTGGGACAAAGAAATGGCTCGTCTTTGCTCTATTGAATACCCCGCAGACAACTTTGAACCCGAAAACAAAGTAAGAGTTGAAAATAACCTTGAAGATTTTTCAGAGGTTACAGGCGGTGTGCTCTGTCAGACAACTGCTCTCGGAATTATCAGAGATATTATTCCTGAAGATGCAATTGTTGTTGCTGCATCAGGCTCACTCCCCGGTTGTATGCAGAGAATGTGGACCACAGACAGTCTTTACAGCTACAACATGGAATACGGTTACTCCTGCATGGGTTATGAAATTGCAGGTGCTTTCGGTTCAAAACTGGCTGAGCCTGAAAAAGAAGTTTACGCTCTCGTTGGTGACGGCAGCTACAACATGCTCCATTCTGAAATGATTACTGCATTACAGGAAGGCAAAAAAATCAACGTTCTTCTCTTTGATAATGCTTCATTCGGTTGTATCAACAATCTTCAGATGGGTCAGGGCGTTGCGGCTCTCTGCACAGAATCTCGTTACAGAAATGGTGACGACCCCATCAGATACGGCGAATTCATGAACATTGACTACGCTATGTGTGCAAAGGGCTACGGCTATGTTACATATACTGCAAAAACACCTGATGAACTGAAAGAGGCTCTCGCAGATTCTCTTAAACAGACAAAACCCACACTCATTGACATCAAGGTTCTTCCCAAAACAATGACAGACGGCTACGGCAGTTGGTGGAACGTAGGTTGCAGTGATATTCCCCGTACAGAAAAAGGTAAAGAAGCTTATCAGGAAAAACTTTCTCACCTTGATGAAGCAAGAAAATATTAATAGGTAAAAAATCTGAAAGGATTGATAATAAATGAACAGTGAAAAAATCAAGCTCGGTATTGCCCCCATCGCATGGACTAACGACGACATGCCTGACCTTGGTGCAGAAAACACCTTTGAACAGTGCGTAAGTGAAATGGCACTTGCAGGATACAAGGGCTGTGAAATCGGTAACAAGTATCCCAAATGTCCCAAAGAACTGACTGCGAAACTTGAAATCAGAGGTCTTCAGATTGCTAACCGTTGGTTCTCATCATTCATTCTCACAAAGCCCTTTGAAGAAGTTGAAAAGGATTTCCGTGAAAACTGCGAATTTCTCAAGGCTTGCGGTGCAAAGAGAATCGGCGCATCTGAACAGAGCTACAGCATTCAGGGACAGATGGAAACACCTGTTTTTGAAAAGAAATATGTTATGAACGACGAAGAATGGAAAAAGTTTGCTGACGGTCTTTCAAAGCTTGGTCATATTGCAAAAGAGTACGGTATCACACTTGTTTATCATCATCACATGGGTACAGTTGTTCAGACTGCAGAAGAAATTGACAAGATGATGTCCCTCTGCGACGAAGACAGCGTTTACCTCCTCTTCGACTCAGGTCACCTTGCATACTGCGGTGAAGACTATATGGCAGTTCTCAGAAAATATGCAAAGAGAATCAAGCACGTTCATCTTAAAGATATCCGTCCTGAAATCGTACAGAAGGTTAAAGATGAACACCTCAGCTTCCTTCAGGGCGTAAGACTCGGTGCCTTCACAGTACCCGGTGACGGAATGATTGACTTTGCTCCCATATTCGAAGTACTTGAAGCAAACGATTATGAGGGTTGGATGCTCGTTGAAGCTGAACAGGACCCTGCAATTGCAAATCCCTTCGAATATGCTGTGAAAGCAAGAAAATATATCACTGAAAAAGCAGGAATATAAGGAGAAAGATTACAATGGAAAAATTACAGTATTTTGTGAACGGTCAGTTCAAGGACTCAAAAACTGACGTTTGGTATGACCTCCATAACCCCAGCACAGGCGAAGTTACAGGTCAGGCACCCTGTTGCACAAACGATGAAGTTCTTGAAGCAGTTGCTGCTGCAAAAGCTGCATACCCCGCATGGAGAGCAACTCCTGCTATCAAGAGAGCACAGATTATGTACAAAGTCCGTGAGCTTATCATGCAGAACATGGAAGAGCTTACAATGTGCGTAGCAAAAGAAAACGGTAAAGTATGGTCTGAGGCTGAAGGCGACGTTCTCAAAGCGAAAGAAGGCACAGAGCTTGCAACTCAGGTTCCCTCTCTTATGATGGGCGAAAGCCTTATGGACGCATCAACCGGTTATGACACAGTAAAATACCGTGAAGCAATGGGCGTTTTCCTCGGAATTGTTCCTGTTAACTTCCCTGCTATGATTCCCTTCGGTTGGATGGCTCCCACATGTATTGCATGCGGTAACACAATGGTTCTCAAGGCTGCTTCTCTTACGCCGAAAACAGCAATGATGTTTGCAAAAATCTACAAAGAAGCAGGTGTTCCCGACGGTGTTATCAACATCGTTACATGCTCAAGAAACGAAATCAACACACTTCTTGACCACCCCGATATCGTTGGTGTAACATTTGTAGGCTCAACTCCCGTTGGTCTTAAAATCTACGAAAGAGCAGCAAGAAACGGCAAACGCTGTCAGGCTCTCTGTCAGGCTAAAAACCATGCACTTGTTATGGAAGACTGTGCACTCGAAAGAACTGTTGCAGGTGTTATCAACTCTGCTTACGGTTGTGCAGGTCAGAGATGTATGGCTTTGTCTTGCTGTGTTGTTGTTGACAGCATTGCTGACAAATTTGTTGCTGAGCTTAAGAAACAGGCTGAAAAAATCAAGGTTGGTCCCTCATGGGATAAAGAATCAAAGCTGGGACCCATTACATACAAGAAACACTACGATGAAGTTATTGCTGACATCAACAAGGGTGTTGAAGAAGGTGCAACACTTGTTCTTGACGGCAGAAACTGCAAGGTTGAAGGTTATGAAAACGGCTACTTTGTAGGTCCTACAATCTTTGACCATGTTACAGAAGACATGACAATCGGCAGTGACGAAGTTTTCGGACCCGTTCTCTGCATCAAGAGATGTAAAGACTTTGAAGAAGGTCTTAAAATTATGAACGCAAGCCCCTACGCAAACGGCTCAGTTATTTACACACAGAGTGGTTTCTACGGCAGAGAATTTGCACGTCATACAGACGGCGGTCAGGTTGGTATCAACGTTGGTATCCCCGTACCTGTAGGCTTCTTCCCCTTCTCAGGTCACAAGCAGTCATTCTTCGGTGACCTTCATTGTCTCGGCAAAGACGCTTACAGATTCTATACAGAGTCAAAGGCGGTTACAACACACTGGTTCTCAGAAGACGAAAAGAAAGCTCTTGACGTCAGCACATGGGACGGCACAATATAAGTATAAAATCTTCTAAATTTTCCTAAAGAAAGGATTTGAAAAATATGATTAAAATTGGTATTATCGGTGCAGGCCGTATCGGTAAGGTACATCTTCAGTCAATTACATACCATGTAAAGGGTGCTGTTGTTAAATCAATTGCTGACCCCTTTATGAACGAAGAAACAGAAGCTTTTGTTAAAAGCATGGGTGTTGAAGTAATCACAAAGGATTACAAAGAAATCCTTGCTGACCCTGAAATTGATGCAGTTATGGTTTGCTCATCAACTGACACACATTCAAGCATTTCTGTTGAAGCAATCAATGCAGGCAAACACGTTTTCTGTGAAAAACCCGTTGACCATTCAATTGAAAAAATTCAGGCTGTTGCTGATGCTCTTGAAGGCAAAAACCTTAAATTCCAGGTTGGTTTCAACAGAAGATTTGACCACAACTTCGCCGCAATCCGTAAGGCTGTTGACGATGGCAGAATCGGTGATCCCCACATCGTCAAAATCACTTCACGTGATCCTGAACCCCCCAACCCTGCATACATCAAGGTTTCAGGCGGTATCTTCCTTGACATGACTATTCATGATTTTGACATGGCAACATTCCTTGTAAACAGCGATGTTGAAGAGGTTTATGTTCAGTCTGCCATTCTCGTTGACCCTGCTATCGGTGAACAGGGTGACGTTGACACAGCAATTATCACAATGAAAATGGCAAACGGTGCACTTTGTGTAATCGACAACTCACGTAGAGCTGCTTACGGCTACGACCAGAGAGCAGAGGTTTTCGGTTCAAAGGGTATGGTTGCTACAACTAACGACACACTTTCATCAGCAGTTGTTTCTGATGCAAACGGCGTAACAGGAGAAAAGCCCCTCTTCTTCTTCCTTGAAAGATACATGCAGTCCTTCACAGACGAGGTTGCACAGTTCGTTGACGCAATCGAAAACGATAAGGAAGTTCCCGTCGGTATTCATGCGGGTATGCAGTCAGTTAAAATCGGTCTTGCTGCAAAGAAATCAGTAGAAGAACACAGACCTGTTAAGCTTTCTGAAATTCAGTAATTTTTAACGAAAGTGGTTGTAAAAAATATAGTCTTTGAAAAACCGATAAAATCAGGCATTTAAATAAAGTTACATGCATCAGAAGTTTTAAATTTAAACTTCTGATGTATTTTTTTGCGTTTTATATTTATAAATAATAAATTTATTTTAACATTATAAGGGATGATGCCCACATCATTCCACCTGAAAATTACGCAAAACTTTGCGGGTCGTCGAGGACGCCGACCCCTACGAAAAATCGCATTAAATCAACGGTTTTATCGTAGGGAAAACCTTTACGGTCTTACGTGAATTTATTCAGACTGTGGGGATTTTGGTTGTCTTCTTGTTAAGAGGATTTCTAAAACCCCTTAAATTATAACGGCAGGAG
>JAFXFI010000106.1 GCA_017520635.1 Clostridia bacterium
GCAATGCTTTTTCCGGAAAAGAAAAGGAAAACAAAGACAATGTTGCTGTCTATGAGTTTATTCCGTGGATTCTGAGTCAGTGCGGAAGTGTGCAGGAAGCAAGATATCTCCTTGAAAAAATCAATCTTACAGATACACCCTTCAATGATGAATTGCCCGTAGCACAGCTTCATTGGCTCATTGCGGATAAAACGCAGGCAATTACGGTTGAATGCATGAAAGACGGGCTGCATATCCATAATAATCCCGTTGGAGTGCTGACAAACAATCCTCCGTTCCCGTATCAGATGCACAATCTGAATAATTATATAACTCTGTCCCCTGAACAACCCGTAAATAAATTTTCAGACAGACTCAATCTAAAGCTTTACAGCCGTGGTATGGGGGCGATGGGGCTCCCGGGTGACCTGTCTTCTCAGTCACGTTTTGTAAGAAGTGCTTTTGTGAGGATGAATTCTGTTTCAGATAATGACGAAGCAGCCTCTGTCAATCAGTTTTTTCATATTCTCGGCTCTGTTGACCAACAAAGAGGGTGCTGCAAGGTGGGGGATAAACACGAAATCACCGTCTACTCTTCCTGTATGAATGCAGAAAGAGGAATATATTATTACACCACATACGAAAACCATCAGATTTCATCTGTGAATATACACAAGGAAAACATTGACGGAGACAGCCTTATCGCTTATCCGCTTGTTCGGACAGAACAGATAAAAACAATCAACTGACAGCTTCCATTTCTTTTTTGATTTTGGATATTATCCGTTTTTCCAGCCGTGAAATATAACTTTGCGATATTCTCATAATATCTGCAACCTCTTTCTGTGTATGCTCTTCGTACCCACCTATACCGAAACGCATATTTATAATCATTTTTTCTCTTTCATCGAGCTTTGACACAACAGTCATCAGCAGTCTTTTTTCGTCTTCATATTCAATATTATAGTTTATGCTTTCACCGTCTTCTGCAAGAACATCAGAGAGAAGAAGCTCATTGCCGTCACGGTCTGTGTTGAGAGGTTCGTCAAAAGAAATCTCCGTTTTCTTATTTGCTGTTTTTCTCAGATACATCAGAATTTCATTTTCTATGCACCTTGATGCATACGTTGCAAGTTTTATATTTTTCTCGGGACAGAAAGTGTTTACAGCTTTTATAAGCCCGATTGTACCGATTGAAACAAGGTCTTCAACATATATTCCCGTGCTTTCAAACTTTTTTGCAATGTAAACAACAAGCCTGAGATTATGGGTTATCAATTTTTCTCTCACGGAGTTGTCCCCTTGCATAATTCTTTGAAGATATTCCTCTTCTTCTTCTTTTTCAAGAGGAGGCGGCAATGTCTGCGGGCCGTTTATGTAAAAAATTTCAGATGACAAAACTCTGATTTTCACATCTCTGAACATTTTCTGAAGAATTTTAACTATGCCGTTATTTTTCTGTTGCATATAAACGGCTCCTTTCTGAAAGAATTGATGGCGGAAGTATAATTTCCGCAAGAGTCTGATTGCTGACGGCAATCTCTCTGCCTGAAAGCTCAAGATGAAGCTTTTCACCTTTGATTATTATTTTATCTGCCTTGAAACATGGCATAAGTGAAGAACCTGAAACAGTTCTGCAAGGTATCAGCTTTATTGCATCGGCACAACTGCCGTTTTCAAAATATTCTGTTATATTCCCGGGCAGAACGGGTGCAAGAGTAGTTTTATCGGCAACAATCAACGGCTTTGCGGTGTAAGGATCAATAAGTACATTACCTGTGTCTGCTATCGCAGCACACTTCACCGATTTTCCGTTAACAAAGATTTCAGACGAAAAAACTTCACAGGTTGCACCCTTGAATTTTGAAAATCTTCCCAGAATCACAGTAACACCGTAACAGACAAGACAGGATGCAATCAGCGAAAAGAAGGAAAAATTCATATAAACAGCACCGTTGTTGTACTGCACAAGCGATACTCCCGGTAATGACGATGCAAAAAGCATAATTCCCGCAAAAATAAAATTGACTGCAAAGAAATATGCCGTTTCTCTTGCTATTGCAGAAAATGAACGGGGGGTGAATGCACAGATAACTATTATCAATGAAAAAAGAAGCTTTGTTAAAAAAGAAAATACAAATCCCATTTCGGGTGCAAGAATTATAAGTGATGTAAAACCTCCCAGCAATGATGCAATGGTCATTCGCCCTGCCGAAGGGTATATTTTCATTAGTCTTCCCGTAGCGTGAAGCAGAACAAATGTAATAATAATGTTCAGAAAAATAAGCACGTCTATGTAAATCACCTGTTGCATCGCATCACCGCCTTTGTAAAAATATTATATGCCTGTATACTTGCAAAAAATGTCATAAGCGGAAGTTCTTATCAAAAATCCTGTTGCATATTTTATGGCAGGAGGTTTTATTATGCTTTTGATTGATTACAACAGACAGGATGCGCTCGATTATGCAAGAGAATGGGCTTTTTCAAGAAATCCCGATTTCTACAATTTTGATAATCTCGGCGGTGACTGTACAAATTTTGTTTCCCAATGTATTTTTGCAGGCGCAAAACAGATGAATTACACCCGTGACACAGGCTGGTATTATATTTCAATTCAGGACCGTGCCGCTGCCTGGACAGGAGTTACATTCCTTTATAATTTTCTTGTTTCAAACACAGAGTTGGGGCCTTATGCCACGGAAGTTACGGCAGACGAAATCACTACGGGGGATGTTATACAGCTCGGCAGAAATGACGGCAGTTTTTATCATTCGCTTTTTGTCACGGCAACTACTCCCGAAATTCTTGTGGCAGCACACACAAACGACGCGTTCAACAGACCTCTTGATTCATATGTCTATGACAAAGCAAGATTTCTGCATATTGAAAAAGTAAGAATCCCCGAATAAGAAACATTCGCAACGCGGTCTGCCTTCGCACATTTCCATTGCCTCATCTTACATTAACAAAAAAGGCGGCAACCGACTGACAAGTGAACATTACCAAAAACAGGCATAAATTTTTTTGTATTTTCGGCTTTAGTTTAATTGACAATAAACCGTATTTTGTGTATAATTAAATCAGCTTTTACATAACTGACGGATAAGGCGGAGCACCGCCGTGGAATGTAAAGGTAAGTAAATAGCTGATTTATCAGCAAAGCCGACCGTCTGGGCAATTAGTCTGTAAAAGCTGATTGCCCTTTTTTGTTTTCCCGCAAAAAGAGAAATCGGCAGAAACGGAGGTTTTGTTATGGAACATAAAAATTGGACAGGTTTTAAAAGCGGCGTATGGCAGAACGAAATAAATGTGCGCAACTTTATTCAGACAAACTACAAAGAATACACAGGTGACGACAGCTTTCTTGCAGGTGCAACAGAAAGAACAAAAAATCTTATGAAAAATGTTCAGGGGCTTTTCGCACTTGAAAGACAGTTCGGCGGTGTGCTTGAAATTGACACATCAACAGTATCTTCGCTCACAAGCTACTCACCGGGCTATATTGATAAGGACAACGAAATAATTGTAGGTCTTCAGACAAACAGACCTCTTAAAAGAGGTGTCTGCCCCTTCGGCGGAATAAGAATGGCAAGACAGGCCTGCGAAGCATACGGCTACAAGCTCAGCGACAAAATTGAAGAAGAATTCCAGTACCGCACAACTCACAACGACGGTGTTTTCCGTGCTTATACAGATGAAATGAGAAAAGCAAGAAAATGCCACGTCATCACAGGTCTTCCAGATGCTTACGGCAGAGGCAGAATCATCGGCGACTACAGAAGAATTGCTCTTTACGGCATAGACAAGCTCATAGAAGAAAAGAAAAAAGACAAAGATGCTCTTTCAGACGGTATTTTTGATGCTGACCATACAAAGCTTGATGAAGAGCTTTTCCAGCAGATTGCTTTTCTGGGCAAACTCAAAGAAATGGCAAAAATGTACGGCTTTGACATAAGTCAGCCTGCTGAAAATGCAAGAGAAGCAATTCAATGGACATATTTCGGATACCTTGGAGCAATTAAAGAACAGAACGGTGCTGCAATGTCACTTGGCAGAGTGAGCACATTCTTGGACATTTATGTTGAAAGAGATATTCAGAACGATATTCTTACAGAAGAAGAAGCTCAGGAGCTTTTTGACGATTTCGTTATCAAACTCCGTGTAGCAAGACACCTGAGAACACCCGAATATAACGAACTTTTCGGCGGTGATCCCATGTGGATTACTGAAGCTGTGGGCGGTATGGGTGAAGACGGAAGAACTCTTGTTACAAAATCAAGTTTCCGTATTCTTAACACTCTTTACACTCTCGGTTCATCACCCGAACCCAATCTCACAATTCTCTGGTCAACAGAACTTCCCGAAAACTTCAAAAAGTTCTGCGCAAAGGTTTCTGCTGACACAGACTCAATCCAGTATGAAAACGATGATGTTATGCGTCTTCATTACGGTGATGACTATGCCATTGCCTGTTGCGTTTCTGCAATGAAAGTCGGCAAGCAGATGCAGTTCTTCGGTGCAAGGTGCAACCTTGCAAAGCTTCTTCTCATTGCTATCAACGGCGGTTACGACACCACAAGCGGTATGCACATTGGTCCTCAGATGGATGTTATGGATGCAGCCAAGCTCAACTTCGATGAAGTAATGAAGCGTTTTGACATTTATATAAAGTGGCTTTCACGTCTTTATGTCAACACAATGAACATCATTCACTATATGCACGACAAATATTGCTACGAAAAAACACAGATGGCTCTTCACGATACAGAAGTTGAAAGATTTATGGCTTTCGGCATTGCAGGTCTGTCTGTTGTTGCCGACTCGCTGAGTGCAATCAAGTTTGCGGATGTTTATACCGTAAGGGATGAAAAAGGCTATATTGTTGACTTCAACACAGTCGGTGACTTCCCCACTTACGGCAATGACGACGACAGAGTTGACCTTATTGCAAAAGAAATGACACACAAGGTTATAACAGAGCTTCGCAAGACTCCCACTTACAGAAATGCTATCCATACTCTTTCCGTACTCACAATCACATCAAATGTTATGTACGGCAAAAACACTGGCGCAACTCCCGACGGAAGAAAGGCTTCCGCTCCCTTTGCCCCCGGTGCCAATCCTATGCACAACAGAGAAAAGAACGGTGCACTTGCATCTCTTAATTCTGTGGCAAAAATCAGTTACGATGACTGCCGTGACGGTATTTCAAACACTTTCTCAATAACTCCCGAAGCACTCGGAAGAACAGAGGATGAAAGAATCACAAACCTTGTAACAATTCTTGACGGTTATTTTGCAAAAAAAGCTCACCATATAAATATTAATGTTCTTAACCGTGAAACTCTTATGGATGCTTATGAGAATCCCGAAAAATACCCCAACCTTACTATCCGAGTTTCAGGTTATGCAGTTAATTTCAACAAGCTTTCACGCGAACAACATAGAGAAGTTATCAGCAGAACATTCCACGAAGCAATATGACAGGCAGAATTCACTCTCTACAGTCACTCGGCACGGTAGACGGCCCGGGAATACGCTATGTCGTATTCCTGCAAGGCTGCAATCTCAGGTGCGGATGCTGTCACAACCCTGACACCTGGGATATGTCACAAGGCACAAAGTATACGGCAGAAGAAATACTTCAGAAGGTACTGCGTTTCCGTGAATATTTCGGTACAGACGGAGGAATCACCGTTTCAGGCGGTGAACCGCTTCTGCAAGCTGAATTCTGCACAGAGCTTTTTTCTCTCTGTCACGAAAACGGTATAAATACCTGCCTTGACACATCAGGAAGTATTCTCAATGATAGCGTAAAAAAGTTGCTTTCTCACACAGACAGAGTTCTGCTTGACATAAAGTACACAACAGACAGTCTTTATCAGAAATATGTCGGTTGCAGTATGGACAAGCCCCTTGCTTTTCTTGCTTATCTTAATGAGAAGAAAATCCCC
>JAFXFI010000107.1 GCA_017520635.1 Clostridia bacterium
CACCTGTCAGATCAAAAACTGATTCGGGAATATCATAATTTGTCATCTTATCAAGCTGAGCAGAGATTCTGAGTATAATTCTTGCATCAATGGCATTGACTTTTCCGTCGCAATTTACATCGCCGGGGATATATGTTACAACAGTTTCCTTTTTTATTTCGTCGCAAACAGTACAGGAGTAAACAACTTCACCATTTACGTTTTTGCCGTTATCCCACTTATGACCTGCAAGGTCTGTTGAATCAGAATAACGGTACACTTCCCTTGTTTCGTATTTTACGCTGTTGTCTGCGGGGGCTGTATCTGTCCATTCACCCCAACCTGTTTCCCTTGTGAATTCATACATCATTTCATATGTTGTGACAGGAACACTTTTTACAGGAACAGCAGAAAACCACCAATAAGTCTGATTGCAAGCTCCGCTGTTTGAAAAGTTAACAGCACCTGCCGATGCAGTAAGTCCTCTGTATTCTGTGCTGTAAAATGCGTGAAATACGTCATAAGGTCTGTTTGAACTTGAATCCCAGGCTGAATATCTGTCACTTATAAGCCTGTTTATGGGGGAATTTCCGTTATACTTTGATGAACACCAGTGCCAATAGATATAACCTGATGTTGAAGCACTGCCCACAACAACTTTTGTTGTTGCATTTTCTGATGAAACGGGAGGCGCAATATTATATTTGGTGTAAAGAGAATGGCTGCTGCTGAAACCTGCAGGGAAAGACTCTACATAAGAAACTGTTGACTGTTTTCCTTCGCCCCAGTTTCTGCCGACATAAGTCCAGCCGTCAAGTTCTGACTCAGGTGAAACTTTTGTTTCATACTGCATATAACGATACTGTGTTTTTGACTCTGTTACAAATCCGTTGTCAGGCTTTTCTTCAGACCAGTCAGACCACACATCTTTATCATCAACAACTCTGACAGTTGAATCATTACATCTTGAACAGATTGAAACATACTTTGCATTTTCTGTACAGGTGGGAGCGATTCTTATTTCGCTGTAATTATGACCGAGCGCCTCAACTTCTGCAGTTGAAGTATATGAACAATTCACACACGCAACTGTCTTTACACCTTTTTGTGTACAGGTGGGCTCAGTTGTTATTGCACCTTCATTGAGAGTATGTTTTGTTCTGAATTCAAGAACACAGGCAGTTGTTGCATTGAGAGTTCCGGAAAACGTTCCTGTTCCGACAACCTCATAGCAACCCTTTGTCTGAATATCTCTTACTTCATATTTTGTACCCCTTGCGTGCTGAACATAATAATCAGTCACGTTATCCTTAACAAGACTTCCGTTGATATAAACATCAAATGTTGCAACACCGTCTGTTGTACCCTTTGCTACACCGTCAACCTTTGCATTTACATCAAAATAAGGGTTGTCATCAACACCGTAAATTCTCAGAACTCTGTAATTTGTATTCGGATTTTTACCGTCAAGACTGTAAGAATTTACCTTTACCTTATCAGTAACGCCGTAGGACGGATTCAGCGCCTGAATACAATAACCGTTTCCTGAGTAAATTGCAACGTGACCGCTCCAGCTGATAACATCACCGGGTTTTGCATTTGCAACAGAACCCGTACCAACAATGGTGCCGTAAGCAGTGGGATTGTTCCAGATGTAGCTGGTGCCCCACGGTAAAGAAATGCCGAAATGACTGAATACATAGCAAACAAGACCTGAACAGTCAAAGGAATTAGGTCCTCTTGTGCCGTACACATACGGATAACCTACAAACTGACGGGCATAAGAAACAATTTCGTCACCGCTGACTGCCGATGCAGTTACCATTCCCACAGGAATAATTGATGCAATCATAAGCAATGACAACAAAATTGCAAGAATTCGTTTTTTCATACTATTACCTCTGTTCTGAAAAATCTGTTTAATATAAAGTATCATAAAACCAGCCTCAAGTCAATCGGAAAAAATCAAACCCTCGGTAAAAACCGAGGGTCGTTTTATAGCATTTATGAATATTATTCGTCGATGCTGTAGAGTGCCTTGAGCTTTGCAAGGTGAGCATATCTGTCAGCTGCGAGTCTTTCTGACTGGCTGAAGAGTTCTTCTGCTCTTTCGGGGAAGGAACGAGTAAGTGATGCATAACGAGCTTCATTGAGAAGGAATGCACGGTAAGCATCTGTTGCGGGTTCCTTGCTGTCAAGTGTGAAGGGATTCTTGCCTTCTGCCTTGAGTGCGGGATTGTATCTGAACATATTCCAGTAACCGCAGTCAACAGCCTTCTTCATTTCAGCCTGACAGTTAGTCATACCGCCCTTGATTGAATGCATTTCACAGGGTGAGTAGCCGATGATGAGTGAAGGTCCGTTGTAAGCTTCAGCTTCTGCAATTGCCTTGATTGTCTGGTTCATGTCAGCACCCATAGCAATCTGAGCAACATAAACATAGCCGTAAGACATTGCGATTTCTGCAAGGCTCTTCTTTGAAACGCCCTTACCTGCAGCTGCGAACTGAGCAACCTGACCTACCTGAGAAGCCTTTGAAGCCTGTCCGCCTGTGTTTGAGTAAACTTCTGTATCGAATA
>JAFXFI010000108.1 GCA_017520635.1 Clostridia bacterium
CCATTGATATTATGCGACTTTTCGTAGGGACGGGCGTCCTCGACCGTCCGCGAAATTTATATAAAACTAACGGCTCGTCGAGGACGCCGAGCCCTACAATGGTTAAATTGACCTCAACGATAAATTATTAATTTATCTGTGTTGCAAATCTTAAATCTTTTTACTGAAAAAGCCGTTCAGGTTTTCCTGAGCGACTTTTTTGTTGTTTAAAATTAAAGCTTAATTTTGATTGTTTTGATTTCAAAGGGATGGAATGTGAGAGAAAGCTTTCCGTCAACTGCTGTGATTTCTTCCTCGTTTTCTTCCATAAGGTTTGTAATGTGTGCTTCCTTGATATCGCCCTTGACTGAAAGCTCACAAGCAGTTCTCTTGTTCCATGTTTCATAAGCACGGATAACAACTTCGTCCGTATCTTCTGCAATCTTGACTGTTTCAATAACGATATTTGATGCATTGCATGAAACAAGTGAGTAAACCTTGTCAAGCTTACCTGCATGTGCAGAAGTTTTTACGCAGTGAAGAGGAACGTTGAGTGAGAATGCCTGGTCAACAACGTCAGATTCACATACCAGGCCTGCATGGGGATAAAGTGCAGTAAGAATGTACTGGGGTCCTTTATCCTGGTCATGACAAGGTTCCATTGAAGCACGGATAAGTGATGTGCGAACACGACCGTCTTTGATGTCGTGACCGTATTTTGAATCGTTGAGAAGTGAGAAACCGAAACCGTTTTCACTAAGGTCAATCCACTTATGACCGCATACTTCAAACTGAGCAAATTCCCAGAGAGTATTATCGTGAGCGTTTCTTTCAATGTTACCGAACTGAATGTCGAATGTAGCCTTTGCTGCATTAACGTCAACGGGGTTGTCAACCTTGATAAGGATGTGAGTTTCTTTCCAATCGAAGTCGTAAGCCACGTCAACTCTGTCTGTGTCAGCATAAACAATAAAGTAAACATTGATAAGTGTGCTTCTGAATTTTCTTACAACCTTGTAAACTGCACGGACAGCACCGTTTTCAATGATTTCAGCAGACTGAACATCATCAATGTTCCATGAGATTTCTTTGTAATATGCTTTAACGTCCCATGCTTCATGGTTGTGGGGTCTGTCATCGTAAGCAATAAGTCTGTTCATAACCTCGCCTGCAGGTACAACGTCTCTGCCTGTGCCCTTGTGGATAAGGCTTGTGATGTTGTAGTCAGCATTGAATTCAGCCTTGAGGTATTTTGTTTCAAAGCCTGAAGCTGTAGCGTCAATAACTGATGTGTCAGCCTTTGAACCGTCTTTGATGCTGAATACCTTGTAACCCTTAGCAGGAACATTTTCTGCCAAGAAGCAGAGCTTGCCGTCGTAGGTTTTCTGCCACTTCATTTCGTTACCGTTTTCGTCAACAATAATGAAGTTTTCGTTTTCAGGCATATCTGTGATTACAACATCATTTCTCATTTTGCCGAGAGTATTGAATACAACAAGTGAATCTGCATCTGTTGAAACGTTTTCAGCGATGAGTTCAAGAGTTTTTGTAAGTCTTTCCTTGCCTTCCTTGAGAAGCTTACCGTATGCTACATCTGAATCCTCGTAAACCTCGTTGATTGAAGAACCGGGGAGGATATCGTGGAACTGATGGAGAAGAATGCATTTCCAGTCAGCTGTAAATTCATCTCTGGGATATTCCTCACCAAGCTCGATGTTAGCAATTGAAGCGATTGTTTCAAGGTCGTGAAGAAGAGTTTCAGATTTTCTGTTGTTCTTCTTGTTAGCAGCCTGAGAAGTGAGAGTTGCTCTGTGGAATTCAAGGTAAAGCTCGCCAACCCATGTGGGAAGTCTTGAGGATGAACCAACTTCTTCTTCGAGGCGTTTGTAGAAGTCGAGTGAAGGCTCATTTACGAACCTGGGACATCCGGGAAGACCTTTGTTGAGTCTTCTGCCGTATTCGAGCATTTCTCTTGTGGGGCCACCGCCGCCGTCACCCCAACCAAATGTCATGAGAACATTGTTGTTAAGGTCTTTCTGTGAATATCTGTGCCAACCGCCGATCATATCGGAGGGTGAAAGATAAGCATTATATGTAGTCATGAAACGTGTGCCGATATCGTCACCGCTGCGGCTGGGAGAGAAGTGAGAAAGAACTTCTGTGCCGTCAATACCTTTCCACATGAAAGTGTCAAAGGGAACACGGTTGTATTCATTCCATGAAATTTTTGTTGTCATGAAGTAGTCGCAGCCACTCTTTCGAATAATCTGAGGAAGTGCAGCAGAATAACCGAAAACATCAGGCTCCCACATGATTTTGCAGTCAACATCAAATTCTTTCTTGAAGAATCTCTTACCAACAAGAAACTGACGTACAAGTGATTCACCTGAGGGAACGTTGGTGTCGGGTTCAACCCACATACCGCCTTCAATTTCCCAACGGCCTTCTTTTACCATCTTTTTGATGCCTTCGTAAACCTCAGGATAATCTTCTTTTACATATTCATAAAGCTGAGCCTGAGAAGACATGAATTTGTATTCGGGATATTCTTCCATAAGCTTGAGAACTGTTGCGAAAGAACGGCCTGCTTTTTCTCTTGTCTGACGGAGTCTCCAGAGCCATGCTACGTCAATATGAGTGTGGCCGATACCTGAGGTTGTAACGTCAAGAGTGATTTTACCGTAAAGGTTTGCATCGAGATAGTCCATGCATTTCTTTGCACTTTCAACAAGCTCCTCATGAGTGCCGTCAATAACGAGAAGATTTACTGCTGTGTTGAGTTCTTTGATGATGTCAACACGGTCCATATCATCGGGACCGTACTGTTCAGCAATTTCAAGGGGAGTTTTAAGGTCGAAAATAAGCTTCCAGAGAACGGGGTCAATCTGTTTGATTCTTGCTTTGAAAACTCTCTGGCCTCTGTATTCATGCTTATCAAGATATGCGTTGAGATGCATGTCGTAGGTTTCTCCGCCCTGAGCGTTGTCAAGAAGAAGAACTTCTTTATGATTTGAGTCACAGCCCTGAATAAGCTTGCCGTTGGCAAAGATGATGAACTGAGCATCGCTTGTTCTCCAACCGTCTCTGCCTGAACCATAGAGGGGCATAACTTCATAGAAAACGTTACCGCCCTTGAATTCTTCGGGGACTGTAAAGCTGTGCTTGAAACGGCAGTAATATTCAGGAGCACCCCAGCGTGCGCCTTCGGGGAACTCTGTCCAATTACCGTTATCTTTGTTTTCGACAGTTTCCTGTCCTTCGCAGAAATAGTAATCATCAAGAACAAGTGAACGGAGAACAAGCTTCTGTTCAACAGTTTCAATCATTCTTTCGATTCTTCCTGCATACATGTAGCGTTCGGAGTTTTTATCTCTGAACGGTGCATTATATGTTGCCATAAATCTTCCTCCTTAGGAAAATAAATTTAATAAATTAATCTTTCTTGGGCTCTTTCATTGTGAGAGAAATTCTTTTCTTTCCTTCGTCAACGGAAATTACCCATACGGTAACAATGTCACCGACCTTAAGAACCTCAGACGGGTGCTTGATAAATCTGTTTGTTATCTGAGAAATGTGAACAAGTCCGTCCTGATGAACGCCGATGTCAACAAAAGCACCGAAGTCGATAACATTTCTGACTGTTCCTTTTAATTGCATACCTGCTTTCAGGTCTTTCATTTCCATAACATCTGTACGGAGTAAGGGCGGTGGAAGCTCATCACGGGGGTCTCTGCCGGGACGTGAGAGTTCTTTTATAATATCCTGAAGCGTAGGAACACCGATAGAGAGATGTTCTGCAACTTTTTCTTCACCGAGCTTGTTTACTCTGTCAGATATTTCAGAAATATTTCCGTTCTTAACATCAGCAAGTGTATATGAACATATCTTGAGAAGTTCTTCTGTCGCTTTGTAGCTTTCAGGGTGAACACCTGTATTGTCAAGAACATTTTTACTTTCGGAAACCCTCAGGAAACCGGCGCTTTGCTCAAAAGCCTTAGCACCGAGCTTGGGAACCTTTTTTAGTTCGTTTCTGCCTGAAAAAGCACCATTTTCCTCATGGTAAACAACAATGTTTTTTGCAACAGATGAATTAATGCCTGAAACTCTTGAAAGAAGTGAGGGAGAAGCTGTGTTCAGGTCAACGCCTACATTGTTAACGCAGTCTTCAACAACACCGTCAAGTGCATTGCCAAGTTCATTCTGAGGCATATCGTGCTGATATTGTCCTACACCGATTGATTTGGGATCAATTTTAACAAGCTCAGCAAGAGGGTCCTGAAGACGTCTTGCAATTGAAACTGCACTTCTCAAAGATACATCAAACTGTGGGAATTCTTCTGCTGCAAGCTTTGATGCAGAGTAAACGGAAGCACCTGCTTCACTTACAACCATGTAAGAAACCTTTCTGTCAATTTCTTTGAGAAGGTCTGCTGTAAAAATTTCAGTTTCCTTTGATGCAGTACCGTTACCGATAGAAACCGTATTAACGTTATGTTTGTTAATGAGATTTTTTATTGTAACTTTAGCACTTTCTTTCTGTGCTTCGGAATGAGTGATATAAATAACTCCTGTGTCAAGAACTCTGCCTGTTGAATCAACAACCGCAACCTTACAGCCTGTTCTGTAGCCCGGGTCGAGACCGAGAACAGTTTTACCTTTTACGGGAGGCTGGAGAAGAAGCTGTTTTAAGTTCATTGAGAAATTTTTAATAGCAGAAACGTCAGCCTTTTCTGTGAGAATGTTTCTGATTTCTCTCTGAACACTTGGCTCAATAAGTCGGGAGTAAGCATCTGCACCTGCTTCACGGACTGTTTCCGTTGCAAGAGAAACACCATTTTTCAGATAGATTTTATTGATAACACCATGAGCCTTTGCGATATCAAGTTCAAGCTTGACCTTGATGAAGCCTTCGCGCTCTGCTCTGTCAATTGCAAGAACTCTGTGGTCTGCAATTTTTTCAACAGGCTCGTTGTAATCATAATACTGAGTGTAGGGGCTTTCTGCATTTTCATCGGTTGCAGTTGTAATAATTTTACCGCATACTGTGAAAAGGTTACGGAGTCTTTTTCTTATTTCTGCATTGTCAGAAATGATTTCTGCAATAATGTCCATTGCGCCCTTAAGAGCATCCTCTGCAGTTTCAACGCCTTTTTCAGCGTCAATATATTTTTCTGCTTCTTCGATGGGAGCGGGGAAATTGTCATCCTGTTCAAGAATATCAAGTGCAAGGGGCTCAAGTCCCTTTTCTTTTGCAACAGATGCACGTGTTTTTCTCTTTTGCTTGAAGGGTCTGTAAATATCCTCAAGCTCAACAAGAGTCATGGCTTTTTCAATTGAAGCTGCAATTTCTTCAGTCATTTTCTCCTGTTTTTCAATAGATGCGTAAATTTCTTCACGACGCTTGTCCAGATTACGTAAATAGACAAGTCTGTCATTAACTGCACGGAGAGTCTGGTCATCAAGAGTTCCGTGAGCCTCTTTTCTGTATCGTGCAATAAAAGGAATGGTGTTACCCTCATCAATGAGCTTCACAACATTCTCAACCTGCCACGATTTCAGCTTGAATTCATCGCATAAAGTTAAAATAATATCCATGTTTTACCTGCCTTATACTATATATAGTTGATTATACAGTAACGATAATCAAAAATCAATAAATTATGGAATTTTCTATCTTTATTTTTAGTAAAAAATATGATAGAATTTTTATAGATAATATACTAAAATTTTCACGGTGATAAAATGAAAAAGGTTCTGAATTTTGTAAAAAATGAAATTGTCCTTGTGATATCCTTTGTTCTGGCGAGTGTGTCATGCTTTATTGTCACACCTGACAAAAGTTATATAGAATACATTGACTTCAAAACCCTTGTTCTTTTATTCTGTCTTATGGCAGTAACATCGGGTCTCGGAAGTATGGGAGTTTTCCGTGTACTTGCAGAAAAAATGCTGAAGCGGGTTAAGAGCTTTTCTTTGCTCAGTTTAACACTTTGTCTTTTATGCTTTTTTTCTTCAATGCTTATCACAAACGATGTGGCGCTTATAACTTTTGTGCCTTTTACGTTGATAATCCTCAACATGATAAACAAAAAAGAAAAGGCAATAATTCTTGTAACTCTTGAAACTGTTGCTGCGAATTTAGGCAGTATGGCAACACCTATAGGAAACCCACAGAATTTATACCTTTTTTCGAAATACGAAATGTCAATGGGGGATTTCTTCTCAGCAATTCTTCCCTATGCTTTTTTGTCACTTGTGCTTGTGGTGGTTTGTTCTCTGTTTCTGGGCAAAGAAAAAATCGAAATAAATACAGAAAAGACAGAATTCGGGTTTAATATAAAAATAATCATATATGCAGTCTTGTTTGTGCTTTCACTTCTCAGCGTTTTCAGGGTTGTTGACTACAGAATATTACTTGCAGTTTCAGTTGTTTCTGTTTTAATATGTGACAGAAAAACCTTCCGTAACATAGATTACAGTCTGCTTCTTACATTCGTTTTTCTCTTTGTTTTCATCGGAAATCTGGGCAGAATAGAGATCATAAGCGAATTTCTCAGAAATACCGTTTCAGGCAGAGAAATAATGACGGGTATAATTTCAAGTCAGGTATTTTCAAATGTACCTGCAGCAATACTGCTTTCGAATTTCACAGATAATGTAAAAGACCTTCTCATTGGTGTCAATTTAGGGGGCTTAGGCACACTTATCGCATCAATGGCAAGTCTGATTTCATTCAAGCTTATACAGAAAGAAAAGGTAAATACGGGAAAATATATGCTTGTGTTTACATTGGTGAATATTGCTTTTCTTGGTGCAAATTTACTGCTTACTATTGTATAAGATTTTCGTATGAAACTATTGACACGAAATTAAAATAATGCTATAATTCTATAGAATAATGGCATTGATGGAGAGTGTTGTTGCTTCATCCTTTCAAAGAGAGCCGCCGTTTGGTGTAAGTGCGGTAAAGGAAGGCTTCAATTTGTAGCTCCGGAGCTGAAAAGAAGAAAGCGTAAAGCGTTAGTAGAACTTTTCCGTGATTGCTGCGTTAATGCATAAGGTTTGTCAGAACCTGAGTGGCGTGAAAAACGCAATTTGAGTGGTACCGCGGGCAACAGATATTGGTGCTCGTCTCAAAGGATTATGTCTTTGGGACGGGCTTTTTGTTTGAGTTTCCCGAAGAAAAAAGGAGAACTTTGTATGAAAGAAACAGGCACACTCGACATTAAAATTATGGAGATGGCTCAGCGTATCAGAGAGCTTCGTGAAATCGAAAATCTGACACAGGCTGAGATGGCTGAAAAAACAGGTGTAAGCCTTGAAGAGTACATACTTTGTGAAGAGGGAAGAAAGGACCTTTCTTTTGCGTTTCTTTACAGATGCTCACAGGCCTTCAGAGTTGACGTTACAGATATCATTGAAGGTGTCAGCCCCACTCTTAAATCCTATGTTGTAACAAGAAAAGGACACGGTCAGGAAATTCAGGAGGCTCACGGCCTTAAATACTATAACCTTGCTCCTTCATTCGTAAACAGAATAGCAGAACCTCTTTACGTTAAGTGCGAATATAATCCCGGTGATGAAGAAAAGGAAATTGAGCTGACTTCTCATGACGGTCAGGAATGTGATATCGTTATCAGCGGTTCGCTTAAGGTTCAGGTCGGTACTCACACTGTAACTCTTACAGCAGGTGACAGCATTTACTATGACAGTGCAACACCTCACGGTATGATTGCCGTTGGCGGTGAAGACTGTGAGTTCTATGCTATGGTTCTTAACCCCTCAGGTGAACCTATTCCTGAGCTTGAACAGCCTAAGACAGAGATGAATGCTGCTCCCAAGAGAGCAAAAACAAACAGAAGAATTTACCATAACTTCATCCATCCCAAGGAAGACGAAAGAGGCGCACTTCTTTCTCTTTCATTTGAAAATGAAGATAAATTCAACTTTGCATTTGATATCGTTGACGGTATTGCAAAGAAGCTTCCCGATAAAATGGCAATGCTCCATGTATCCAAGGACAAGACTGAGAGAATTTTCACATTCAAGGATATGATGGAATATTCTTCTCAGGCAGCAAACTACTTCAAGTCAATCGGCATCAAAAAGGGCGATAATGTTATGCTTGTTCTCAAGCGTCACTATCAGTTCTGGTTTGCAGTTCTCGGTCTTCATAAGCTTGGTGCAGTTGTAATTCCCGCAACACATCAGCTCAAGGACCATGACTTTGAATATCGCTTCAATGCAGCAGACGTTAAAGCAATTGTCTGCACATCTGATGACGGAACTCCCGAGCAGGTTGACCTTGCAGCAAAGAATGCTCCTTCACTTCAGACAAAAATCATTGTTGGTGAAAGCCGTGAAGGCTGGAGAAACTTTGACGAAGAATTCAAGCTTTACAGCAATGTTTTTGAAAGAACAGAGGATTCACCATGCGGTGATGATTATATGCTTATGTTCTTCACATCAGGAACAACAGGATATCCCAAAATTGCAGCACATTCATATAAATATCCTCTCGGACATTTCATCACAGCAAACTATTGGCACTGCGTAAATCCCCAGGGTCTCCACCTTACAATCTCAGATACAGGCTGGGCAAAATCAATGTGGGGTAAGCTTTACGGACAGTGGCTCTGCGAAGCAGCAGTATTTGTTTATGACTTCGACCGCTTTGATGCAGCAGATATTCTTCCTATGTTTGCTAAATACAAGATTACAACTTTCTGTGCACCACCCACAATGTACAGAATGATGATTAAGCAGGACCTTACAAAATACGATATGTCAAGTGTTGAACATGCAACAATCGCAGGTGAAGCACTTAACCCCGAGGTGTTCAGACAATTTGAAAACCTTACAGGTCTTCAGGTTATGGAAGGCTTCGGTCAGTCAGAAACAACTCTTGTTATCGGTAACCTTTTCGGTTCAGAGCACAGACTCGGTTCAATGGGTAAACCTGTACCGCTTTATGATGTTGATATAGTTGACCCCGATGGAAATTCTGTACCTGTTGGTGACACAGGCGAAATTGTTATCCGTACATCAGAGAAAGTTCCCTGCGGTCTCTTCAAAGGCTATTATCTTGATGAAGAAAAGACAAACGAAGCATGGTATGACGGTCTTTATCACACAGGCGATACTGCATGGAAGGATGAAGACGGCTTCTATTGGTATGTTGGACGTGTTGATGACGTTATCAAGTCATCAGGCTACAGAATCGGACCATTCGAAATTGAACACGTTATTATGGAACTTCCCTACGTTCTTGAATGTGGTGTTTCAGCTGCTCCCGATGAAGTGAGAGGACAAGTTGTTAAGGCAAGTATCGTTCTTACAAAGGGTACAGAAGGCACAGAAGAACTCAAAAAGGAAATTCAGAAATATGTCAAGGAGCATACCGCACCTTACAAATATCCCAGAATTGTCGTTTTCAAAGATGAACTGCCTAAGACTGTAAGCGGTAAGATTCAGCGTAACAAACTTTAAAGATTGCGATAAATCGGTAATATGACATTTTTTGACACTTGGAGTACATCGCGTACACCGTCGTGTCAGAAAAATGCCATCTTCCTCGATTTCTCATCAATCTTTGTATAAAATCGTAGGGGACGGGTCTCCCGTCCCGAAAAAACCGGTGATTTAATGAACTTTAAACGAGTAACTCTTTTTGCAGGTCACTACGGCTCAGGCAAGACCAACATCGCCGTAAACTATGCAGTAAAGATAAAAGAAGCAGGGCTTGACGTATGTGTTGCAGACCTTGATATAGTCAATCCATACTACCGTGCAAAGGATAGTGAGGACGAGCTTGAAAAAAGGGGAATACACCTTATTTCTTCTGTGTATGCAAACTCAAATGTGGATTTACCTGCAATCCCTCAGCAGATGTATTCAATTGTGCATAACACTGATACTTATGCTGTTATGGATATAGGCGGTGACGACAGGGGAGCACTTGCTCTCGGAAGATATGCACCGTCAATTAAAGAAGAAAACAATTACGAAATGTTCTTTGTAATCAATAAGTACAGACCTCTTACCCCTGATGCCGAAAGCACGGTTGAGGTAATGAGAGAAGTTGAAGCTGCAGGCGGAATTAAATTCACGGCAATTGTGAATAACTCCAATTTAGGTGAAGAAACAACTGCAGAGGATGTTCTTTCATCTGTTTCTTATGCAGAAGAAATTTCAGAAATGACAGGACTTCCTGTTAAAATGACGACAGTCAAAGCTACGTTATATAACGAATTGTCAGGCAAGATAGAAAATATAATGCCCCTCAATTTGCAACATATAAGAAAGTATGATTAAAGGGAGAGATAGTATGGCAAAGGTAACTTTCGCAACAGATTTGTGTAAAGGTTGCGGTCTTTGTGTAGTTGCATGTCCTAAAAAGATTATTGCACTTTCCAAAGACAAGATTAATGTTAAAGGACATCATCCCGCTGAAATTACAGACAGTGAGAAATGTGTAGGTTGCGCATTCTGTGCAACAATGTGTCCTGATTGTGTAATTAAGGTTGAGAGGTGAGAATAATGGCAGAGAAAGTATTGATGAAAGGTAACGAGGCAATTGCTGAAGCTGCTATCATGGCAGGCTGTCGCCATTACTTCGGTTATCCTATAACTCCTCAGACTGAGGTTGCTGCTTACATGGCAAAGCGTATGCCCAAAATTGAGGGTGGCGTTTTCCTTCAGGCAGAAAGTGAAATCGCAGCAATCAACATGGTTTACGGTGTTGCTGCAACAGGTAAAAGAGTAATGACATCTTCTTCAAGCCCCGGAATTTCACTTAAGAGTGAAGGTATTTCATATATCGCAGGCTGTGACCTTCCCGCACTTATCGTTAACGTACAGCGTGGTGGCCCCGGTCTCGGTGGTATTCAGCCCTCACAGTCAGACTATTTCCAGGCAACAAGAGGCAGCGGTCACGGTGACTATCACCTTATCGTTCTTGCTCCTGCATCAGTTCAGGAAATGGCATCTCTTACATTCAAGGCATTCAACCTTGCTGACAAATACCGTATGCCCACAATGATTCTTGCAGACGGTACAATGGGTCAGATGATGGAACCTGTAAGCCTTGATATGGGCGAGGTTGAAACTTATGAAAAACCCTGGGCACTTACAGGTACAAACATGGAAAGAGAGCATAACATTGTAAACTCACTTTCACTTGTTCCCGAAGAGCTTGAAAAATTCAACTTTGAACGTTTTGAAAAATACAAGGCTATCGAAGAAAACGAAGCACTCTGCGAAGAATTCATGATGGAAGATGCAGAAATCTGTATTGCCGCATTCGGTATCGCATCACGTGTTTCAAAGAATGCTGTTATCGAAGCAAGAAAACAGGGCATCAAAGCAGGTCTCATCAGACCTATCACACTTTGGCCCTTCCCCAAAAAGGCATTTGCAAAAGCAGCTGACAAGGTTAAATCATTCATCAGCGTTGAAATGTCAATGGGACAGATGATTGAAGACGTTAAGCTTGCAACAGAATGCAAGAAGCCTGTAACACTCTGTAACAGAGCAGGCGGTATGATTCCCTCACCTGAACAGGTACTTGAAGCAATCATCGAAGCAAACAAAGGAGGCGACAAATAATGGTAGTTTTTGATAAACCTCATGCACTTACAGATGCTCCTCTTCATTACTGCCCCGGATGTACTCACGGTATTATCCACCGTCTTGTTGCCGAGGTTATGGATGAACTCGGAATTGAAGGCAAATCAATCGGTGTAGCACCTGTTGGTTGCTCAGTTATGGCATATAATTATTTCGGTTGTGATATGATTCAGGCAGCACACGGACGTGCTCCTGCAGTTGCAACAGGTATCAAGCGTGCAGACCCCTCAAAGGTTGTATTTACATACCAGGGTGACGGCGACCTTGCTGCTATCGGTACTGCAGAAACAGTTCACTCAGCAGCAAGAAGAGAAAATATCACAGTTATCTTCGTAAACAACGCAATTTACGGTATGACAGGCGGTCAGATGGCTCCCACAACTCTTCCCGGTCAGGTTACACAGACTTCACCCTACGGCAGAGATGTAAGCGTAGCAGGTTACCCCGTAAAGGTTGCAGAACTTCTTTCAAATGTTGATGGTGCGGCTTACATCGAAAGAGTTGCAGTAAACAACGTTAAAAACATCAACAAAGCAAAGAAAGCAATCAAGAAGGCTTTCCAGAATCAGATTGACGGAAAAGGCTTCTCGCTTGTTGAAGTTCTTTCAACATGCCCCACAAACTGGGGTGTAACACCTGAAAAGGCACTCACATGGCTTGAAGAAAACATGATGCCTTACTATCCCTTAGGTGTATATAAAGATATCTATGCAGAGGAGGAAACAAAATGAGTAAATCATGCAGCATCCTCTTTGCAGGATTCGGTGGACAGGGTGTTCTGTTCGCAGGTAAATTTTTAGCATACAAAGGTCTTGACGAAGGCAAGCAGGTAAGCTGGCTTCCCTCATACGGTCCTGAAATGCGTGGCGGTACAGCAAACTGCAGCGTTATCATCAGCGATGACCCCATCGGTTCACCTATCATAAGCGAACCCGATATCCTTGTTGCAATGAACCTTCCCTCACTTGATAAGTACGAGAGTACAGTTAAAAAAGGCGGTAAGATTATCATTGACAGCTCTCTTATCGGCAGAAAAGTGGAAAGAGATGATGTTGAAGTTTTCTATGTTCCTGCAACTGAACTTGCAAACAAGAACAACACACCCAAGCTTGCAAACATGATTATTGCAGGTAAGCTTATGAAAGAATGTGATGTTATTGCTTACGATCACATGAGAGAAGCTCTCGCACACGTTGTTTCAGCAAGACATCAGGATATGCTTGAAGTAAACCTCGGTGCAATTGAAATCGGTTACAACGCATAAAACTAAAACTCCCTACATCGGTAGGGAGTTTTTTAATGCAGAGTGCAAAATGCAAAGTGCAGAATCTGATTTCTGCTTCTTCTGAGCAACGCGCGGATTCGTGATAAAAGCTCAAGAAGTCTGAAAGGCTTTGTAACATAATCGTCTGCACCTGCGTCAAGACCTCTGACAATCTGAATTTCATCGTCACAGGCGGTGAGAAAAAGTATAGGCAAGTTTTTACCGCTTTCTCTGATTTTTTGACAGAGTTCAAGACCGTTGCCGTCAGGGAGCATAATATCAAAAATTGCAAGGTCGAAACTCTCTTTGATTTTTTCATTTGCCTTTGCAAAATTGTCAGCAAGAGTTACATCGTACCTTTGACTTATCAGCATTTCCGACAGACCTTCACGAAGGAAAATATCATCTTCAACAAGCAAAATTTTAGTTTTCATCTCAAACACCTCTGGTTTTCAGTATATCACGTTTGTTTCGGGATTTCAACAAAATAGAAAACGAATCACTCAAAA
>JAFXFI010000109.1 GCA_017520635.1 Clostridia bacterium
CACCGGTGGGGTCCACAGCATGGATATCAATACCGGAGGCGATGGCAACCTGACCGCCGTGACTGAGTGAATAGATATTAACCTTGTCTTTGCCTGTGTATGCTTTGACTTCCTGAATATACTTGTCAAGTTCATCTGCACAATGCTCTGCGCCGTAACGCCAGTCACTGTAGAAATTGAAAATATTTTCATATCCTACATATTCCGCAAGCTTGTCCTGAATTTCAACCTCGTGACGATACTGTCCATCGGGATGAAGCTTTATTACATTTGCAGAGCAACCCTCTTCGGGTGTTGAATAATAATTCTGCAAGGGATAAAGACTGGTTCCGTCAGGAAGAATTGACATTTTTCTGAACCATTCGATAAAATCTGTTCCCACAGCATCCTGAATTACGGAGGCATCAGGCTTTTCTTTGCCTATGTTTTTGATTGTGTTTTCAAGAAGACCTAAAATCATGTCAGCGGTAAAACCCCAGACATGTTCTTCGTTACCGTTTTCATCAACGTATCTGAGCGCTGAACCGCTGTAACCGGGAACAATGATAATTGGGTATTCTGTTATATCGTCTTCTGCAGATGAATTAAATGCAAAAGTCGTGAAAGCAAGAATGAATACAAGTAATAATGATATAATCTTTTTCATAGCAAATCCCTCCGATGAAATGATTATATCACAACAGAATTCTTTTGTAAATAACAAAAACAGAACCCGATATGTTGGGGGAACATATCGGGCACGTGTTTTTGAACTCACAAAAAATGAAAAAAATGAGTTCAGAGGGGGATATATGAAAAATCAGGAGATAGCAAAATTAAATTATGGTGTCGTCCTTTACTGTAACTATATGATACCCCACATTTATTGCGATTTTTGTAAAAAGACGTGACTATTCGATGAATATTTTATTAATTTCTTGTCACTGATTTGTTGACAAATTATTACCTTTGTAATAAAATTTTCTTGAAAGGTGGGTCGTTTATGACAGAAGTTTCTCACAGAAATGTAAAACTGACTGACGGTTTCTGGAAAAAGCGTCAGGACATAATTAAGGATGTTACAATAAAAAGCGTGTATGACCGTTTCTTTGACACAGGCAGAGTTGAAGCCTTTGAAATGAAATGGAAAAATGGCGACAAAAATATGCCTCATGTTTTCTGGGACTCAGACATTGCAAAATGGATGGAGGGTGTTTCCCTTTTCAGCGAAATAACGCCTGAAAACATTGAGAAAATTGAAAATCTTATTGACCTTATCGAAGCAGGTCAGGATGAAAACGGTTATTTCAATATTTTCTTCACCGTGGTTGAGCCTGAAAACAGATTCAGTAAAAGAACAGAGCATGAGCTTTACTGTGCAGGACATCTTATGGAAGCTGCAGTTGCATATTACCGTACTACGGGCAGAGACCGTTTTCTCAGAATCATGTGCAGATATGCTGATCATATTGAACAGGTTTTCAAAAACGAAAAAAGTGCTGCATTTACAACTCCCGGACACGAGGAAATTGAACTTGCACTTGTAAAACTTTATTCTGCAACCGGAGAAAAAAGATATCTTGAGCTTGCGAAATTCTTCATTGACGAAAGAGGCAATCGTCTTGAGCATACTTACGGCGGTTTTACAGACGGGCTTTATGACCAGAGCTTTCTGCCTGTAAGAGAACAGAAAACCGCAGAAGGTCATTGCGTGAGAGCTTGTTACCTCTACAGCGGTATGGCTGATATTGCAAGGATTTATGACGATGAAGAACTAAAAAATGCTTGTGAAATGATATTTGATGATATTGTGAAGCATAAAATGTATGTTACGGGCGGTATCGGTTCAACTCATCTTGGCGAAGCATTTACAATCCCTTATGATTTACCTAACAGAACTGCTTATACGGAAACATGTGCTGCAATTTCGCTTGCATTTTTTGCCCACAGACTTCAGTTAATGGAACCGAAAGCCGTTTACGCCGAAGTGATAGAAAAAGTATTATATAACGGATTTTTAAGTGGACTTTCACTTGACGGAAAATCATTTTTCTATGAAAACCCACTGGAAATTATTCCGGAATTACGCACAAAAGATGTGTGCATGAAAGAACAGCCTCATATCCCCATAACAGAAAGACTTGAGGTTTTCTCATGCTCATGCTGCCCTCCTAATGTAATAAGATTTGTCGCAGAAATAGGAGAAAATGTTTATACTTACGACGACGATACGGTGTATGTTCATCAGTTCATGTCAGGGGAAGCAGAATTTGACGGCATAAAAATTTCTCAAGAAACAGAATATCCCCTGAACGGAAAAGTTACAATAAAATATGAAGGCCCTGCAAAAAAACTGGCAGTGAGAGTCCCCTCTTTCTGTGAAGATATCGAAAATGAAAACGGTTATGTTTTCTTTGATGTTGATAACGGTATGGTTACTGAAATTGATTTTGGTATGCCTGTTTACTGCGTTGAGTCAAACCCCCGTGTTTATGAAAATTGCGGAAGATATGCAGTAATGAGAGGTCCTGTTGTGTACTGTGCAGAAGGAAAGGATAACGGAAAATATCTGAGAGATATAACTCTTGATTTTTCATCAGATATTGAAGAAATATACAATGAAGAAATGTCACTTCCGGTTCTTGAAATGAAAGGCTTCAGACGAAAGCCTGAAGAAAAACTTTATTACAAAAAGAAGGATGACTGTGAAGAAATTACAGTAAAGCTCATCCCCTATTTTGCTTTTGCCAACAGAGGTGAAAGTGAAATGCTTGTATGGATGCAGGTTAAATAAATTATACAGAAAGAAGATTTTATAATTGAGAAAACAGGATGAATTTAAAAAACTTATTGAAGAAGCTTATCCTTACAGAACCGAGCTTCACGCTCACACAAAGCCTGTAAGCACATGCAGTGACGTGCCTCCCGAAGAAGCAGTAAGACTTTATAAGGAAAGAGGATACACTTCTCTTGTTATTGCAAACCATTTTACTTATGATTATTTCTATAAAAGAGTGGGAACAAGGGATACAAAAACTGCAGTAGAATTTTATCTTGACGGTTACCGCCGTGCAAAAGAAGAGGGAGATAAAATCGGTCTCAACGTAATTCTTGCAGCAGAGCTCCGTTTTTCAGAGGGCGAAGGAAACGACTATCTTCTTTTCGGCATAGAAGAAGATGACCTCTGTGAAATTTTTGAAATGCTCAAAGGCAACGTTGAAGATTTCTATAATAATTATTGTGATGAAACAAAATTCCTTATTCAGGCACACCCCATGAGAAACGGTCAGGTTGTAAAAAATCCCGATACGGTTGACGCTTATGAGGCTTTCAATCTTCATCCTAACCACAATTCCCGTCCTGCACTTGCGATGAGATATGCTAAAAGCGTGAATATACCTTTTGTTGCAGGAACAGATTTCCATGAGTTTGGTCATGAGGGACTTTCTGCAATCAGAACAAAAACTCCTCTTGTTAATTCACACGATGTTTTAAAGGCAATCAGGGAAAACGATTTTCTCCTTGAAGCAGACGGAAGTATTGTAATTCCGTAAACCTTAATTTTTCTTTATTGACATACATGTCGCATAGATGTATAATATCCTTGTAAAAATAATAAATTTTAAAAAAGGAGTGTATTAACATGAACAAAAAATTCACACGTGTTATCAGTGCTATTCTTTCAGTTATGATGATTTTTGCTTGTGCAGTTACAGCAAGTGCAGAAGAAGGTACAACACCTGCACCTGCAGCTAAAATCGAAGTAGAAATCAGAGTGGAGGGTCTTTCAAAAACTCTTGCAGAAAAGGAAATTGAAGTTGACAAACTTTCAACACTCAAGGCAGCAATTGATGCAGCAGCTCTTGATGTGGTTTACGCTGAAGACGGTCTTACAATCAAATCAGTAAAAGGCGAAGCAGAAGTTACAACATCAAAATGGCAGTATGCAGTAAACGGTGTTATCAGAACTGATAAACTCAATGCATGTGTTCTTGAAAATGATGCTGAAGTTATTCTTTACAACGCAACAGAGGATGCAGTAATCCCCTCTTTTGATGCAACAGACGTTGCAACAGGCGGTGTCGTTGTATTTAATGGTACAGATAAAGCCGGTAATGTAGCTCCCATCAAAGGCGCAACAGTAACATGGCAGACTTCACTTCTCTCTTCTTCAACTTACACAACAGACTCAAAGGGCAGAATTCTTATTTCTGACACAGCAGAACTTTACGAAGGTGAGCATGATGTGTCAATCATGAAAACAAATGCTTACGATGTTCCTGAAATCGTACGTATGGACGATATGGAAGTCAATGTTCCAAAGCTTGAAAATGTCGGAAGCGGCGAAAACAAAACTCTCTTTGAAGAGATTTACGATTTCTTCTACTCAATCCTCAAGGGAGTTGTAGAAGTATGGGGCTTCTATATTAACGCTATCCTCGGACTTTTCGGTCTTCCTCCCATTGAATCATTACTTGGCGAAACAACACCTGCAGCATAACTGAATAATAAAACAGTAACAGCAGAGGTTCAGAGCTTCTGCTGTTTTTTTGTGTCCTATTCAACGGCAGGACCAATGCTCAGCCCGGATGTAAAATAATTGCCTGATAAATTATAATTTCCCACAACAATTCCAAACGCGTCATTCTCGAGCGAAGCGAAGAATCTCGTTTGGAATTGTTTCATATGTTGCCATTTTGAGATCCTTCGCTTACACTCAAGGATGACAACAAAATGGCAAGGTAGGTTACATATAAATTATAATTTATTTTTATACCTCTTTTTCTATTGAAAATATTCCATGAAAATGGTATACTGTAAAATGACTTGAAATAATTTTTCAGGAAAGGATGATAAACAAATGGCAGAAATCAAAAATCTTGATGCTGTTGCTGCTCTTGACGCAATGGACGCTCATGTTGACGATTGGCGTGATGCGACAAAAGGTAAGCAGAGAGGTATCTTCTCTTTTGATGACCTTGTAACAGTAAAACTCAAAACTCTTAAAAAGAGAATCTACACCGACATTGAAACAATTCCTGCATGGAAAATGAAGGAATGCATTTACAAAGGTGTTGACGATTACGAATTTTTATATGACGAATGGAAAGAACTTAACGTTGGCGACCGTTGGGGTAACAACGGCTGGAGTGCTTTCTTCAAAAACTCATTCGATATGCCCGAACGCTTCAAGGGTAAGAAGGTAACACTCAACGTTTACTTCGGCGGTGACTCACTTCTCTCTCTTAACGGTGAACCCTATCAGGGTCTTGACCCCTTCAGAAACAGCGTTCTCCTTACAAACTGTGCTGAAGGTAATGAACACTATGATGTTGACATTGAATCATACTATGTATGGCATTCAAACGAATCAACAATCAAAACTCTTTCATGTTCATTCGTAGGCGTTGTTGACCCCGTAATCGAAGAAATTTACTGGGACTTCAAAGCAGTTTTCAATGCTCTCTTCATGCCTGTTCTTGATACAGGTCTTGCTGAACTTATCCGTGCAGCACTTAAAGAAGCATTCACACACGTAAACTTTGACCTTGAAGGTGAAGAATTCAAATCAGAACTTCTCAAGGCTCAGAAAGTTCTTAAAGATAAAGTTTACAACAACCCCAACTATTCTTCAATCGGTAAGCTTGCTCTTGTAGGTAACTCACATCTTGACATCGTTTTCATGTGGGCTTACAAAGAATATATCCGTAAGCTCGGCAGAACTCACGCAACAATGCTCAGACTTATGGAACAGTACCCTGACTTCATTTTCTCACAGAGCACAGCACC
>JAFXFI010000110.1 GCA_017520635.1 Clostridia bacterium
TTAAAATGCAGAAGGCTGCCGATGAAGCAGGTAAGGTTCTTATGGTAATGAGAAACAACCGTTTCGTGGGTGCATCTCAGTATGCTAAAAAGTATATTGATGCAGGAAAAATGGGCGAAGTTTATGCAGGCCGTTGCGGTTGGCAGAGAAGACGCGGTATCCCCGGCAAAGGCGGTTGGTTTACAACTAAAGCACAGTCAGGAGGCGGTCCTCTTATCGACCTGGGTGTCCACATGATTGACCTTGCAATCTGGCTTATGGGCAATCCTACACCTGTGTCAGTAAGTGCTAACACATTCAGTAAGTTTGCAGATAACGATACAAGCGACTCTGTAAACTCAGATTTCGGTGATAAGAATTCAGAGGGCACATTTGACGTTGAAGACCTTGCAATGGGTATGATCAGATTTGACAACGGTGCGGTTCTTCAGATTGAATTCAGCTGGGCATCAAATATCAAGAGAGAAAGACGTTTCGTTGAACTCAGAGGTACAAAATCAGGTCTTAAATGGGAAAATGATGACATTGAAATTTTCACAGAAGAAGACGGACAGCTTCTTGATATCAAACCGGCAGGAAACCTTGAAAGCAAAGGCCATCACAACAATCTTGTACATTTCTTGGATGTTCTCACAAAGGGTGCAGACCCATGCTTCAAGCCACAGCAGGGTGTTGACATGATTAAAATTCTCTGTGCGATTTACGAATCAGCAGAAACAGGTAAAGAAGTAGTGCTTTGAGATGAAAAGGTTGTCCTTAAGGGCAACCTTTTATTAAATGAAGAATGAATACAGAAGAATGAATAATGAATAATTTCGGGCTGCGCTGTTATTATAAAATGCTGCCACAGACCAATAATTATTCATTATTCACTATTCATTGTTCATTATTCATTAATCGACTCATTCAGGTGGTGTTTATAGTGAATTTGAATTACGCAATAATCGGTACAGGTTGGATAGCAAAGGCATTTACAGACGGAATGAAAATTGCAAGTGGCATTTCTCCTTATGCAGTCTATTCGAGAACAGAAGAAAAGGGCAGAAGCTTTGCTTCTTCGGTAGGTGCAGAAAAGGTGTTCACAAATCTTGAAGAAATGGCTTGTTCAGAAGAAATTGAGGCGGTTTATATTGCCTCTCCCAATGCATTTCACTATGCTCAGAGTAAGCTGTTTTTAGAGCATGGAAAGCATGTAATCTGCGAAAAGCCGATTACTGTTGAGCCCGAGGAATTTGAGGAGCTTTTTTCTCTTGCAAAGTCAAAAAAACTTGTGTATATGGAAGCAATAATGATGATGCATTTTTCTAACAGAAAGGTTATTGAAAATGCACTCAAAAAGCTCGGCAAAATCACAACTGCACGTATAGATTTTTCACAGCTTTCTTCAAAATATCCGGCGCTTAAAAGAGGGGAACTACCCAATATTTTCAACCCTGAAATGGCAACAGGCTCACTTATGGATTTAGGGGTTTATAACGTATATTTTGCATTGTATTATTTTGGTATTCCCGAACGTGTTACATCAACTGCTTTTATGCTGGAAACAGGTGCGGACGGTGCAGGAACAGCGGTGCTTCATTACCCTGATAAGCAGGTGACTCTCACATATTCAAAATTGGGACAATCCCGCACAGGTACTGAGATTTACGGTGATGAGGGGACTCTTTTTGTTGAGTCAATTTCCAAGCTGACAAACGTAAAATTCATTCATAATGACGGAACGGAAGAAACCGTTGCAGGAGACACGGAAAAAGAGGAAGTCATGAGCGGAGAAGCAGGAGATTTTCTGAAATATATTTCCGATTACGAGGGCAATAAAGAGGCGTATTTTGCGTGTGCAGAAACGGCTCTTTCCGTCAGCAGAATTATGAAAGAAATAAGACTTCAGAACGGCATAAAATACACATCAGAAATTTAACAAAAAACATCGCAGGGGCGCCCATCGGGCGTCCTTTTTTTCTGCAAACAACCGGAAAATTGCACAGATAAATTATAAAGAGATGTTTTAGTTTAAGGTTCCTCTTGAAAAGTTTGTAAGAACTGACTGAGGGGATTTTTCGTTGAAATGACTGAGAGGTTATCAGAATTTTTACACCCACTATAAAATTTTGTAAATTGATTATTAAATAAGTTGTGTTTACTTTTCTGTTGTGATAGAATATGTTTGAATATTTATAACAGGGGAGTGACCCGTTTTGAAAAAGATAATTGTTGCGGATGATGAAGCGAGAATCAGACGTCTTGTGTGCGACTTTCTCAGAAAAGAGGGGTATGAGCCTCTTGAGGCAGATGACGGTGATGTTGCACTAGAACTTTTTCGTCAGAATCCCGACACAGCATTGCTGATTGTTGATATAATGATGCCCAATATGGATGGCTGGGCATTATGCCGTGAAATCAGAAAAACATCAGGTGTGCCTGTGATTTTCCTTACTGCAAGAAGTCAGGAATTTGACGAACTTATGGGGTTTGAAGCAGGTGCAGATGACTATGTTACAAAGCCGTTCAGTCCTGCAGTTCTCATGAAACGTGTTGAACTTCTCATCAGACGTACATCAGGTAATGCTTTCAAAAATTGCAAAACAGCAGGTTCTCTTACAATTGATGAAGATGCACATGAAGTTTTCATTGATAATAGACCCATAGGACTTGCTCTGAAAGAATACAACATTCTCCTTAAACTTGTGTCAATGCCCGGCAGAGTTTTTACAAGAGAACAGCTTCTTGATGATATCTGGGGATATGATTATGTGGGAGATATAAGAACTGTTGACTCTCATGTTGCACGTTTACGTACAAAGCTTGGTGAATGGGGCAACAAACATCTGAAAACAGTTTACGGAACAGGTTACAAAATCGAGGTAAACGAATGAAAATTTTACCATTCTCAAAAAGACAGTACAAAAGCCTGATGCTTCAGTTGTTTGTTCAGCTTTTATCAATCGTTCTTTTCATGGTAGCATTCCTTCTGATTATCAATTCAAGATTTATTGAAACTCTTTTCTATACAAGGGCACGTTCGGAAATGAGTCATGCTGCAGAAATGATTGATGAAATCGAAAAAACCTCTTATGATTTTTTTGATGAAATGAAGAAAATTGAAGATAACGACACGACATATGTTGAAATTTTTCAGGGCTCGTCTGATAAACTTCTTTACAGTACAATTATGAATGACGTGAGAGACCACACAATGTTTGATTTTGAAGAAGACAAACAACTGTTTTTCGGTTTCGCAAGTGCCAAGAAATTATCATCCCAACAAATTCTTGAAGTCACGGAAAAAGGTACGTTTTCTCGTGTAACGGAAGTTCCCAATGATATTGGTTACCTTATGTATACTACCGTTCTTGAAACGGGAGACACCGCAAAAATTTATGCACAGGAAAATATTATTCAGTCAAACGCTGAGTATACATCGGGTATCATAAGGGCTGTTATCTGCATTGTCGGTATAGGACTTATGGTGGCATTCTTCATTTATGCATGGCTTTTCACAAGACCTCTTATTGAAATGAACGATGTTACAAAACACATGGCTAAAATGGACTTTACGAAAAAATGCGTTACAAAGTCCACGAATGAGCTGGGACAGTTGGCTGAAAGCATCAACTCAATGTCAGATTCTTTGGCTTGTGCCCTTGGTGACCTTAAAGAGAAAAACAGCCAGCTTGAAAAAGATATTGAGCATGAACACAAAATGGAAAAATCACGTAAAGAGTTTATTTCCAATGTATCACATGAACTTAAAACTCCCATTGCAATTATTCAGGGTTATGCAGAGGGACTCAAGCTTGGTGTAAGTGACAATCCTGAAGATAACGAGGAATATCTCGATGTTATCATTGAAGAGTCAAAAAAGATGAATGATATTGTCCTTGACCTTCTTGAGCTTTCTTACTATGAAAGCGGAAGCTACAAGCTCAATGAAAGTGATTTTTCACTAAACGAAGCTATTGAGGAATATGTTGATATTCAGAAAATCCGTCTTGATGAAAACAATATTAATGTTCAAATGAAATTACTCCCCCAAATGTGTGTATGGAGTGATGAGGCGAAAATCAGTATGGTTCTCAATAACTATTTCAACAATGCAATTTCACATTGTGAGGGCGAAAAGCTTATCAGAATTACTGCAGGGGAATATGGTGAATTTTACCGTATAAGAGTGTTCAACACAGGCAAAACTATTCCTGAGGAACATATGGAAGAACTCTGGAGTAATTTCTTCAGAGGGGATAAATCACACCGCCGTGATGAAGGCAGATTTGGTCTCGGTCTTTCAATTGTTGCGGCAATTCAGGATATGCATGGTATGAAATACGGTTGCGAAAACAAAAATGACGGTGTAGAGTTCTGGTTTGATGTAAAAAAACACGTTAAAAATTTGTCAATGTAATTGACAAAGGTTGGAAAATATTATATAATTAGTCGTTAATAAAATGAAAGGAGAATGTTCAAATGAACTATTCACATGAAGTTGAAAAAATGTGCATGGTAGCAAAAGGTCCTCACCATGGTCCGGCTCCTATTCCTGAAGAAGGAAAATGGGTAAAGGCTTATGAAATCAAAGATATTTCAGGTCTTTCACACGGTATCGGCTGGTGCGCACCTCAGCAGGGCACATGTAAGCTTACTCTTAACATCAAAGAAGGTATCGTAGAGGAAGCTCTCGTTGAAACAATCGGTTGCTCAGGTATGACTCACTCTGCAGCTATGGCAGCAGAAATTCTCCCCGGTAAGACACTTCTTGAGTGCCTTAACACAGACCTTGTTTGCGACGCTATCAACGTTGCTATGAGAGAAATCTTCCTTCAGTTTGTATATGGCCGTACACAGTCTGCATTCTCAGAAGACGGTCTTCCCGTTGGTGCAGGTCTTGAAGACCTCGGTAAAGGTCTCCGTTCACAGGTTGGTACTATGTTCTCAACAAACGCTAAAGGCGTTCGTTACATGGAAATGGCAGAAGGCTATGTTACAAGAATGGCTCTTGATGCTGACGACCAGGTTATCGGCTACGAATTCGTAAAAGTTGGTAAGATGCTTGAAGACATCCGTCACGGCAAAACTCCCGATGAAGCATACAAAGCAAACATCGGCAGCTACGGTCGTTTCGCAGATGCTGCTAAGTACATCGACCCCAGAGAAGAATAATATCATATAAGGAGGACATGAAAAATGGCTAACGAAGTTAGATTTGAAGGCAAAGAAAGAAGAATGGCCAAAATTGAAAAATGTCTTGCTGAGTATGGTATTGCCAGCTTAGAAGACGCACGTGCACTCTGCCTTGAAAAAGGCATTGATGTAGAAGCAATCGTTAAAGGTGTTCAGCCTATCGCATTTGAAAATGCTGTTTGGGCTTACACACTCGGTGTTGCTCTTGCACTTAAATCAGGCATCACAGCAGCAAGTGAAGCTGCAGCAACAATCGGTAAAGGCCTCCAGGCTTTCTGTATCCCCGGTTCAGTTGCAGAACAGAGAAGCGTTGGTCTCGGACACGGTAACCTCGCTGCTATGCTTCTTGATGAAAATACAAAATGCTTCGCATTCCTTGCAGGTCACGAATCTTTTGCAGCAGCAGAAGGTGCTATCGGTATCGCACGTACAGCTAACAAGGTTAGAAAAGAGCCCCTCAAGGTTATCCTTAACGGTCTCGGCAAAGATGCTGCTATGATCATTTCAAGAATCAACGGTTTCACATATGTTGAAACAGAATATGATTTCTTCACAGGCGAACTCAAAATCGTTAACACAACACCTTACTCAGACGGTGAAAGAGCACTCGTTCGTTGCTTCGGTGCAAACGACGTTCTTGAAGGCGTTGCAGTTATGAAACACGAAGGTGTTGACGTTTCAATCACAGGTAACTCAACTAACCCCACACGTTTCCAGCACCTCGTAGCAGGCACATACAAGAAGTATGCTATGGAAAACAACGTAAAATACTTCTCAGTTGCATCAGGTGGCGGTACAGGACGTACACTCCATCCCGATAACGTTGCTGCAGGTCCTGCTTCATACGGTCTTACAGACTCAATGGGTCGTATGCACGGTGACGCTCAGTTTGCAGGTTCATCTTCAGTTCCCGCACACGTAGAAATGATGGGACTTATCGGTGCAGGTAACAACCCCATGGTTGGTATGACAGTTGCTTGCGCAGTTGCAGTTCAGGAAGCAATGAGCAAATAAGAATTTTTATAAAACAACAAAGCCTTGTTCTCAAAACTGAGAGCAAGGCTTTTTGATATTTCATCTTTTTCAATTAAAACACAAAGTGTAAAGTCCGAATAATCGGTCTAATTAGTAATTATCTGTTGCTAAAATTTTGTGGAAGTATTATAATTTTTATGAAAGTTTATAATTCTTTGATAGTCGATTGCCGTGTTATAGGCTTAGAAAGGAATAATGACCGATAAGACAAAAGATTTTTAGCAATTTTGGGAGGATATCTATGAGCGAAAAAAATGATATTAAATTAAATGATGAAACAGCACAAGAAAACAATAAAATTATTATACATTCACACGATGAATATCGCGACGAAATGACAGAAGAGAATAGGTCTTTGCATCATAATATTTTTTTGACACTTTTTTTGATAGCATTCAGCATTCTTATATTATATGCATTGTTTGCTACTGACACTGATGATTTTTCTATAAAGTTTGCTGCATTTTTTATCGTTATTGGTATTTCCTATTGGAATTTGAAACGATTTAAAAAATTATTTGCAAGTATTACAGCTTGGCAGGATAAAAGTTACGAATTAAAAGAAATTTTCAAGAAAAGCGCACCTGAAGAATTTTTGAAAAAAGAGAAAGTCAAAAAGAAGAAAATTGTCTATGCTTCTTTAATTGCAATATTTATAGCTTGTTTTGTTTCAATTCCCTTAACAAATGAATACTATGAAAATGATATTATATATAAAAGTGCACTATCTTACTTTGATAATGGTGAATATTCAAAGGCTATTGAAACTTTTGAAAGCATTGAAAAAGAGGATTTTAAAAGCACCAATTCATATATAAATCTTTGTAAAGCTTATATTTATAATGAAAAAATGGACTATGGTTCAGCTGTTTATTATATAGAAAAAGTAACTTTATCAGAAATTGATGGTGAAAGGTATGGCGAAGCCGTAAGTTTAAGTGGTAATATCCATGATACTTGTGATGAGATAGTATCTAAAAGAAAGGAGGAAAAAAGACTGTCTGAAAAGATTGAAAAAATGAAAACTCCATATATCGGTATGTTTGAATCAGAAATATCCCAAACAGGTCTTGGAACACCATCATCTGTTGTGAGACATAATATGGAAATGATAAACGGAAAAAATTATACAGCGAATATTTATGATTTTGTTCAAAATGGTTACGTGATATTTGTTGCACGTTGTGCTAAAGGAAAAGTGATAAACATTTGGGATTATCGCGAAGATCCGTACAAATATGTGACATCAACAAAGAGGTATGTTCCCGATTATGATGAAGATGATCCTTATAATGCTACAGATTATTATGATCCTGAGGATTTTTATGAGGATAATTATGATGATTTTTATGATTATGAAGAAGCCGAAGAGTATTATTACGAGCATAATTGAAATAGAATCGAAAGAAAAGCCTTATTCTCAAAACCGAGAACAAGGCTTTTATCGTATTTATTTGTGTTTCAGCTTCCCCTTGAAAATGCAAGGGGAGGTGGCAAAAACAACGTTTTTGACGGAGGGGATTTTTTGTTGAAAATTTATGGTTTACATCTTCCGCAGGGTGAATATCCTTTTGATATCAGAGAGTCGCGGGAGTCTTTTGTTTCCCATCTGTTTTCTGCCGAAATGTCATCAGCAGATGAACAGGAGGGGAGATGAAATTTGAGTGAGTTTGTGTTGACGATATAACTTGTATTTCCTACGGCTGATGAGGGTAGAGAGGGCTTCTGCGTTACGGGTTTTGTTGTTACAACCCTTGTGGTAGTAGGTTTCTTTGTGGTAACAGGTTTTTTAGTTGTGGTTTCTTTACCGTCAAGAGCACTTTCACCCGTCTTATAATCAATTCTGACACCGGGCTGAACATTGAAGCAGTAAACGTTGAAGCAGATGCCGTCGCCGTCATCTTCAACCGAATAAGCCTCAATCTGAACACCGCGGGCAACAAGTTCATTTCCCTTGAAAACGGGAGTAACCTTGTAAAGTACATGGTTTCTTGTTTCTTCGATGTAGTCGTCAACCATGTTTTCAAAAGGAAGCATTCCCTGAACATTCATGTAACGTGTGCCTGTGATAAGGTTTCTGTTGTTTGCATTTTCACCTGTCAGCTGCCATCCGATAAGGTGACATCTGTTGTAAAGATATCTGCCGTCAACGAAATCATATTTTGCTGTTTTCCAGCCTGTAGGCTTAACCTGACCGATTTCTCCTCTTTCACCCGTGGGCATAATATCTTTTCCGATACAGGCGTATGCCACACCGCATCTGCCGAGTGAGTCAAGATTTGCATAAGTTTCAAAGGATTTCTTACCTGATTTCTGCGAAGATGTAAAGGCGGGTTCGTTATTATTTACAACAACATAAGGACTGTTTTTATAAACAGGCAAAGAAGATGATGAGATTTTATCAACCGTTGAAGCAGGTTTATTTGTTTTGTTTGTTGTGTTTTTTGAAGATTCCGGTTTCTTTTCTGTGTTGTCTTCCTTGTTGTTTAAAATCCCTGAAAGAAAACTTTTTTCAGTTGTGTTTTCTTCGGATATTTCTGCTGTGCCTTCTTCAAAACTTCCAAAGGCAGGTTTAGTTGTTTCCTCTGTGTCTTCTGATGAGGTAGAAGCAATAGCACCAATGAGAATAAGTACGGCAACGATGATAATTGTGAGAGTGTTTTTCTTTTTTAATTTAATTTTCATTCACATAAATCTCCTTGGTTATTTTCTCATGTGAGCTTCCCTGGAACTCATAGGCTTCAGAAAGTTTAAATCCTTCAGGCATTTCAAAAGAAAAGTCAGCCGGATAAACTCTGTTCCATTTGTAAATAATAAGCGTTTTTATCTTTTCGGAAAAGGGGAGAATGCTTTCGTCTTCGATAAAACAAAAATCATTTTCTTCTGCATCGGAAAGGCAGTTATCATTTACCGAAACATTTATGTCAACGAAAAGCTTTTCAGAAAAGCTTCTTACGAAAACCTTGTTGTTTCCTGCAGTTCGGAGAAAATCTTCAATGAGAATTCTGTCACGGCTCTGTCTTCGTGAATTAAAAAGCATACCGCCGTTGTCGTCAATACATACTGCGATGTTCATTCATATCACCTCGTGATAGTTATATAATATTTTAAAATGATATTCAAACACAAAAAATGGGAAAGTCCGAAAAATAGTACTTTCCCATTAGTGTTTTAAAACTTAACGATTATTGTGTGTTCACCGATACCTGTTGTAATTTCAATGTCAGAAGCTTTTTCTGTTACGGGAATAACTTTAACTTCACCGTCGGTGATAACTTCTTTTACGTTCTTGTGAGCGAAAATTACGGTAGGTACGTCGTATTCCTTATCCTGAGTATATTTAAGGATAAATTCTTTGTTTTCTCTGTCATGTCTGTAAGAAATGATGTCACCTGTTACTGCTTTCGGATAAGGACGTGAAAGAACGGTCATGATTTCTTCGTCAAGAAGCTCTTTCCAGTAAGCCCAGTATGTATTACTCCATTTGTAGCTGTCGAAAATGTCAATAAGGTGTTCAATGTGAGGGAACCATTCATTACCCTCTGAGAAACCGCCCCATTCACCTACAAGAACGGGATTACCCGTTTTCATCTGAGTGTTTCTGTGTTCACCGAAAATGGAATCAACACGTGAATTTGAAGCGAATTTGTAAAGGGGAGTGTCAACCATAAGGTCATAGCCGTGAGGAGAGAAGCATTGCTGAGATTCTCTTTTGCCGTTTACTTCAATTGCGCTGTTCGCACAAGGAATACCAAGGTTTGAATAGTATGAGTTTTCAATAAAGAGAACGCCCTTGTCAGTTATTTCTCTGATTTTTGAAGCAGTTTTGTTGAGGAAAGGCATATATCTCTCGCGGTCAAATTTGTTGATAAGCTCCTGTCCAGCACAAACGATTGAGTGGAAAACGTCTCCGTTATAGTGGTCAAGAACTCTGATTTTTTCTTTGCCGAGAGCATCTTTAATGAGTTTACATTTATTAATTCTCTTATCAAAAAGTGTTGTACGTACAAGTTTTCCTATAAGTTTCCTGAAAACTTTGCCTCCGTCTTTTCCGGGGAAGGGTTCATTGAAAACATCAAAACCGAAAAGTGCAGGATGGTCTTTGAAACGGTCAGCAACATGTTTCCACATTTCAGCAAAACAGTCGAGAAGCCCGTCGCCATCAACTTTTTTATTTGTCCAGAAATTATCAAATGCTCTGTGGACTGCTCTTCCCCAGAAGTAACCCTCTGCCCAGACGATTTTTGTTTTCTGGAATTTATAGGGTGCGGAGTCTATTGCCCAGTCGGGAGCACCGTCACCTGCGCCTGTTTTTGAACAGAATAAATCCTGATGCATGTCAAGGTAAACGTAAATTCCTTTTTCGTGGCAGTAGTCCATAATTTTTTCAATGGAGTCTAAATATTCTTCGTTGTATTTGCCTTTTTCAGGTTCAACAACAGACCATGTCATACCAAGTCTGATGATGTTGAAGCCTTTCTTTCTGAATTCGTCAACCCAGAACAAGTCCTTTGAAAACTCGTTTGCAACAAAGCCGGGAGTGTAATTTGTTTTGTCGCATACATTCATGCCTGTGAAAATTCTTTCTCTGCCGTGAGAATCGACAAATTTCATGTCCTGTACTCTGATAGTATCCATTTTGTTCTCCTATATTTTAATTTTTTTAATTGTGGTTTTGTTAAGACAACTGCCGTCTTCTTTTCCGCCTGAACAGAAAGAAGTGAGTATTGTTTTTTCATCAAGGAAGTATAAAGAGGGGTAACAGTAACCGCGGTCTTCATCATCTTCAATTATTGCAAGGTCAGAAAAATGAGTTCCGTTATCACTTTCTCTGAGAACAATAGGTGTTCTTCCTGCATGGAAAAAGTCTTCAGGTATTTTTCTGCCGTTATAATTCGGGACAGGGTTGTAGATAGCATAGAATTTTCCCGAATAAGGATTTTTCATAATAAGCATAGGTGATTCGGGGGCTGTAAATTGTGATGGGGAAACAGCGGACCATGTCCTGCCACTGTCACAGGAAAAACTCTCGTACTGACACATGCAGTCAGTTCTGAAATATGTATATAAAGTGCCGTTTTTAAATTCTGTAATACCCGGCTCCTGAAGACCTGTTTCTGAGTGCGGTGCAGGATTTGTAAATTTATGAGGCAATTCTCTCCATGTTTCACCGTCATCCTCTGACATGAAAAGGAGACAAAAAGCGTAGTAGTCAAAATCAAGCTCACCGTTGCTGTTTTCGCCTTTTCTGTGTAATGCTACAGGAATAAACAATTTATTGTCTTCTGTTTTCAGAACTCTGCAATTGTTCATAACGTGATAAGCAGGGAATGTGGCGGGGACACATTTTGTTGTTTTATAAAAACTTTTTCCCTCATCATCTGAACGGCAGAGAATTACTTCCGAATTTCCGTTCAACTCTTTTTTTAGAAAGAAAACGCCTAAATCTCCGTTACACATACGTCTTAAAGTGACGCTCATTAAATTTTTAACGCCAAAGTCTGTGGCTTTAATTAAAATTCTGCCGTCAGTAAAACTTTCTCCGTTGTCGTAGGAGAAAAGTGCGGCAATGTCACATGCATCGTCATCTTCACCGTCTGCAGAATTGTATCTGCTGTAAGCAAACATAATTGTACCGTCTTTTAGCGTAATGAAATCACCTTCGCTGTTTCTGCCGTTATTTTCTGTCGGCAGAATTTCGCAGACGGTTTTCTGTTCTTTGATTGTAAACATGAAAATCACCTGAATTCTATTTTACAATAATCACTTATTAAAGTCAATTTCATTGAGAAAACTTTCTCCGTCATTCTGAAAACCTATCCCGAAAAATTCAGCAATTGTATCTGCAATGTCAGCAAAAGAATTTCTTGTCCTACCGTTTGCCGATTTTATTTTCTTTGAGTATAAAAAGAGAGGAACACATTCTCTTGTGTGGTCAGTTCCATTGAAAGCAGGGTCACAACCGTGGTCAGCAGTAATGATGAGTAAATCATTATCATTCATTTTTCTGATAAAATCAGGAAGAAATGCGTCAAATTCACTAAGAGCCTTGGCATAACCGTCAACATCTCTTCTGTGGCCGTAAACCATATCGAAATCAACGAGATTCACAAAGCAAAGACCGTCAAAATCTTTCTCTGCATATTCTGACATTTTCTCCATGCCCTCACGGTTGGAGTGTGTAAAAATACTTTCAGAAATTCCTTTTTCTGCAAAAATATCTGTGATTTTACCTATAGCTATTGTATCAAAATGGTTTTTGTTTAAAGCGTCAAGAATAGTTTCTCTTGGTGGCTCGATTGAGAAATCATGTCTGTTTGAAGTTCTTGTGAAATTGCCTTTTTCACCGATGAAAGGTCGTGCAATAACTCTGCCCACACCGTGTTTACCTGTGAGAATTTTTCTTGCAATTCGGCAGTATTCATATAACTTTTCAGGAGGTACAATTTCTTCGTGTGCTGCAATCTGAAAAACGCTGTCAGCAGAAGTGTAAATAATGAGCTTTCCCGTTTGTAAATGTTCTTCGCCATAATCTTTTATAACTTCCGTACCTGAGTAAGGCTTATTGCAAAGAGTTCCGACTCCTGTCTCATCTTCAAAGTCATTTATAACTTCTTCAGGAAACCCGTCAGGGTAAACGGGTAAAGGTTTTTCAGATACTATCCCTGCAATTTCCCAATGACCGATAGTTGTGTCTTTGCCCTTTGATTTTTCTGTCAGTCTGCAAACAAAAGCAGACTGACTTTCTTCTTTCGGTAAATAGTCAACACCGTCAATATTACCAAGGCCCATTTTCAGAAGATTGGGAATTTTAAATTCAGGTGATGAAGAAATGCTTCTGAGGGTGTTTGCATTTTCATCTCCGAAAAGTATTGAGTCAGGTGCGTTGCCTATACCGAAGCTGTCAAGAACGCATAAAAATATTCTTTTCATTTTATTTAGTTATCCTTAAAGTAGTTTCAAGTGCAATTTCCATCATTTCAGTAAATGAATTTTGTCTCGCATCAGAATCAAGAGCTTCTCCTGTAATGATGTTATCGCTTATTGTGCATATTGCAAGAGCGTTTTTCTTAGCGTAAGCAGCATTCATGTAAAGAGCAGCTGCTTCCATTTCAACTGCAAGAACGCCCATTTTTGCCCATTTTTCGTTAACCGTATTGTCGGCACAGTAGAATGTATCGGAAGAAAGAATATTACCGATGTGAGTATTTACACCTTTCTTTTCACATTCTCCCGAAGCAGTTTTAAGAAGTTCAAAGCTTGCCACAGGGGAGAAAGTGCCGGGCAGGTTATACTGACTCTGATAATCTGAGTTAGTACAAGCACCCATGCCCAGAACGATATCACGCACTCTGATGATTTCATCAAGTGCACCTGCTGAGCCTATTCTGATAATGTTGTCAACATCAAAAAAGTTGAAAAGCTCATAACTGTAAATACCCATTGAGGGCATACCCATTCCGCTTGCCATAACTGACACAGGAACACCTTTGTAAGAGCCTGTGTAACCGTGGATTCCTCGTACGTTATTTACAAGACGTGCATTTTCAAGGAAATTTTCAGCAATAAATTTTGCTCTTAAAGGGTCACCGGGCATGAGGACAGTTTTTGCAAAATCATCCGGTGTTGCATTTATATGGGGTGTAGGATAATTTTTTGACATGATTAATCACTCCTTTACTGTCTATATAATACCATATATTGAATAAAATATAAACAATATTTATAAAATATCTTGACTTTTTTTATAAAAAATGAGATTATATTACTGTAAAATTTATTGACAAAGGAGAAAACAACATGTCAAAGAAATTCACTAAACTTCTCAGCATTCTTCTCTGCGTAACAATTTTCTCAACAATGGGAATTGTTGCTTTCGCAGGTGGAGAGGCTGAAAAAACAATCACAATCAACAACCCATACAAAGATGTTATCTGGGAAGGCGAAGATGCATGGACAGGCTACAGAGGAAGCCTCCATACACATTCAACTTATAGTGATGCTACGGTAACACTTAAAGAAATGGTTATGGAATACTATAATCAGGGCTTCGGTTTCCTGGGTATGGCAGACCACTCAGTTACAGGTGTTGCGTGGAATGAAGAACCTGTAAAGGCAGCGCTTTATTATTATCAGTATCTTCTCGGCTACACAATGGAACACCTTACAGATGAAGAATTCAAAGGTGTTACAGAGGGTACATATCCTATGCCTGAAGGTATGACACGTGATTACGGTCTTGCATGTATCACAGGTGCAAATGAACTTAACGGTATCACACTTACAAAAGGTCACGTTGTAGGCTATGGTCTTGAAAGAGGCGTAGGTACAGGTCATGCAGGTGTTGAAAACGGCCACCGTGAAGCAGTTGAGTTTGCAGAGAAAAACGGCGGTTATTCAGTTATCGCTCATCCCGGTGATTGGATTGATACAAGAGAAGGCGTTAACGACCCGAAATTCATTGATTATTTCGCAAAGATTTTCCTTGATTATGATTCATGTCTCGGCATGGAAGTTTTCAACGAAACTAACAATGCAACTCCTTGGGACAGAAACCTCTGGGATAATATCCTTATGGCAACTCTTCCTTATGGCAGAACAGTATGGGGTTACTCAAACAGTGATGCTCATGAGCTCAACAAGGTTGACTCATCATTCAGCGTGTTCATGATGCCTGAAAATACAGCAGAAAACGTTAAAGAAACAATGTATAACGGTAATTTCTTTGCTGTTACAAGAAAGATTCATGATAACCCTGTTCTCGGACCTGCAGAAACATATGATGTTATGGATCAGAAACTTCCTGTTCCCATGGCAACTAATGTTGTTGTTGACGGTACAACAATCACAATGGATGTTGAAAATGCAGACTTTGTTCAGTGGATTGCAAACGGTAAAATTGTTGCAAAAACTGAAGTAAACGGTACAGGTACATCAACAATTGACCTTTCTCAGGTTGAAAACTCAGAAGATTTCCTTTATGTTCGTGCTGAAATCTTCGGTGAAGGCGGTTGTGCAGCAAGCCAGCCCTTTACAATTGATGACGGTGAAGCAGACCTTGTATACGAAAAAGACGAATCACTTGCAGCAAAAATTGAATACTTATGGTATCGCTTTATAAGCTGCAGATTCTTCATTCTCTTCCAGGAACTTTACAGAGCGATTGTATAACGGAAACCCCCGGCTAAGCCGGGGGTTAAATTTTTTGACTTATTTATAATTCTCAATTGCTGTTTTAAGTATCTGAATTGCATTTTCAATTCCCAGGTTTCCGCTGTTGAGAGTGATGTCGTAATTTCGTGCATCGCCCCAATCCTGTGAGCCGTAGAATTGGTTGTGACGTATTCTTGCTTTATCCTTTTTCTTTACAACGTCCTGAACATCTTCTTTTGAGATATTGTCAATTTTAATTGCTCTTTCGCATCTTTTTTTAAAATCAGCACAGATGAAAACATTGAAGCAGGGGAACTGATTTTTAAGAATGTAATCAGCACATCTGCCCACAATTACACATGAACCCTCAGAAGCCAGTTCTTTGATGATTTTAGCCTCAGCCTGAAAAACCTGGTCAGAAAGGGACTGGCCGTAATGTGAAACCATGTTGCCGAAAGAATAAGCATTTGTTGCAAGGTTGAAAAGGAGACTGTTTGTAACCTTCTGTTCTTCTTTTTCGATGAACTCGGCACAGAAGCCTGTTTCTTTTGCAGCTTTATCTATAATTGCTTTGTCATAAAAAGGAATTCCAAGCTCCATTGCCAGTTTTTCACCTATTTCACGACCGCCTGAACCGTATTCACGGCTGATTGTAATAATTAAATTGTTTTTCATATCAGAAATCTCCTTTCTGTTTTATAACTTACAAATATATATTACCATATAACTTGAAAAATGGCAATAATAATGATAAAATATAAACGGATTTAATTTATAAAAGGTGAGATTTTTATGAATATAAAAGAAGCGGAACTGAAAGCACGTGAACTGAGAGATTTTCTCAACTACCACAGTAAGAAATACTATGTTGATGACGACCCTCAGATTTCTGACTTTGAATATGATAAAGCACTCCGTGAACTTGAAAATATCGAAAACGATTTTCCGTCAGTTCTGACACCTGATTCTCCCACACAGAGAGTCGGCGGTATGGCTGACAACCGTTTTGAGGAAGTTGTTCATGCCGTTCCTATGGAAAGTCTGCAGGACGCTTTCAGTTTTGATGAATTGAGAAGCTTTGAAAGTAAAATTGACGGTGACGTGACTTATGTTGTTGAGCCGAAAATTGACGGACTTTCTGTTTCTCTTGAATACCGTGACGGTGTTTTTGTCAGGGGTTCAACAAGAGGTGACGGTCAGGTTGGTGAAGATGTTACTGCAAACTTGCGTACAATTAAAACAATTCCCCTGAAGCTTGAAGAAAATATTCCTTTTCTTGAAGTAAGAGGCGAAGTTTATATGCCGCGTGAGGTTTTTATTTCTCTTGTGGAAAAGCAGGAACTCAATGATGAAAAGCCTTTCAAAAATCCCCGTAATGCTGCTGCAGGTTCTCTGAGACAGAAAAGCTCAAAAATTGCAGCAGAAAGAAATCTGAGTATATTTGTTTTCAATATTCAGCAAATCGAAGGAAAGGTTATAAAATCTCACAAAGAGTCCCTTGATTACCTTAAAACTCTTGGCTTCAGAACAGTACCTTTCTATAATGAATATGCAAACTTTGACGATGTGCTGAGTGAAATTGACCGTATCGGTAATGAACGAGGAAATCTTCCTTTTGACATTGACGGTGCAGTTATAAAAGTCAATGATTTTGAAAAAAGAAAACAACTTGGTTCAACTTCAAAATTCCCCAAATGGGCTGTGGCTTATAAATATCCTCCTGAAGAAAAGGAAACAAAGCTTATTGATGTTGAAGTCAATGTAGGCAGAACAGGTGTGCTTACTCCCGTAGCGGTTCTTGAAAGCGTTCTCCTTGCAGGCTCAACTGTTGGCAGAGCCACAATGCACAATGAAGATTTTATCAGAGAAAAGGGTATCAGTATCGGTGACACAGTTATAGTCAGAAAAGCAGGGGATATTATCCCTGAAATTGTGGCTGTTTCAAAGAAAGGCGAAAATTCTGAAATTTACGAAATGCCGAAAATCTGTCCCTCATGTTCATCTCCTGTTTCACGTGAAGAAGATGAAGCGGCAATCAGATGTTCAAACCCTGGGTGTCCTGCACAGCTGCTTAGAAACATCATTCATTTCTGTTCAAGAGATGCTATGGATATTGAAGGTCTCGGTGAATCTGTTTCGGAAGTTCTTGTTAATGAAGGTTTTGTTAAAAATGCAGCAGATATTTATTATCTGAAACCTGAACAGCTTCTGTCACTTGAAAGATTTGCTGAAAAATCTGCAAACAACCTTATTGATGCAATTGAAAAATCAAAAGAAAATGACCTTTCAAAGCTTCTCTTTGCATTCGGTATAAGACATATCGGTGCAAAAGCAGGAAAGTTACTTGCGGTCAATTTCGGAACACTTGAAAAAATTATGAAAGCCACAAAAGAAGAAATACTTCTTATTGACGGCTTTGGCGAAATAATGGCAGAAAGTGTTGTTCAGTTCTTCTCTCTTGAGCCTACGAAGAAAATGGTTGAAGAACTGAAAAATGCAGGGGTAAATATGAACTCTCTTGCGGAAGTAAAAGACACACGCTTCCAGGGTATGACATTTGTTCTTACAGGTACATTGCCCACAATGTCCCGTGCTGAAGCATCGGAAATAATTGAAGGCTTTTCAGGCAAAACTTCTTCTTCTGTTTCAAAGAAAACAACTTACGTTTTAGCAGGTGAGGATGCAGGTTCAAAACTTACAAAAGCACAGACTCTCGGAATTACAATTATCAGCGAAGAAGAATTTAAAGAGATGATAAAGTAAGAGGTGACAGATGTGAAAGAATACAAAGCAAGTAAAACAGCTAATTTTATTGATTGGGTGATTGGTTTTTTGCTTACTGTATTTATGGGTTATTTGTTTGCTTTGATTACGAAACAAGATATCTGGTCAGGTATTATTAAGTTTGTTTTGCTCGGGATAATTATGGATTTTGTTGTACTGAGAAAACATTTTAAACGTCAGATAATTTTAAAACCTCATACGATTGAATTCAAGTCCTATCATATTGATAATGCATACCGTGATGCAGAAATAGATTTTTCGTCTGTGACAAGGATAGGAAAATGCTTTTCTTTTAATATAAAAGGTTCTGCCTTGTCTATCAGGACAACAGCGCATAAAAAAGATATATTAGTTGACGCTACCATGAAAGACCATAAAGAATTGTTTTCTGAAATATGTAAGAAAGCAAGAGAACATAATCCTGATGTTAAAATCAGTAAAAAGATAACAGAATACTTATCAGAATAAAAACAAATATTATTTAAAACCGTTTTTCTCGTTTGGGAAAAGCGGCTTTTTTATATTAAAACTGACGTTTGTATCGTAGGGGCGCCCATCGGGCGTCTAAACTGTTTTCAGGATGCTTATTGGGACGGGAAACCCGTCCTCTACGTTGTAGCTGTAGGTTTTCGTTGTATTTTTGCGTCACAGACCCGACATTCTGCACTAAATTATTATTTATAGGGATGATTATTTAAATTTCAAATGGGTCGGTGTGGGTACGAAGCCTATTATAAAACCGTTGATTTAATGCGATTTTTCGTAGGGGTCGGCGTCCTCGACGACCCGTAGATTTTATATGATTTTTACGGGAGGACACAGAGACACTCCCCTACGGTGTAGCCGTTGGTATTTTTATATAATCGCGTCGCAGACCCGACATTCTGCACTTTGCATTTTGCATTCTGCACTAAATTTTAATTTTTTTGGGATTTTGTCCCACTGCCAAAAAAACCTTGATTTTTTAAGTATTTAAGCCAAAAACCTATTGACAAAAATATGGTTTAGAATTATAATAGTGGTACGAAGTGGGAGAATGTTGTTTGAAATGGTGACAAAGTGGGAGTTTTCCACATTTTCCACAGAGTTTTCCACACAAAAACGGAAGTTTTCAACTTTTAAACGTAAAGGAGGGGTAACAATGGCAGATTTCAAAGGAACATATTTCCATTCACTTGATGCGAAATCAAGAATGGTTGTGCCTTCTGCATACAGAGAAGAGCTTGGTCAGAAATTTGTTATTATGAAAACCCTTCCCGATGATAAATGCCTTACTCTTTATCCTCTTGATGAGTGGGCAAAGGTAAAGGAAGAGCTTGATAATCTTCCTGCAGGTGAAAAATACAGAAAATATTACAGAAAAGTTTTTTCAAGAATTGATGATTGCAATATGGACCCTCAGAGCCGTGTGCTTCTCAAAGAACCGTTCAGAGAATACGCAGGGATTACAAAAAATATTGTAATTCTCGGTTCAGGCAGAAAAATTGAAATCTGGGACGAAGAAACATGGAACAAGCTCCAGAGTGAAAACGATGACGAATTTGATTTCGATGAATCACTTGTAAGATTCTGATTTTTCTGAGGTAAGTGAAATGGAAACAAACATTAATTTTTCCCATATTCCTGTTTTTTATAAAGAAGCAATTGAAGCACTTGATATAAAGCCTGACGGAATTTATGTTGACTGCACCGGCGGTGGCGGTGGACACTCATCTATGATTGCCGAAAAGCTCACAACAGGTCATCTTTACACAATTGACCGTGACCCTGATGCAATCAAGGTTTTGAAAGCTCGTTTTGACGGCAATGATAAAGTGACAATCGTCAACAGCAGATTTTCAAGGTTGAAAGAAATTCTCACAGAAAACGGTGTGGAAAAGGTTGACGGAATACTTGCTGATTTAGGCGTTTCTTCGTATCAGCTTGATACGGCAGAAAGAGGTTTTTCTTTCCATTCCGATGCACCGCTTGATATGAGAATGAGCAAGGAAGGTCTTTCGGCAAAGGATGTTGTCAATACATATTCTGCAGGGGAGCTTTCAAAAATTCTTTCATTCTACGGTGAAGAAAAATTTGCACGTGCAATTGCAAATAACATTGTAAAATACAGAGAAACAAAAGAAATTGAAACAACACTTGAACTTGCAGAAATTATCAAAGAATCTTATCCGCCTTCTGTGAGAAGAAAATCAGGACATCCTGCTAAAAAAAGTTTTCAGGCAATAAGAATTGAGGTAAACTCAGAATTACTGGAACTTAAAAATACACTTGATGATATGTTTGAAGCAATTAATGTGGGAGGCAGAGTGGTAATTATCACATTCCACTCTCTTGAAGACAGAATTGTAAAAGTAAAGTTCAACGATTTTTGTTCAGGCTGTACTTGCCCGCCTGAATTTCCTGTTTGTGTTTGCGGAAAAACTCCCAAAGGTAAGCTTCCTTTTAAAGTGAAAGAACCTACAGAAAAAGAAATTGAAGAAAACTCACGCTCAAGGAGTGCTAAGCTCAGAGCAGTTGAAAGAGTAGAAGAATAAAGAAGATAAAGAGAAAGGATGGGTAAAATGGCTGAGATAATGTTTGACCTCGATTTGTTCGACGAGGGTACATCAGCACCCAAACCTGTACCAAATAAAAAACCTGAACCGAGACCGAAAGTACGAGTTCTTGAAGATACACCTCATGTGAGGAAAGAAAAGCTTGTTATAAATGAAAGACGCAGTAACCTTTCAGCAGTTGCAATTGTTTGTGTTGCTCTTGTGCTTATTGCTGTGGCAAGCTCCTTTGTGTGTCTCGGTGCCTACATAAATAACTACGACCACAAAACCCAGGTTTTACAGGAAGAGCTTGATATTGCGGAAAGTCAGAATATAATCCTCAATATCAAAAAGGACTCCATGGTATCTTTTGAATCTGTAAGACAGAGTGCAGAAGAAAATGGTATGATACAGCGAGACAGATATCAGGTAACATATTTTGAACTGTCACAGGGTGATTACGGAGTAGTAAATCCGAAAAATTAATTCATAATGTCAGCGGCACGGAATAACTATTTATAAGGTAAACGCACCTTATAAACGGTAAAATTCCTTTGCCGCGTTAATTGTTATTTAAGGGGAGGAGAATTGGTATGTCATTACCGCAGGCGAACGAAAAAACAATGGTAAAAAGAGCCTTACACGTACTCATTTTCATAGTGGTGCTGGGCTTTGGTGCATGTGCAATTTTCCTTGGCTATGTTCAGCTCGGTCTTGGTGAAGAATACCGTGCAAAGGCTGAAGATAATCAGCTCAGAGACTCAGAAATTTCAGCTGAACGAGGTGTAATTTACGACCGTAACGGTAAAGAGCTTGCAAAAAGCGCATCAGCGTGGAAAATCGTAATTTATCCCAATAAACTCAGCGAAAGCAATAACGCAAGAGAAATTGTTATTAAAAAACTTGCAGATATCCTTGAAATGAAAGAGGAAACAGTCCGTGGAAAGGCAGAGCTTTCTCAGTACGGCAACATGGTTGTAAAATACCGCGTTGAAAAAGATGTGAGAGATGAAATTCTCGCTTTGCTGGGGGAAACATGTGAAACCGTAAAGGCAGAAGACGGAAGTGCCGTTGAACGTAAGTTTTCAAGATATATCGGTGTTGAAAACGATGTCAAGAGATACTATCCTTACAATTCTTTTGCTTCAACAGTTCTTGGCTTTACCGGTACAAATGATGTAGGTACAGGCGGACTTGAACTGCAATATAACTCAATTCTCACAGGTACACCCGGAAGAAAAATAACTGCTGTTTCAGGTCAGGGTGATTCAATGCCCTCAGAATATGAAACAATTACCGATGCAGTTCAGGGAACAAGCGTTTACACAACAATTGACGAAACTATTCAGCGTTACCTTGAAGAAGGTCTTGACCAGTCAATAAAAGATACTCAGGCTGAATATGCTTACGGTCTTATTATGGACGTAAATACGGGTGCAATTCTTGCAATGTCAAGTAAACCTGACTATAACCTCAATAATCCTTATGAAATCACAAGTCAGACTGTCCGTGAACACCTTGATGAAATCATGGATGAAAGACTTAAAGAAGAAGCAGAAACAACTGCATGGTTCAATCAATGGAAAAACAGAACAATTTCCGACACTTATGAGCCGGGTTCGGTTTTCAAAATAATTACCGCCGCTGCAGCGCTTGAAGAAAATACATGGGATATGTCAAGAAATTATGTGTGCGGCGGTGCAATTCAGGTTGATGACAGAAGAATGCATTGCTCTCACAGAGAGGGTCACGGCACACAGACTTTCTCTCAGGCTTTTGCAAATTCATGTAACCCGTTTTTTATTCAGCTCGGTCTTGATATGGGCGTAGATAATTTCTATAAATACTTCGAAGCATTTGGTTTTACCGAAAAAACAGGTATCGACCTTCCGTCTGAAGAAGTAGGTAACTATCACAGTGCTGACTCAATGAAAAAGACAAAAGTGCAGCTTGCATCAAGTGCTTTCGGTCAGTCCTTCACGGTAACTCCCATTCAGACAATTACAGCAGTTTCAGCAATTGCAAACGGCGGTAAGCTTCTTCAGCCTTACGTTGTTGCAAAAACTGTTGACCCTGAGGGAAATGTTATTTCTGAAGCAGAACCTGTTGTGAAAAGACAGGTGATTTCAGAAAAAACAGCAGAAATCATTACAGGCATGATGGAAGATGTTGTTGCTACAGGTACAGGTAAAAATGCTTACGTTGCAGGTTACCGTGTTGCAGGTAAAACAGGTACATCTGAAATCCTTGAAGAGCCCGGTTTCTATACAGCATCATTTGCTTGCTTTGCACCTGCAGATGACCCACAGGTTGCAATGCTTATTGCCGTAAAGAAACCCGTAGGTGAATACTACGGAAGCCAGATTGCAGCACCTGTTGCGGCTGACATTATGCAGAAGGTTATGGTTTATCTCAACGTTGAACCTAAGTATACAGAAGAAGAAAACAAACATGTTGACAGAAATGCTGACAACGTTATAGGCAAAACAGTTGAAGAGGCAAAGCAGACACTTACCTCATCAGGCTTCAATGTTAAGGTTGTAGGCAGCGGTGAAAGAGTTGTTGAGCAGGTACCGTCTTCAAATCAGACAATTTCCGCAAACGGTACAGTTATTCTTTATACAGAAAAGAATGCTGAAAAGCAGGTAACAACAGTTCCGAACTTTATCGGAATGACAGTAAATCAGGTTTACTACGCCGCTAACAGTGCGGGGGTAAACGTTTCTATCGTCGGTAATGCAGCATCAAGCAGCTTCGTTTCCTATAAACAGGATAAAGAAGCGAATACAAAAGTTTATTACGGCGATACTATTACAGTGTACTTTAAATCAACTTCGTCAGATGCAGAATAATAAAGAGGTGGACGTCATGAAGTTATCACAGCTTTTATCAAAACTCGAAACAAAAAGCAACTACATTGATTGTGAAATTTCATCAGTTACTGATAAATTTGACAGTATACAGAAAGGCGATGTCTTTGTATGTATCAAGGGCAACCGTTTTGATGCACATACAGTTGCAGTACGTGCAATTGAAGAAAAGGGTGCAGCAGCAGTTATCGTTGAACATGAAACAGGTGCAAAAAACGAAGTTATTGTTGAAAATACAAGACGTGCTTACTCTTTCCTTTGTTGGGAGTATTTCGGAAGACCGACTGAAAGCCTTAAAATGATAGGCATTACAGGTACAAACGGTAAAACAACAGTTTCATTTCTTCTCAAACATATCCTTGAAGAAGCAGGGGAAAAATGCGGTCTCCTCGGTACAGTGATTAATCTTATCGGTGATGAAGAAAGACCCTCATCTCTTACTACTCCCGATCCCTTTGAAATGAATAAGCTTTTCAGAGAAATGGCAGATAAGGGCTGTAAATACTGCATTATGGAGGTTTCTTCTCAGGCTCTCAGTCAGCAGAGAGTTGCTCCCGTTACATTTGACCTTGGTCTCTTTACAAACCTTACTCAGGACCATCTTGATTACCACGGTACAA
>JAFXFI010000111.1 GCA_017520635.1 Clostridia bacterium
ATGAAATTTTATTCGGGACGGGAGACCCGTCCCCTACGATGTTACCATTTGTATCATTTTATAATCGCGTCGCAGACCCGAAATTCTGCATTCTGCGTTCTGCACTAAATTATAATTTAACTGTGCACCACAATGTAGGGGCGGATATTATCCGCCCGTGAAATCTCATAAAATCAAACGGGCGGCAGATTGCCGCCCCTACGTTTGTAAATCGTAAATATCCATATAAATTAACGGTTTGTCGGCAAGCGCCAAACCCTACAATGTTAAAATTAATTTGATGACAAATTACAAAACCCTTGGATTTCCAAGGGTTTTCACATTTCTTCTGATTTTCAATTTTACAGGAGGGCTTTACCTTCCCATTCTTCATCAGGTGATACTCCGAGAAGCTTTGCAACTGTGGGGGCAATATCCATAATATTGACATTTTCAACGACTTTGCCTTTGGGGAAATTCTCACCGTTAAGAATAACGGGAATAAGCATATCTTCAGGCATTTCACTACCGTGTGTTCTGTCATGACCGCCGTGGTCTGCTGTAATAATATAGGTGTATTCATCACCGAGCTCAGTCATAATTCTTTCAATACAATCCCAACTATTCTTCATTGCAGACATATATTCATCACTCATCCAGCCGTATTTATGACCTGCCCAGTCGGTGTAGCCCAGATAAAGGAATGTAAAATCAGGCTCATAGTCTTTTGCATAGCTGATAAGCTCACTTGTCATCTTTTCTCCTGCTTCAAGATAACCTATTCTTCTGCCTGCATAAAAACACGCGTGTGCAAGAGAATCAGGACGTGACACATCACGGATTTCTTCCCAGTTATAGAATATTGCACATTTTTTGTCAGCTTGTTTGAGCACCTCGCAAAGCCCCTTGATAGGTCTTACCTGAGGCATATAAACATTTGTGGTAGTACCGTGTCTCTCGGGTGTTACGCTGTGGAAAAGCGAAATATGACAAGGCAATGTCACAGAGGGGAAAACTGTCTCAGCGTTCATTGTATATATAGAATTTTCAATGATTTTCTGTGCATTTCGGATATTTGTCAAAGAATCAGGTCTCATACCGTCAACAAGAATTAAAATGGTTTTCATAACAGTCACTCCTTATATGAAATATTATTATGCTCTGTTGTTGCCAGAAGCAACACTAATTCATTATAAAACTTATGAGTTTCTTCTCTGTCGGCAAAAAGACCAATTGGTGTACCATGGTCACCCTTTCTCACAGGCATAACATTCCAGACACCTGAAGATAACGGTTCATCCTGAGCATACATTTTATGAGGCTGGTTTTTGGGATGTTTTGCAGAATCCACACCAACCAGACCGTCATTACCGTCTGACGGTTTATTCATTCTCTTACCGTATTTAATCACAAGCTTTGAAGTAAATGACAATATGGGAACCTTCGTATTTTTCGGCACAAGCCTTCCTTTTTTATTTTTTTCGAGCATATTATAACAAAAGGAGAAATAGTAAACAGACGGAACTGCTTTCACCAGAGCATTCAGCTCCTCTGCACCCTTTTCGGACATATCATAGTCAATACTTTCCTTGCACACATAAAGGTCTTTTATTGCCTTGAAAAAGGGCTTTCTGTGCTTTATCTCATCTGTTGTGTGAACACCCATTTGCTCAAGATGGAAGTCAATAAGCTTACCGTTAAGCTTGGTACGGCTGATGCTTGTTGTGTAAATCAGCGTTAGAATTCTTGTGGGACCCATAAGCTTGTACCTTTGCACAGCTTCATAGGTATCAGTACCGTTAAGAGGTGAACAGATGGCAGTAACGCTGCAGACAAGGTCTTCCTGACCGCCTTTAAACAAAGGCGATGTATCCTCCCCTGTCACGGCAACCTCTTCAGGTGCGCCGTTTTTCAACAGATGCACAAGCAATCTGATTGTATTACCGCCAAAGCTGTGGCCGATTAAGTGAACCTTTTTTTCTTCACTCCAGTTTTCAAATAACGGCTTTTTATATGTTCTGCCGTAACGTCTGTGACCGTAAACCCCTGAGTGATTTTCACCGTAATCAACTCTTGTACCCTTCAATTGAGCATACAATTCACAAGCCTGATCCCATGCACTTGACAAAGGACCTGTTGAAGCAGCATAACTCTCAACACCTTCCCCTGAAAGGTATTCTGTCAGACTGCCGGTAGTAGCCCCCCAGTAAGGTGCTTTTTTGTTTATGCCTTCATTCTCTCCCCATCCGAACATTCCGTGAACGAAAACCATGGGATATTTTGTTTTTTCGCAAGTAGTCATAACTGTCTCCAAAATCAACATGATGTAAATACAGAAATTTCAATTTACTTTACCAAAATTATAACATAAATACGCCTCACTTGCAACAGATACAAAAATTCCCTTGAAGAGCGTTCGGTGCTCTCCAAGGGAACCGGTTTTATATTATGACATTTTTTACTTATGGCTATATGCTCTTACATAGTCCACAATAAACTCTGCTGTTTCACCTTTTTTAAGGCTTATGGGACCTGTGCCGTGACGGTCAGCGTAAGCTACACCGTTTTCACCTGCGATTTCACATGAAAGAATAAGGTACTCGGGATTCTGACTTACTCCGCCCTGAGAAAGTCTTCCGCATTCAACTCCGTTGATATAGAAAATATATTCTTCAGGTGTCCATTCAAGACCGTAGGTGTTATATTCTTCGTAAGGATTATTTGCAAACCATCTGCCGATTGAATAACCCTGGTGCATTCCGTCATAGCCGTCAAAGTGGATACCGCAGACAACGCTGTCACCTGCTCCCCACCATTCGTCTTTATAATACATTGACTCAAAGATATCAACCTCAGTACCGTCCTGACCTGAGCCGTCCTGATTGTAAACTCCGCCGTTCATCATCCAGAAAGCAGACCACATTCCCGTTGATTTGGGGAGAATTGCTCTGCATTCAAAATAACCGTAGAGGAAGTCCTGTTTTCCGTGTGTTGCTACCATGCCTGTGTAGTAACCCTCGCCGTATGTATCGGGTGAGCCGAATGTGTTGCCCTCAAGAGGAGTTTCCTTGTATTCTGTTTTGATTACAAGATTTCCGTCTCTGACTTCAATCATGTCCTTATGCCAGTAACCGCCTTTGCGGATAGGCCCCCAATGAAGTGTGTCAACAGACTGATTATCGTCCCATTTTGTCGTATCAAGAGTGTCACCCTCAAATTCATCTTCCCACACAAGTTCAAATCTTTCTTCAAGATTAAGCTCCTGCCCTTTCGGAATTGCAGGAAGGTCAAGAAGATGAGGAAGTTCAGGTGAAATAAACATTAAAATCGCAACGAAAAATTCGAGTATTTTTGCAGCCATAGTATTACCTCCAAAGTTCATTTTTAAGTTTTATTTTTATAAATTATTAATTTACCACAACAATTCCAAACGCGTCATTCTCGAGCGTAAGCGAAGAATCTCGTTTGGAATTGTTGTGTGTGTTGCCATTTTGAGATCCTTCGCTGACGCTCGAGGATGACAACAAAATGGCAAGGTCAGTCACGATAAATTATAATTTGTTTTTTCAGCCCAAATCACTTTTTATTTAGCCATTTCTGAAAGGAATTTTCCGAGTGCATTTGCTGACTGTCTTCTGTCAATAGGAGCAAGAAGGACTTTACCTGTTCCTCTGTAAACATTCACAAGACCTTCCCCTGATGCTGCTGAACCGATAAGTGATTTACCTGAGCGTTCTACAGTAAAATCAAGAGTACTGCTCCATGCAATTGCAAAGTTTCCGTCAACTTTCAGAACATCGTTTTCAAGATAAATTTCAACAAGCTCCTCTTTAGGGCAATCGCATTCAAGACAACAAACACCTGTTCCGTTAAGGCTGAGATTGAAAAGGCCCTCACCACCTGCAATTGCAGAAGATATGTTTGAACGCATTACTGCTTTATGCTTGACAGAAGAATCACATGCGAGGAAAAGTCCGTCATCGAGAACAATTGAACCGTTCCAATCATTAAGGTCAATAAGGATAATATGTTTATAGGTGGGTTCAAGAACAAGAGTGCCGTTGCCTGTATATTCAGGCTTGATAGCGGACTCACCTGTCACTTTACCTCTGACTGCTTTCCCGAAAAGGTCACCTACACCTTTTATTCCTGTTGTAGCATTTACGTTACCCACAGACCACTGCATTGAACCTGCCTGACATGTAATTCCGTTTGACTGAGAAAGACTGCAGATTACCTGTCTTTTTCTCACATTCATTTCGTTACAAAAGTATGCTGTCATTGCAGTTTCGGGTGTAACACTCAGGTCACGCTTATATTCGATTACGGTAAAAGGTGCTTTCTGGTCAATGATAGCAATATCATCGTTGTTTGTAAGATTATTTACGTTATACATTAAAACATCTCCTTTTTATCAATTATATAATAATTATTCATGAAAATCAACGCTCAGAATTTATCAAGAAAAGCTGAGAGAACATTCCAGTTATTAACGGTCATGTACTCTCCTCTTTCGCCGTCTGTTCTCATTTCTAAAGGAATTGATGACTTTGTATCAATGAGTACAGGTGTCATACCTGCATTTTTTGCACCGTCAACATCAGGCACTCTTCCGTCACCGCAGTACCAGCAGTTTTCCGGTTTTATACCTGCATAGTTTGATGCACAAAGAAAAATTGATTTGCATGGTTTTGTCAGAAGAATATCTGCACTTGTCAGGTAAAACTCCATTTTATTTGATGGAATCCATCTGTCAATCGCAAGTTTAAGTCCCTCACCACTCATAGCGTTGTTACTGATAACTGCAGCACGTATACCAAGAGAATGGATTTTATCAAGAAGTTCGGGCACACCGTCTATGACTTTTCTCTCGGAATTATACCGGTCAAAAATTTCTTCCTGCTCTGCCATGGAAATTTTAAAATGAAGTCCTGCCGTCATGGTGACGTATTTAAGCACTGATGATAAAAGGAAATCAAGACTGACTCCTGACTGAGATTTGTGAGAGCCGATTTGGGACATATATTCATTCCATAAATTTTCAAGTGTATCATCATCTGTCACATCAGGATTTTTTGCAGAAAGGCGAAGTTGACGCAGTCCGTCACGGGGAATACACTTTGTATCGTCAAACAAAGTACCGCCAACATCAAACAGAATCATTTCAGGTTTTTTCTTGTATGACATTTTTCATTACCGCCTTAATGCTTTTCGCAGAGATATACGTCACAGACTGCATCTGCTTTTCTTCTGTCTGAGAAAAGTGCATGAATTTCTATTTTCTTACCTGCCATGTTTTCGGGTAAATCAAGGAAAAATGTATTGTTTTTGTCGCTTCCGCATACTACGTGTTCCCACTGATTTGCTTTGTAATCGGGTGCACGTCTTGGAAAACCGCAAAGCTTTCCGTCAATTTCTGCTGTGCAATAAACACATTCTTCACCGTGAACACCTTCTGCTGCAACTGCAAGGTATGAGCCCTTCTTGTATTCAGGCAGAGTAAATTCACCTGATTTTCTGACTGCAGTTTTTCTGTGTCTGTAGTGAGACTGCATATTGTTTGCAAATGCATCCTTTGTTTCTATAACTTTTCCGTCTTTAATAAGTCTTACATGATAAATTCTGTCAACGGAATTTTCAATTCTCAGATAACGGATTTTATCTTTGATGTCATAAGAAGACACAACTTTTTTACCGTGAAGATTATAGAGAGTGTGTGCAGTAAATCTGATTATTTCTGCTGTGAAATCATCATCCTTAACGCTCATATTAACAAGGGAAGAGCTTTTCCATACTTTCAGGTCAGATGAGTATTCTGCAATGAGAGGCACTTTCTGCACCTCAACCTCACGTGTGGGATAATCACCTGAGAAAAATTCAATTTCAACGCTGTCGCAGTCAATATCTTTAAGAAAATCAACTCTCAGACAACCGCCTTCAATACGTCTGTTTTCATCACAATATGTTTTTGACTGAGAATCGTAGAAGGTGTCATCATTACCGTCAAACATTGCTTTTGCTTCACAGCCTCTGAGAGTATAATGCTTTTGGTTAAAGAATGCCTCCCTTGCCCTTTTTACTTCAGGAATGTTAGTTTCTCCTGAGCGTTTAAGACTTCTGCTTTCAAGAGAATCATTCGTGATTGCATACATTGCACTTTCATAAAGATATTCACCATCAGCAGGCTTCTTTTCTTCTTTGTCAAGTGAGCCTAAGCAAACAGGTGCTTTTTCTTTTATATTCGTTTTTTCAATTTCAGCATAGTCGGTTTCTTCACCATTTATGAGAAGAGAAACCTTTCCGCCCTCTGATTTCAGATATTTCACTTCTTTCGGAATACCCTTTTCGTCTTCTTTTACAATTTCGTATTCACAGTTTGTGAGCATCGGCTCTGCTTCTTCTTTTACTGCAATTTCAATAAGCGTTGCTCTGAAAGGAAGAAGTTCAATTTCAACCCTGTCACCCACATTGAAATATCCGAGGTGCTTTTCGTAAGGGTGATGAATGTTTACGGCAACCTTTTCATCTGTTTTTATGCCCGTTGCTTCACTGATTTCAACTGTAATTTTCTTTGTTTCCCATGAATTATTGCCTGTGGAAATAAAACGTTTTGTTTCACTTCCTCTTGATACGGCATTTTCGCCATAACATTCGGGCAGTTTCTTACCGTTTACAAGAATAGGAGCATTTCTTCTGTGAAGATTGTATACACGTGCCAGCTTCGGCAATTCATCGTCACGCATTAACCATGGATTTCCGTAAATTTCGGGAGCAAGAATAAGAGAGCGGTTAAAAGCCTGATAAATAAGTTCATCTTCAAAATAATCTATTGATGAAGAAATGCAAACACCGTGGTCTTCTGCAAGGCGTTCAAGGTTATCTGTGTGACCTCGTGTGAACATAAAAGCTCTGTTGTGCATTGCTGTATTTTCATTACATGAGAGAATGTCAACGTAAGTTTCAATTCCGTTCCAGAGATATGTTGTGACAAATTCCTCTGCCTCATAGAATTCAAGACGGTGGTTAAGTACAATCAGGTCGGGAGAATACTTTCTGCATTCCTTGAGCATATCTGCAAAAACTCCCGCTTTTTCAGGGCGGAGATGTCCGCACACACCGTCAAGCTTGAAAAGTGCAAAATTATGGTCACGGCAAAGGTGTACGAAGAAATCAAAACGCTCTTTCTGACTTTCCTCTGTGTCACCGTAACCGTCAGGACTGCCCCAGAGTCCCATTCTGATGCCTGACTCTCTTGCTTTTTCTACAACTTTATCATACTCTTCAGGATACTGACTGCGGAATTTTTCACCGTTCAAGTTTCCGTAACCCTCGCTTGCTCCGTCAAAGTTACCTGCATCCCATGCATAGATTTTGATTTCCATGCCGTATGTATCTTTTAAATATTTGAAAAAGTCAAGGTTTATTAGCGTATGCTCTTCTGTTGAGCCTTCATTTGTATTGTTAATCCATGAAAAATACTGAGGGATTGATGGGGTATATTCGTCTGCACCTGCATTTTTTGCTGTTTTGTTCATGACTTTTCTCCTTGAGTTTATCTGACACTGTCAAAGATTTCATAGAAATTACCGATGAATGTAGGTGCAGCACCTTTACCGTAAGAAATGAGACACCATGTATCGCTGTCAAATTCACCTGAAAATTCGTTATACTGAAGTCCTGCAAGAACATAGTTTGCAGGGTTTGCAACGTAACCTGCAGCATCATTCATAAGGTCCATAATGATAATGTTTTCCCCCGTGTATTCTCTGATGGGTTTCATTTCAAAGCCTTCTGCACCGCTACCGCCCAAAAGAAGCTCACCGAATGTTTCACCGGGACTCATATAAACCTTCATCTGTTCACCTATTTCAAGATAGCCTGTTTCTGATACTGTGTAGAAATTGCCTTTTTTATCTTTGAGAACAAAGTTATCTGCAACTGAAGTTTTACCGAGAAGTGCAATAATATTGTTATCAATTTCCACCACAAACTGTTTCAGCTTTATGTTCAGAATAGGTTTGACTTCTTCTTTTTCTACTGTCACAAGACCTTTATACCAGACTGTGTAGTCTTGCTGACCTTCGTAAGCTTTCACACCAAGTCTGTCACCTGTTTTTTCGTTAAGGGCAATTCTTTCTGCCTCTGACATGCTCATACCGAGAAGAATATAACCTATTTCATATCCGTAACGGACTGCAGTATAGTGTGAATTTCCGTCAATACCGTCACCTGTGTAATATCTTGAAGAAGTAACTGTTGAAACATTACCCTGCAGGAAAATGAAATTATATCCTGCGCTGTTCACGACCTTTTCCGTATACCAGATAAAGTCCGCAGTAAACTTTTTGTCGAAAGAAAGAAGCTTGTCAGGGTCTGCTGTTGCCCAGTCGTAACTTGCCGATTCGGGATGACAACCGAATGTTGCAACGATTGTGGGAGTTTTTTCGGAATCTGTGGGAACAAACTCAAGTTTGTACAGGTTTGTATCAAGTGAAATAGGTGCTGTTCTGTCGTTGACATAGTTTTTAACGTCAACCTGAGAATAGTACATTTTACCTGATGTCATATCGCTGAGAGCCGCTTCAACTGCTTTTCTTGAACCTGAAACAAGGGATTCAATAAATGAGCGTTCAACACCGTATTTTACATTTTTACTGAAAATATTATTTATAATACAGCCGATAGGGTCTGTCCATACACCCTGAGAGTCGATACCTGTGTGAATGTGAGTGCATGAAACATTGATGCTGACAATGTTATATTTTTCTGCAAGGTCTTTCATTCCCTCACGTATAAGTCTGACATCAGCATTTGCAAGTCCCATTGCATCAACAGCAATGAAAACAACGTTACCTCTGCCTGAAGAATCGTTCATCACAATTGCTCTTGCAAGCAGGTCTTCCTTAACACCGTCTTCATCCGTGTACATATCGTCACCGAAAACATAAGGCAGATATGCACCCTTTGCATATTTCTTTTCACCGAAATCAGTGGGAAGTACAGATGCTTTGCCGTAACCGAGATTCCACACTTTTTCACCCTGAGGTTCATCAATGAAGTTTTCAGTACCTGCGTAGAAATTGTCATATTTTTCAAGGTCAAAATCTTCAAGCTTTTCAACTGCCTTTGATGAGGGAATAACAAGATTCAGTGCAGTGCCGAGAAAATCATTGATGAAGAAATTACTTACTGCATTGAGAACTTTTGAAAGTTTGATTTTGATTTGTAAGGATTTATCTTCTTTTGCTTCTGTTTCAGCTACATATTCCGCCACGGAAGTATACTCCGATGTTGTCTCTGCCGATACAATAACAACCGATGAGAAAATCATGCAACAGCAGAGAAGAATTGAGATTAATGCTTTCATTGACTTTTTCATAATAATACCTCACTTTATAATAACTTTATTTGTTAACACTTTTAAGCACTGCATTTCCGTCACGGGTAAACTGAACCACGGTCATTGAAATATTTTCAAGAGAAAACCTGAAAACATGGGGGTTTACTCCCAATGCAGTAGGAATAAGATATTCAAGCATTCCGTGATGGCTGAAAACTGCAACTCTGTCACCGAAAGTGAAACGTTTTTTTATGTAAGTAATAAACTTTTCTGCACGAAGGTCGTTATCTTCCTTTGCTTCACAGCCAAAGCTATAACTTTCCGTACCGAAAAGATTTTCGCACATTTTTGTGTTTTTGTAGTGCTTTTTCAGATATTCTTCACTGCAGCCGTAATAACCTTCTGTACAACCGCATTCAATAATTTCAGGGCATATTTCAAGGACAGGCTTGTCTTTTTTTGCTTTACATACTCCTGCACCTGTTTTGAATGCACGGAGAAGTGAGCTTGAAATGTATCCGTCAATAGGAATATCTTTTAATTTTTCACCAAGAATTTTACATTGCTCTTCGCCGTAAGGTGTCAATTCACCGTCGCAGTTGTCACGGTCACCTATGTTTGTGTACTCTGTTTCTGCATGTCTTATAAAAATTATTTCAAGTATATCTTTGTTTTCCATGTTA
>JAFXFI010000112.1 GCA_017520635.1 Clostridia bacterium
CGTGAACTTGGCGGTCTTCATAAATTCATGGGTTGGGAAAAACCTATTCTCACAGACAGCGGCGGTTTTCAGGTTTTCTCACTTGCAAAGCTCCGTAACATCAAGGAAGAGGGCGTAACCTTTGCTTCTCACATTGACGGAAAAAGGATTTTCATGGGTCCTGAGGAAAGTATGAGAATTCAGTCAAATCTCGCTTCTACAATTGCAATGGCATTTGACGAATGTGTTGAAAATCCCTCTCCCTATAAATATTCAAAAGAGAGCTGCGAACGCACAACAAGATGGCTTTACAGATGTAAAGAAGAAATGGAAAGGCTCAATTCTTTGCACGATACTCTCAACAAAAAGCAGATGCTTTTCGGTATAAATCAGGGCTGTACTTTTGATGATTTACGTGTTGAACACATGCAGAAAATCGCTGAGCTTGACCTTGACGGTTATGCTATCGGAGGGCTTGCAGTAGGTGAACCGAAAGAAGATATGTACCGTATAATTTCAGCGGTTGAACCTTACATGCCTAAAGAGAAACCAAGGTATCTTATGGGTGTGGGTACTCCCGGAAATATAATTGAAGCAGTAAGCAGAGGTGTTGACCTTTTTGACTGTGTAATGCCCTCAAGAAATGCACGTCACGGTCATCTTTTCACTTGGGACGGAATTATTAATCTCAACAATGCAAAGTTTGAAAATGATTCTGAGCCTATCGAAGTCGGTTGTCAATGTCCTACCTGTCAGCGTCATTCAAAAGCGTATATCCGTCATCTTTTCAAGAGTAAAGAGGTGCTTGGTCTCAGACTTGCAGTTACCCATAACCTTTATTTCTATAATACGCTGATGGAAAAAATCCGTGAAGCACTTGATAACGGCACTTTTGACGAGTTCAAAGAAAAATACGTTGATTTACTTGACCAAAGAAAGAAATAAGAGGTGTTTTTATGAAAAGAATAATTGCATTATTGCTTGCTGTACTCTGCTTTGTTTCAGTATTTTCAGGCTGTGAAAAGGTTGACAGAAACGAAAAAACTACAGAAACTACAACACTTAAGGCAGAGCTTCCCGAAATTGAAACCTCCTACAATGAGAAAAACAGAACAATGAAAACAGTTTACCGTAATCCTGACGGTGAAATTACGAGCATCTCTGTGGTGACTTATAATGAAAATAAACAGATTGTAAAGGAAAGCACCTACGATAAAGACGATAATCTTGTAAACATGATTACTTACAAGTACGATGAAAATTCAAACATTATCGAACAGGCTGTTTTCAATTCAGAAGAAAAAATGGAATATATGTATAAGGATTACGAGTACAAGAAAGTGAAAACAGATAACGGAGAAAAGTTTATTAAAATCAAGCATAACCGCTATGATTCAGAGGGCAAAGTTGATGTGGTATTCAAATGGGAATATGATGAAGATTACAACTGTACTGCAATGGAAACATATTCTACTGAAGGTGAACTTCTCACGAGAAACGATTTTTAATATAGCAAAACCGATTATTGCCAGAAGGTGATAATCGGTTATTTTGTTGACATATTCATCGGTAAATTATATAATTGAATTATAAATTTAAAGGAGTTGCAGATTATGAAAAAATTACTCTCAATATTTTTATCAGTTTTAATGTTAACACTGTTTTTCACTTCATGTGATAAGAACAAAATTGAAAACGAGCCCGAAACAACGGACAGCGAAGTATCAACTGCAGATGGAATTTTGTCTGATTTTGAATCAACGGATATAAACGGAAACGTTGTTGATGAATCAGTTTTCAAAGGTAAAAAGATTACTATGATAAACATCTGGGCAACCTTCTGCGGTCCATGCATCAATGAGATGCCTGACCTTGGCAAAATAAATCGCGATTATGCAGACAAAGGCTTTCAGATTATCGGTATTCCCGTTGATATTACAGATTATTACGGAAACCTTGACGAAAACCAGGTAAGTCTCGCAAAGGAGATTATTGATGAAACAGGTGCAGATTATCTCCACATCATGCCGTCAGTATCACTTAATTCAGCTAAACTCAGTCAGGTAACATCTGTTCCCGAAACAATTTTCGTTGATGAAAACGGTTGTCAGATAGGTGAAAGCTACATCGGTTCACGCTCAGAAGAACAATGGCTCCAAATCATTGACGGACTTATGGAGAACATGTAATGAGTGAGAAAAAGAAGAATGTAATTGCTTTTTCAATCATTGCTGTGGGTGTAGCTTTTCTGTGTTTCGGAATATATCGTGGTGAAGCAATGGTTGTGCTGAGAAAAGCAGTAAATATATGTCTGGAGTGTATAGGAATTGGCTGAGTTCTTCAAGAAAATCAAAACTAAATCAAGGCTCATTGTTCAGCTCGTTTTTACTGCACTTTCAAACGGATATGTACAAGGCTTTGTTGATGGTAAAATTTTTACGGGTAAATCAAAAGCCGTATGTGTTCCGGGACTTAACTGCTATTCGTGTCCCGGCGCATTGGGTTCTTGTCCCATTGGCTCACTTCAGGCAACTCTCGGTAACAGAAACTATAAGTTCGCGTTTTATGTTTTAGGTTTTCTGATGATTGTAGGAGCATTTTTCGGAAGACTTGTGTGCGGATGGCTTTGTCCCTTCGGACTTGTACAGGATTTGCTGTATAAAATTCCATTCTTCAAAAAACTGAAAAAACTTCCCGGAGACAAGTTTCTGAAATGGCTTAAATTTGTAATACTTGCTTTGTTTGTAATAATTCTTCCTTTATTTGCAGTTGATGCATTCGGACAGGGGAGTCCGTGGTTCTGCGAATATATCTGCCCGTCAGGAACATTAGGCGCAGGAATACCTCTTACAATTCTGAATGAAGGTCTGAGAAGTATTGTAGGTTGGCTCTATACATGGAAAGTAGCAATACTTGTTGTGATTGTTTTTCTGTCAATTCTTGTTTACAGACCTTTCTGCCGATACCTTTGCCCACTCGGTGCAATTTACGGACTCTTTAATCCTGTTTCACTTTACAGATACAGAATTGACGAAAGCAAATGTACATCCTGCGGTGCGTGCGGTAAAGCGTGTAAAATGGATATAAAGACATTCAAAAACCCGAATAGTATTGAATGTATCCGTTGCGGTGACTGTATAAAAGCATGTCCACACAACGCAATAAAAAATAGTATGAGTAAAAAATAAACACCATATATAGTATTTTGTATGATTTTTGTCCATAAATATTCTTTCAACCACTATATATTGTGTTTGTATAGAAATTTGTCAAAAAATGTCTGAAAACCTTGATGTTATAAGGTTTTCAGGCTTTTTTATGCCTTGATACAGTATGAATATTTATTCAAAACTATACAAGATTTAGAAAAAACTTAAAAAATAACCACAATATATTGTGAAAAACTATTGACAAGCACATTTTCTTGTGTTATTATAATCCAGCAACAGACAGTTAAAACAAAAAAATCGTAATGGAGGTAGAAATTATGTATCGCGTACAGAAAAGAGACGGAAAAATCGTAGATTTTGACATCAGAAAAATTGCAGTTGCTATCACACAGGCTTTTGAATCATGTGAAAAAGATTATAACGAAAGTGTTATTGATTTCCTTGCACTTAAGGTTACTGCAGACTTTGAACCCAAAATTGAGGATTCTCTCATCACAGTTGAAAAAATTCAGGACAGTGTGGAATCAGTTCTTGTTCAGGCAGGTTATGCTGATGTTTCAAAGTCATACATTCTTTACAGAAAACAGCGTGAAAAGCTTCGTAACATCAAGGGCACACTTCTTGACTATAAAGACCTTGTTGACAACTATGTTAATGTAAATGACTGGCGTGTTAAAGAAAACTCAACAGTAACATATTCTGTTGGCGGTCTTATCCTTTCAAACTCAGGTGCAATTACTGCTAACTACTGGCTCTCTGAAATCTATGACAGAGAAATTGCAGACGCTCACAGAAACGCAGATATTCACCTCCATGACCTTTCAATGCTTACAGGTTACTGTGCAGGCTGGTCACTCAAGCAGCTTATTCAGGAAGGTCTCGGCGGTGTAACAGGTAAAATCACATCTGCTCCCGCAAAGCATCTTGCAACACTTTGCAACCAGATGGTTAACTTCCTCGGCATCATGCAGAACGAATGGGCAGGTGCTCAGGCATTCTCATCATTCGACACATATCTTGCTCCCTTTGTTAAGGCTGATAACCTTTCTTATGAACAGGTTAAAAAGTGTATTGAGTCATTCATCTATGGCGTAAATACACCTTCACGTTGGGGTACTCAGGCTCCTTTCTCAAACATTACTCTTGACTGGACAGTTCCCAACGACCTTGCTGAACTCAACGCTATCGTTGGTGGTAAAGAGCAGGATTTCAAATATAAAGATTGTAAGAAAGAAATGGACATGGTTAACCGTGCATTCATCGAAATCATGATTGAAGGCGATGCTCACGGCAGAGGCTTCCAGTATCCCATTCCCACATATTCAATCACAAGCGACTTTGACTGGTCAGAAACAGAGAACAACAAGCTTCTCTTTGAAATGACTTCAAAATACGGCACACCTTACTTCTCAAACTATATCAACAGTGATATGGAACCCAGCGACGTAAGAAGTATGTGCTGCAGACTCCGTCTTGACCTGAGAGAACTCCGTAAAAAGTCAGGTGGTTTCTTCGGTAGTGGTGAAAGCACAGGTTCAATCGGCGTTGTTACAATCAACATGCCCAGAATTGCTTACCTTGCAGCTGATGTGAACGATTTCTACAAACGCCTTGACAGAATGATGGACATTTCAGCTCGTTCACTTCATATCAAGAGAACAGTTATCACAAAGCTTCTCAACGAAGGACTTTATCCCTACACAAAACGTTACCTCGGTACATTTGACAACCACTTCTCAACAATCGGTCTTGTTGGTATGAACGAAGTTGGTCTCAATGCAAAATGGCTGGGTAAAGATATGACTCATAAGGAAACACAGAAGTTCGCACAGGAAGTTCTTGATCACATGAGAGAAAAACTTTCAGACTATCAGGAAATGTACGGTGACCTTTACAACCTTGAAGCAACTCCTGCTGAGTCAACATCATACAGACTTGCAAAGCACGACCTTAAGTGGTATCCCGAAATCAAGACTGCTTCAGAAGCTGACGAAACACCTTATTACACAAACAGCTCACATCTTCCTGTTGGTTACACAGAAGATATTTTTGAAGCACTTGATATTCAGGATGAACTCCAGACAAGATATACTTCAGGTACTGTTTTCCATGCTTACATCGGTGAAAAACTTCCTGATTGGAAAGCAGCAGCAACACTTGTACGTAAGATAGCAGAAAACTACAGACTGCCTTACTATTCAATTTCTCCCACATACTCAGTATGTAAGAGCCACGGTTACATCGCAGGTGAACACTTCACTTGTCCCGAATGCGGACAGCCTGCTGAGGTTTACAGCCGTATTACAGGCTACTACCGTCCCGTTCAGAACTGGAACGACGGTAAAGTTCAGGAATATAAGCACCGTAAGCTTTATAACATCGCTACTTCAAAACTTCCCGAAGAAAGAGAAGTATGTGAATGTGCAGATGAACCTGCAGCAGACCTGAACGTCGGTGCAAGAACAATCCTTTTCACAACTGCAACTTGCCCCAACTGTAAAATCGCAGCTTCACTTCTTGATAAATCAGGAGTAGAATTTGAAAAAGTTCTTGCAGAAGACAACGCAGACCTTGCAAAGGAGCTGGGCATCAAGCAGGCTCCCACACTTGTTGTAGCAGATGAAAACGGTGTAGCAAAATATCAGGGCGTATCTGATATCAAAAAGTTTATTAAGGCATAAGCCTTATTAATAAAGAAGGTTAACCCTAACTAACGGGAATTGCTGAGAGTTTCTTTGGAGACTCTCGGCGATTTCCTTTTTACAGAATGTTAATTGACAAGTTGCATAGTTTTATGATACGCTTATTAAAAATATAGAAGGTGATATGAATGCTTTTAATATTATCATTATTTGCTTTTGCGGTATTAAGTATTGTTACAACAATTCTTATCGGAGTATGGATTTACAGAGATGCAAAAAAGAGAGATATGGACGCTGTTTTATGGACATTGCTTGCGATTCTTTTGCCATCGTTTATCGGTGTGATTGTTTACTTTGCTTCAAGAAGTAAGGAAAAACTTTATGTTTGTCCCCGTTGCGGAGGTTCTGTAAAAGAAGATTATGTCCATTGTCCCACTTGTGCATTACAGTTTAAGAGAAAGTGTACATCCTGTGGTCTCACTTGTGATGAAAAATGGAGAAAATGTCCCAGGTGTTCAAATGAACTTGACCCCATTGCTTATCCCTTGGCTAAACCTTTTGAGAAGAAAGACCACCTTATCCGCAATATAGTTTTGCTTATAGTTGCGAATATAGTAATGTTTTTCGGTGTGTTTATCGGCTCTTTTGTAACGCTTTTCAATAACCCTGATTTTGTAGAGGAGTTTCAGGTACCCTATATAGAGGAATTTGATGAGTTTGGAATTTATGCCGGAAAATTTGATGTTGATTTAAGGTGATTTTATGCCGATTCAGATTATAAGACATGATATAACAAAACTTCAATGTGATGCCATTGTAAATGCAGCAAAGAAGAGCTTACTTGGTGGTGGGGGAGTTGACGGCGCAATTCACAAGGCAGCAGGTAAAGGTCTTCTCGATGAATGCAAAACCCTCGGTGGCTGTGAAACAGGTAAAGCAAAGATTACCAAGGGTTATAATCTTCCCTGTAAATATGTAATACATACAGTAGGTCCTGTATGGTACGGTGGTATTTTCGGAGAAGAAAAGAAGCTTATTTCTTGCTACCGTGAAAGCCTTAATCTTGCAAAAGAAAACAATTGTACGTCTGTTGCATTTCCTCTTATTTCATCAGGTGCTTATGGCTATCCCAAGGATAAAGCTCTGAAAGTTGCGATTGATACAATCAGCGATTTTCTTCTTGAAAATGACATGTTGGTATACATTGTTATCTTTGATAAAAATGCGTTTGATATCGGCAAAAAGCTTTTTTCTGATATAAAGACCTTCATTGATGACAAATATATCGCAGAGCATCCCTATAACTATCAAAGAAGCACACGTATTGATGAGTGCAGAGAAGCTTACATCTGTTCCTCTGAGATGTGTATGCCGATGGCAATAGCAGAAGAAAATCTTGAAAGTTTGCTTGAGCGTGTAGATGAAAGCTTTTCTCAGATGTTACTTCGTAAAATTGATGAAAAAGGTATGACCGATGCTGGGTGTTACAAAAAGGCAAATGTAGACCGTAAGCTTTTTTCAAAAATTCGTAATGATATCAACTATAAACCTAAGAAAACAACTGCAATTGCCTTTGCAATCGCTCTTGAACTTTCTCTCGAAGAAACGAAAGAAATGCTTTCTAAAGCGGGTTTTGCACTTTCACACAGCAACAAATTCGATATAATTATCGAGTATTTTATTACAAAAGGCAATTACAACATTTTTGAAATCAATGATGCTCTTTTTGCCTTTGACCAGAGTCTGCTTGGTGTGTAAAAATTATAATTTGCACGGCAAATTATAATTGAAGTAATAGGTAAGAAGTTCGGGTCTGCGACGATATTATATAATAATATCAACAGTAGGGGTCGATGCCTACTCGCCCCGCGAATTTTGATGAGGATGGACGGGATGATGTGGGCATCATCCCCTACAAATTATTAATTTAACGTTGTGCTTCTGTTTCAGCCTCCCCTTGAAAATGCAAGGGGAGGTGTCTGCTTTAGCAGACGGAGGGGATTTTTCGCTGAAAATTGTCGCATGCCAAGCGACCTTTTAACAAGTAAATATCTCTATAATATAGTCGTAAGGTGAAAACACCAAACGACTATATTAATTTTTCGGAGGTATTCAGAAATGAAAAAAGTAAAAAACAACATCACAGAAATGGTATTTATCCTTGACAGAAGCGGTTCAATGCAGGGTCTTGAAAGAGACACAATCGGAGGCTTCAATTCCATGATTGAAAAGCAGAAAGAGCTCGACGGTGAATGTTATGTTTCAACGGTTCTTTTTGACGATAAATCAGAGGTTCTTCACGACAGACTGAAGCTTTCCCGTGTACCCAAAATGACAAATAAGGATTATTTTGTCAGAGGATGCACAGCGCTTCTTGATGCAGTGGGCGGTGCGGTTCATCATATCGGAAATATTCATAAGTACGCCCGTCCTGAGGATGTGCCCGAAAAGACGATTTTTGTTATCACAACAGACGGTCTTGAAAATGCAAGCACCAGATATAGCGGCGGTGATGTTAAAAGAATGATTGAAAGACAAAAAGAAAAATACGGGTGGGAATTTCTTTTTATCGGTGCTAATATTGATGCAGGTCTTGAAGCTGAAAAAATCGGTATTGCAAGAAATCGTTCAGTGAATTATACCCCCACGTGTGAGGGTACAACAAATCTTTATAACGTAGTTGAAAAAACAGTCAGAAATTACAGAGAATGCTCAGCTATTAAGGAAAATTGGTCTGTAGATATCAGATAATTCAATAAGTAACAAAACTGTAACCCTTGTTGACAAAAGCTGCCCTTTTTGGTATAATAAACGCAAATCTTAGTGCTTCGGGAATGCCAAGGGATTTAACAGACATATCAGATCCGTTTTATTCGGTCAGTACTTTTGTGTCCCTGTCATTTTGACAGGGATTTTTTTACGAGTTAACAGGAGGAAAACTATGAACTTCGTTTTAAAAGATGCCAAAGTTTTTCGTAAAGGTAAGTTCATAAAAGGCGATATTCTTGTAAAAGACGGTCGCCTCAGTCATCTTTTCGGTTTTTCATCTGTTCCCAACGATGCTATTGTTTATAATGCGGAAAATTGTATTATTATACCCGGTCTTATTGATGTACACGTGCATCTGAGAGAGCCGGGTTTTTCTTTTAAAGAAACAATAAAAAGCGGAACAGAAGCAGCAGCGCATGGTGGTTACACACATATCTGCTCAATGCCCAATCTGAACCCGGTACCTGACAATATGAAAAACTTAAAACAACAGCTTGATATCATCAAATCTGATGCAGTTATAAAAGTCACACCTTACGGCTCAATTACTGTAGGTCAGATGGGTGATGAGCTTTCGGATATGGACGCAATGAAAGACTGTGTTGCAGGTTTTTCTGATGACGGAAAAGGTATTCAGGAAGCTGAAATGATGATAATGGCTATGGAGAATGCAAAAGCATGCGGTAAGATGATTGTTGCCCATTGCGAAGATAATTCTCTGCTTCACGGCGGTTACATTCATGACGGCGAATACGCTCGTCTCCACGGTCACAGAGGTATCTGTTCAGAAAGTGAATATCTTCCCATAAAGAGAGATATTCCTCTTGCTAAACGTACAGGCTGTGCTTATCATGTGTGTCATATTTCAGCAAAAGAAAGTGTTGAAATTATCAGACAGGCAAAGAAAGACGGAGTAGACATTACCTGTGAAACAGCACCTCATTATCTTGTTTTCAACGATATGGATTTGGAAGAAGATGCAAGATTTAAGATGAATCCTCCCATAAGAGGTGAAGAAGACAGGCTTGCTCTCATTGAGGGTATCAAGGACGGTACAATTGACATGATTGCAACTGACCATGCACCGCACTCCGCGGAAGAAAAGAGCAGGGGTCTTGAAAAAAGTCTTATGGGTGTAGTTGGTATTGAAACTGCATTCCCTGTTCTCTGGACAGAACTTGTTATGAAAAATGTTATCACGGCAGAACATCTTGTTAAAATCATGAGCACAAACCCTGCAAAGCGTTTTGGCTTTGAAAGTGCACTTGCAGATGGCGGAATTGCTGATTTTACTGTATTTGATGTGAATGAAGAATATGAAATCAACCCAGAAAACTTCCTTTCAATGGGCAGAAGCACTCCTTTTGCAGGCAGAAAGGTACACGGCAGATGTCTTATGACAGTCTGTGACGGAAAGGTTGTTTACAACAATATGGAAGGTAGGAAAGAGTAAATGAAACAGTCAATTTTTGAAATTGAATCTAATGAAAAAATTGCAAAAGATGTTTTCAGAATGATTCTTTCAGGTGACACATCAGACCTTAAAAATCCGGGTCAGTTTGTAAATATCAAGCTTGACGGATTTTTCCTCAGACGCCCTATTTCAGTCTGCGACTATGATGACGGAACACTTACACTTATTTATAAAGTGGTAGGTGAGGGTACTGAAGTTATGAGCAGAATGTGTAAGGGTGAAAAGCTTGACATTCTCACAGGTCTCGGTAACGGCTTTGATACATCTTTGAGTGGTGAAAATCCCGTTGTTATCGGTGGCGGTGTAGGTGTACCTCCCATGTTCAATCTTGCAAGAAAACTTATTTCCGAAGGCAAAAACGTAACTGCTGTTCTTGGCTTCAATAAGGAAGAAGAAATTTTCTATAAAGAAGAATTTGAAAAGCTCGGTGCAAAGGTTCTTATTTCAACAGTTGACGGTTCAGTCGGTGTAAAAGGCTTCGTAACTGATGCAATGAAAGAAATTGATTTTTCATACACATATTGTTGCGGTCCAGAACCTATGCTCAAAGCAGTTTACAATGCATCCGAAAAATCAGGACAGTTCAGCTTTGAAGAAAGAATGGGCTGCGGTTTCGGTGCATGTATGGGTTGCAGCTGTAAAACAAAATACGGTAACAAAAGAATTTGCAAAGACGGTCCCGTTCTCGTAAAGGAGGAAATTATATGGTAAACATGAAAGTTAATCTGTCAGGTGTAGAGCTTGACAATCCTATAATTCCTGCAAGCGGAACATTTGGGTTCGGTTATGAATTTGCAGAACTTTACGATATAAACATTCTCGGTTCACTTTCTTTCAAAGGAACAACTCTTGAACCTCGTTTCGGTAATCCCACACCGAGAATTGCAGAAACAAGAAGCGGTATGATAAACTCGGTAGGTCTTCAAAACCCCGGTGTTGACAAGGTTATTTCTGAAGAACTTCCCAAACTCCGTGCTTGTTTCAACAAGCCTATTATGGCAAACATCAGCGGTTTCTCAATTGATGAATACAGAACCTGCTGTGAAAAAATTAATAAAGAAGAACAGGTTGAGTTTATTGAAGTAAATGTCAGCTGTCCCAATGTTCACAACGGCGGTATGAGCTTCGGTACATCTCCCGAAAGTGCTGCTGAAGTGACAAGAGCAGTAAAGGCAGTAACGGACAAGCCTGTTTTTATCAAACTCAGTCCCAATGTTACTGATATTGTGTCTATTGCAAAAGCATGTGAAGAAGCAGGTGCAGACGGCATCAGCCTTATCAACACTCTTCTCGGCATGAAGATAGATTTAAAAACAAGAAGACCTGTAATTGCAAACAAGATGGGCGGTTTCTCAGGAGATGCAATTTTCCCTGTAGCCGTGAGAATGGTTTATCAGGTTTATGAAGCAGTAAATATTCCCATCGTCGGTATGGGTGGCGTGTCACGGGCAGAAGATGTTATCGAGCTTATGCTTGCAGGTGCAACAGCAGTTGAAGTAGGTGCAGCAAACCTTGTTGAGCCTTACGCTTGTAAGAATATCATCGAAGACCTTCCACGTGTCATGGAAAAATACGGTATTAATAATTTAAAAGATATAATAGGAGGCGCACACTAATGGGTAAAGACGTAATTATCGCATGTGACTTTGACGGAAAAGAGGAAGTGCTTAAATTCCTCGACAAGTTCACAGGAAGAAAACCTTTCGTGAAAATCGGTATGGAGCTTTATTATTCAGCAGGTCCCGATATCGTTAAGGAAATCAAAGCAAGAGGACACAAAATTTTCCTTGACCTTA
>JAFXFI010000113.1 GCA_017520635.1 Clostridia bacterium
CAATTTCCTTTTCATAAATCCTCTGAAAGAAAAATTCTTCAATGAAAAATATGAGGAAACCTACACAGGCGACGGTGTGCTTTTTGATATAAACGATTATATTTATATTTTCAACAGTAACGAAAACAAGACAATTGATTCAGAACAGAGTGTATCTTACACCTTGCCTGAAAGCGGTCTGAAACTCGATACAAATTTCGTTGCACACACTTACGGTATTTTCAAAGAAGAGGGTGAAAGACTCAGTATTGATTTATGCAACCTCAGACTTGATACAGATGATGTATGCGCAGGACGTGAGAGTGAACATGAATTTATGCTTTCCTACGCTCAGGGCGGTAAGAGAAGTGACCCGAAAAACTTCCGCGAATCCGTAATCACTCTTTCAGGCTATGAAACAGAACCGACCGTTACTGCTACAGGCTCAAACGGTGCAAAAATGAAAACAGAATTTGATGAAAATACCGGCACACTCACTCTGAAAATTATTTCAAACGGTGAAACAATAATCACAATTTTCAACGAAAAATCCCCTCAGTCAAAATCGTAGATTTTGACATCTCCCCTTGCATTTTCAAGGGGAGACTAAAACCTATACAAACAGAAAAATCATCTAAAAAACAGCGACAGAAGTCTTTCATCTTGAACTTCTGTCGCTTAGTTTTTTGTACTTATTTTAAAAATTTAATAATCAATATAATTACTGCAATAACTGCAGGTACAGCGAGGATTTTGATTCCTTTTTGGAATGCTTCATAGCCGTTTGTGGGCATAAAGCGGTAAAGGTTGAAAAGAAACTTTTCTTTTACTTTGTTGCCTACTAAATCTATGTATCTTCGGTCGTAAGTTTCAAATGTACCGTCTGTATTCAGGTTAATCATTCTCACACCTCTGTCAAGACCGGGACCGTAAACGTGGAAGCCTGCTCCCTGAGTGTAGCCTAAATCAATTTCACGTACTTTTCCGTTAAAAGAATTTATGTGGTCGTGACCGAAGTAAATGCCTTTGACGTCACCCTTTTCAGCCATAGCATCAAACTGACCTCCGTTTTCCATGGGGTCAGCAGGAGATTCTTTCATGAAGCCCTCTTTGTTTACTTTGGTTTTGTCAAGAACATACCATTTACCTGCATGATTTCTGAAGCCCTGAACTGCACCCTTTGTACCTTTTTTTACTTCTTTTAAAAGCTCAATAACCTCAGGCACGGGAATGTGCTGAATTACAATCGAGGGAATGTACTTCCCACATTTTTCTTTGTATTCATCACGTGTTTTTCTGTACCATTCAATCTGATTTTCATGTACATGGTCGTAACCGATTTTCAGACTTGTCTGACTGTCAATGCAGTAAAGGAGAAACCTGATTTCTTCATCATCTGCAATTTCAAGTACATGGTTTCCTGCACCGTCAATGCCTTCTGCACTTTCACCTACAAAGCAGGGAATTGTTTTGTAAATTTCAAACTGCTCTTCATTTGAAACGCCAACCTGTCTGTCGTGATTACCGAAGCAGATTGTGAAAGGAATATTTCTTGAATGAGCAGGTTCAGTCAGCTTAAAAAGAACTTCACGGACAAGTTTTTTATCACCCTTGAAGGATGCGATATTCCATATCTGATCGCCCGAATAAACAACTAAGTCAGGTTGTTCTTTTTCAATTGCCGCATTAAGAAGGTTGAGTGTATCAGGACTGACGTTTTTTCCCTCCTGAGTGTCGGCAACCTGCATTATCTTGAATTGTTTGTTTCTGAATTTAAGTTGCATAACAATACTCCTTATTCAGCCTTTTCAGAAGCACGTTTTTCGGCGATAAAATCGTGAATTTCATCACGGAGTTTTCCGTGAAGTTTGAACTTGGTTCTGAATACAATAAGTGAAACAAGGATAAGAACGGGAGGCACTGCAAAACAGATAACACCGATAGCACCTTTTGTTGCTTCGTTAACAGGGCCGGTTGTAATCTGTTCATTGTAGTTCATCAGACCAAGGCCTCCGAAAAGGAAAATTGTCTGAATGGTGTAAGCCATTTTCTGCAGGAAGCCTTTCATTGAGAAAGTGATGCTTTCGTTTCTCTGTCCCATTTTGTATTCGCCGTAGTCAACGATATCTGCAAGGAAAATTGTCTGTCCTACAAACATTGAACCGATACCGATACTTGCAATTGTATAACTCAGGTCAAGAGCAATGTTAATTCTGAGAACAGGTCCGAAAATGTACATCAGAACATATCCGACAATTGTTATGATAAGTGAAATCTGATAAATTGTACGGTTTGAGAATTTTTTGCTGAGCAAAGGAATTACAAAAAGTCCTAAAGCTGAGCCTACAGCACCGATTGTTGAGAAAAGACTCTGAGCAGTAGGTTCGCCCAAAACGTCATTGAAATAGTAAACTGCAGTACCGCTTGTAAGATACCAGCCCGCATTGGAAATCATTGCAAAAATCATGAACACAACAAGCTGGTCGTTTTTAGCAATAATCTGAAAAACTTTTTTGAAGCTGAATTTTTCTGAATTGTATACAACATGTCTTTCCTTTGTTGAAAGAACGCAGATAACAGAGAAGAAAACGAGACATATACCGCAGATAATTGCCCATTTTGAGAAACCGTCTGCACTGTAGCCTTTGTCCGTCTTAACCATACCGTCTGAAAGAAGAGGAAGAACAACAGGAGTAAGAATACTGATAAGGCCCTGACCGATACCGCTGAAAGTTCTTGCTACTGTTGCCACAAGGTTTCTGTCCTGAGGGTCGTTTGTGAATGAGGGCACCATTGACCAATAAGGAATATCAGCCATTGTGTTTGTCATACCCCAGAGAACATACATTACGGCAATGTAAATGTAGAGCTTCATGCCACTCATACCGAATGATGTGAAAAGAAGTGAAAGCACAATTGCATTTGAAAGTGCACCGATAATAATCCAGGGTCTGTATTTACCCATTTTTGTTTTTGTGTTGTCAACAATTGTACCCATCATAGGGTCGTTGATGCCGTCCCAGATACGTGCAAGTGGAGTAATGAGAAGAAGAAAACCTTCTTTGAGTCCCAGCACACTTGAAAGGTAGTAGGAAAGGAATGAATAGAAAAGCCCGTAAGATAAGTCAAGCCCTATTGCACCGATACCGTAACCGAACTTTTCACCCCATGTGGTTTTGTAGTCTTTCATTGTTTTTCTCTCCTTTTCAGAGGATTTTTTCATCCTGTCCATTGTAACACAACGGTTAAGAAAAAACAATAACCGCCGGGATTTTAAATCAGGCGGTTATGTTTTATCCGAATAATTTTCAGCTATATTAGTTTTCTCTTTTTTAAAGGATAAGATAAAAATGCAAAAGATAAAAACATAATAAATAGGCATTACAACAGTTAAGTGTTTAATGTGTTATGATTAACTCATAAAGTAGGGTTTGTTTTTACACGTATTCCATATTCTTTTAGAATTGATATAATTTCGTATATTTCACCAGCTTTTATTTTGTCTCTTAAACCTCTTTCAAATTCAACATTTCTTGTTTTTCTAATCATTTCTTCTATTATACGTTCTCGTCTTGGAATGATTATTGTATCTCTATATTTTTTTGCTTCTTTCAATGCGTTTTCTTTTGTGCCATATTTAGAAGAAGAAAACTGCGTATAATCAGTTTCGCCAGCAAGATTAAAATGAATTTTGTATCCAGAACCATTTTTGAAAATATACTGCATATCGGCGTCTGCATATTTACTAGAAATATTTGTTGAATTTAAGATGGTGGCATTATATGGTTTCAAATTAGCTGTTCTATTATCTAATGGATTTCTATTTATGTGGTCAATTGTAGTACCCCAACAATCTAATTCGCTAAACACATGTTCAGCTATTACTCTCCATATAGCTTTAGATTGCTTGCAAATACTTGTTTTAACATCTATTCTGTTTCCTCTCTGGATAGCTGTCCAAGAAAAGTTTTTTAAGTATTCTTCCCAAATATCTTTATCAACAAGCACTTTATATTTGTATTTACCGATAGTTTCAAATTCGACACATTCAAATCCTTCGTAAAAAATATATTCGTATGGATTGTTAACTTTTTTATATCTTGACATATTCTAATTTCCTTTCACTATTTTATTTATTCCAAAAAATTCTAAGTACAATTAAAGTTAAAATTAAAAGTAAGAGTGGCATTTGTTTTTGCTCCTTTGTTATTGTATTGTTTTAGTTTATTATCACATAAGTTCTTTATAGTTGATTTTGTGAAGCTTTTCATTTCCAATTTTATCTGCACATTGAAAAGCAATTCTGCCAATAGTTCCAACGAAATTCACAGTCAAATTTCTGTTTATTGCTATGATATTGTCAATAGATCTAGATGAAAGATTAACACCGTCAGAAAAAGTAAAGCCTTCTAATATAGCTTGCTTTACGAATTTATTTTTTGTTTTTTCATCTTCAAGGAAAATATAAATCCTGCCGTCATATTCTGATAAAAGTGAGCTTATTCTTTTCATTTTCACACCTCCTTTTAAAAAAATCCATAAGGAGGCACAAAAAAACACCCATCGTTTCGATGGGTGTAAAATACACTATTTTTATCTTAAACCCATCGTTCAGACTTTGGCACCTTACCTATTGGCAGGTTGTCGGACGGTCATAGGGTCTGTCCCTCGCGTCACTCTTTATGGTAAGTTTACCTTAACATATTTTTTCGTTTTTGTCAAGAGTTTTTTCTACACAATTTTCACGGAAGACCGCAAGGGTCTTCCCTACAAAAAACTAATCAATATATCGTAGAGGAGGCATATCGCCTCCCTCAAGGTTTTATCAGATTTTATTCGGGACGGGAAACCCGTCACCTACGATAAAACCGTTGATTTAATGCGATTTTTTGTAGGGGTCGGCGTCCTCGACGACCCGTGAGTTTTATATGAATTTTGCGGACGCCCAATAGGCGCCCCTACGATGTTACCATTGGTTTTTTATAAAATCATCACGACAAATTATAATTCACCTCAATGATTGACTGAAAAAACATAATAGTGTATAATTAAATACATAAAATACAAAGTGGGTGTTTTTATGAGAACGGTGAGAGATTTTTACGATTACCTTGATACAATTGCTCCTTTTTCGACTCAGGAAAGCTGGGACAACAGCGGTCTTTTAGTAGGAGGCTTTGACAGGACGGTTGACAGAGTTGCAGTTGTCCTTGACCTTAACGAAGAAACACTTAATCAGGCAATTTCTCTTGAAGTTGACCTGATTATCACCCATCATCCCGTGATCTTCAGAGCACAGAAAAATTTTCTTGATAATTCCCCTGCATACAGACTTGCAGAAAACGGAATAAGCGTTATCGCAACACACACTCCCTTTGACCGTGCTGAAGGCGGTGTGAATGACGTACTTGCAGATTTACTTGATCTTACAAAAGTTGAAATTCTATCAACGCAGGAATGCGATGGACTTCTCCGTGTAGGATTTACAGACACTACAAATGCCACTGACTTTGCAGAATTTGTTTCACGTCAGTTAAATGCAGATGTGCGTTTCTGCGACGGTGGAAAAGAAATTGAAACTGTTGCTGTCTGTGGTGGTGCAGGTGCTGAATTTGCAGAAGAAATTGCAGAAATGGGAATTGATGCTCTCGTTACGGGAGATGCAAAATATCATGAATTTCTCGACGCAAAGGAAAACGGACTTACGCTCATTGCCGCAGGTCATTTTGAAACTGAAAATCCTGCAATTTCAATTCTTGCAGGCAAGCTCCGCGGTAACTTCTCCGAAACAGATATAATCGTTCTTTCACAGACTAACCCTGTTCAATATTTAAATTCAAAGGATAACTGATAATGGCACTTGACGGAATTTTTCTCAGACAAATTAAAAATGAAATTGAAAAAGAAGCAGTTTCAATGCGAGTTGAAAAAGTGCATCAACCCTCAAAAGAGGAGTTGGTGCTTGTTATTCGTGGCAGAAACGGTCAGAAAAAGCTTCTTCTTTCTGCACGTGCAAACAGTCCCCGTATACATTTCACAACTCACGCTCCCGAAAACCCGAAAACTCCGCCAATGCTTTGTATGCTTTTGAGAAAGCATCTTACAAGTGCAATGATTACCGGCTTCAGACAAATTGACAGCGACAGAATTCTTTTTATGGATTTTGAGGCTACAAATGAAATCGGTGACAGAGTTTCCCTGTCCCTTGTAATTGAAATCATGGCTCAGCATTCAAACATTATTCTCATTAATTCTGACAATGTAATTATTGATGCCTTGAAAAGAGTTGACCTTTCAACCTCATCTGTCAGACAGATTTTACCGGGACTTACTTATGCTTTACCGCCGAAACAGTTTAAGCTTGATTTATTTACGGAAACTTCTGACAGAATTTGTGAAAGAATTTTATCGTTTAAAAATAAAAATCTTTCATCATCTGTTCTTTCTTCAATTGAAGGTATTTCCCCTGTTATCAGCCGTGAAATTGCTTTCAGAGTTTCTGATACAGATGAATTCTGTGCAGAACTTGATGAAAATAAAATTAAAAATTTAAAAGCTGTAATTGAAGAAATTAAGGATAAAATAAACAAAGGTGATACTGCACCTTATATTATAGAAGATGAAAACGGACGTCCTGTTGACTTTGCTTTCACGGAAATAAATCAGTACGGAAGTGTGAGAAAGAGTGTTAAAGAAGAAGATTTTTCTTCTCTCCTTGACAGATTTTACTATGAACGTGACCGCCTTGAAAGAACAAAGCAACGTTCTGACGACCTTTACAAAAAACTAAACAATCTTATTCAACGAATTTCAAAGAAAATCAATCTGCAGACTGCTGAGCTTAAAGAATGCGCTGACAGAGAAACATTGAGAATTTATGCTGAACTTATTTCAGCAAATTTATACAGACTGGAAAAAGGTGCTCTCTATTACGAGCTTGAAAATTATTATGATGAAAATAAAATTGTCCGTATAAAGGCTGACCCTGCACTCTCACCCAACGCAAATTCTCAGAAATATTTCAAAGAGTACAGAAAAGCAAAAACTGCAGAAAAAATGCTCACTGAGCTTATTGAAAAAAATAAAGAAGAATTGGAATATATTGAGTCTGTTCTTGATGAACTCAGCCGTGCAGACGGTGAAGATGAAATAAACGAAATACGCCGTGAGCTATCTGAAAACGGATATGTAAAAAACAAACAGAAGGATTCAAAAAATAAAACTCAGAAAACTTTACCGCCGAAAAAATTTGTTTCCGATGATGGTTTTACAATTTTGGTCGGCAGAAACAACATTCAGAATGACAAGCTTTCCCTGAAAACTGCAAGGGGAAATGACATGTGGCTTCACACTCAGAAAATCCACGGCTCACACGTTGTTATAGTTTCTGACGGAAAAGAAATCTCTGACCTTGCAATTGAGCAGGCAGCAACGATTGCCGCATACAACAGCAAGGCACGCATGTCTTCACAGGTTCCCGTGGATTACACTTTGGCTAAAAATTTAAAAAAGCCAAACGGTGCAAAACCCGGTTTTGTAATCTACCATGTTTACAACACTCTGTTTGTAAAACCGGATGAAAAACTTGTTGAAAAATTATCACAATAAAACTGAATATTTTCTTTTTCTCTGTCAACAATAACCTTGACAGGAGGAGATGAAAATATGCTTGATAAAATATCCTTGGTCCTCGTCATCATCGGTGCTCTTAACTGGGGCGGTATAGGTTTGTTCCAATTCGACTTGGTAGCGTGGATTTTCGGCGGTCAGGATTCAATCCTCAGCCGTATCATTTACACACTCGTTGCCCTTGCCGGAGTATGGTGCATTTCGCTCTTGTTCAGAAGAACTGATGAGCTTGTCGAGTCAACAAGCATGAACGACGACGTTCATTAAAAAAACAAAATGCAAATCACAGGTTTAACGTAGGGGCAACCTTTCGGCGCCCGTCCCTGAATTGTTTTGATGATGACGGGACGGGAAACCCGTCCCCTACGGTATAGCCGCCGTTTTACAATTCAATAACGTTCATATTACTCCCGGAGAAAATTATGAAATATTACATAGAAAAATTTGACAGCTTCAGCGAACAAAAAAGAGAAGAATTTTTGTCGCACCTTGACAAAGAAAAGAAAAGAGAATTTCTGTCTGCCTCAAACGAAAACAGAAAGCTTTCAATTCTCATTTCTCAGGGCTTTGCAGAGGATAAAATTTCCGAGGAATATAACATTCCCAAAGAAGATATTATTTTTTCTGTTTCAGACAGAGGAAAGCCTTATTGCAAAAGCCATCCTTATATTTATTTTTCTCTCAGCCACAGCAGTAATTTGGTAGCACTTGCAATAAGCGATAAAGAAGTGGGAATTGATATTGAAAAACTCCGTCCTGCAAAAGACAATCTGGTAAACAGAGTCTGTTCACAAAATGAAATTGATGCAATTTCACATAGTGAAAATCCCCATATAAAATTTACTGAAATATGGACAAAAAAAGAGGCATATTTAAAAGCCCTCGGCACAGGAATAGACCGAGAGCTTACTTCAATTGATACAACAAATGAAAATTTTAAATTTATAACAGAGATAGATGACGAATTTATTGTTTCTGTTTTTTCTCTCTGAAAAAGAAAAGTCCGATAAAAATTATCGCAGGAAAAACAGCCGCAATCATCATACCTGTTCTCAGTCCCGCCTGTTCACTGTCAAGAGAAAAACGTGATGCAAACGAAACGATTGTCTCATTGTGCTGTGCCAGGTCAGAAACTTTTCCCGAAAGCCACGGACCGAAAGAACAACCCAGGTCTCCGCATAATGCAAGAACACCAAACATTGATGCACCGCCTCTGGGATATCTTGAAGCAGCAAGTGTAAGTGTACCGGGCCACATAAGGCTGACCGAAACACCGCACAAAGCACATCCTGCAAGTGAAATATAAGAATTGAGTGAAAGTCCTGCAGTAAGATAACAGATTATTGCAAAAGCAGAGCTTATCATCAGAAGCTTCTGCATGTTTATTTTTTCTTCAAATTTTGCACCTAACAGTCTTCCTGCAAACATAAATACCGCAAAGAGACAGGGGCCTAAAAGGTCTCCTGTCATTTTACTTACTCCCAGACCTTTTTCTGCAAACATGGACGACCACTGAACCATTGAAAGCTCAGAAGCACCTCCGCCTACCATAACAATCATTGCAATAACAAAAACTCTTGACGAAAAAAGCTCCTTCAGAGGAGTTTTTTCTTCTTTTGTGAGAGTGGGTTTCATGGGCACAAGCAAAAATCTTACAAAGTTATATGCAGGAACAAGTGCAAGAAGGAAAGAAAGTATATACCAATACTGTTCTCCGAAAAGTTTAATAAAAACAGTTGTCGCAACTACCGTCAGGCATTGTCCGAGACAGTAAAATGAATGAAGAAAGCTCATAGCACCGCTGCCAAGTTCATCGGAAATTGAATCAACAATAGGACTGAGCACCGTTTCCTGAAAACCTGCACCTATGGCGTAGGTTATCGAGCAGATAACAAGTCCTGCAAAAGGATTTTCCATAACTCTCGGCAATATCCCGAGAAGTGCAAGTCCCACGGCAGAAAAAGCATGTGACACAAGTGCTGTCATTCTGTAACCCATTCTGTCAACATATTTAATACTGAAAACATCAACTGCAAGCTGTGTCAGAAAAAGAATTGAAACAAGCATTGCCAGCTGTGAAATCGTTATTCCGAAATATGTTCTGAAAATAACAAAAAGCAATGACGGAAAGTTATTTATAATCGACTGTACGGCAAAACCGATGTAGCACGAAACAGCAGTACTTTTATATGTAAGTTTATTTTTCATTTTAAACCTCACACAAAATATTTTCTATTATTATAACTTGTGTTTATAAATAAATCAATATAAAGAAAAAATTAAAAAACTTTCCGAAAAGCATTGACATTTTTTGTCAAAAGGAGTATTATGAAGTTCAAAATTTTTTCGGTTATCGGAGATGGTATTAATGGACGAGAAACTTATTAAGGAACAGATTTGCGACGTTTGTCACAGAATGTGGCAGCTTGGTTGGGTGGCAGCAAACGACGGTAATATCACCGTTAAACTTGATGACGGAAACTTCCTTGTAACTCCCTCAGGAACAAGCAAAAGTTTTATTACTCCCGAAATTCTTATTAAGGTAGACAAGAATGGTAATGTTCTTGAAGGTCCTGAAGGTTACAAGCCTTCTTCAGAAATTAAAATGCATTTCCGTTGCTATGAAAAGAGAGATGACGTAGGTGCAGTTGTTCACGCTCATCCTCCCGTTTCAACAGCTTTTGCAGTGGCACATATTCACATGGATGACTACATAATGCCCGAATCAATTCTCACTCTCGGCTCAGTTCCCATTGCCCCCTACGGAACTCCCTCAACAAACGAAGTTCCTGACGGAATTGAGCAGTTCCTTCCTGAACATGATGCAATTCTTCTCCAGAATCACGGCGCACTTACAATGGGTGTTGACCTCCTTACTGCATACTACAGAATGGAAACACTTGAACTCTGGGCAAAAATCAGCATGAATGCACGTCTTCTCGGTGGTGCTAAAGAAATCGAAAGAGAAGAAATCGACAAACTTATGGATCTTCGTATCAACAGATACAACATCACAGGCAAGCATCCCGGATACAAAAAATATAACAAATAAGTTTTCAGGCAGACTATTGCAAAACGCAATAGTCTGTTTTTTCTATTGTATTTATTATTTAAAAGTAGTATAATAGTTATGATTTTAAATTTTCAGAGGTGCAGTATAATGAAAAATAAAAGCTTAATCAGATTTTTCTCTGCCGTTATTATAATGATAATGATGTTTGGTTCAGTATCTCTCTCAGGTAGTGCAGCCACGGAAACTGACATCACAAGGGCTGCAGCAAAAATAACAACAGTCCTCAGCGACAAAGCAGTTAAAGCTGACGATATACTTACGGTAACAATTGAGGTTTCCTCAAATTTCTTCATTTCCAACATCCAGGTTCCTGTTCTGTTTGATAAAACTCAGTTTGAAATTGTAGGTAAAACAACCAACCGCACCTACTATACCGCATCAGACATGTTTGCCGAAAGAAACTACCTGTTCGGCGGCAGAGCTGACAGACAGCTGGGCTTTGACAAAACTTCAGCCCCCGAAACATGGAACACTCCCGAAGCAAAAGCACAGTACGGTGTAGCATATATCACAGCGGCATACGATGTATCAACCGGTATAGATGACTCAACTTATGCAAAGCCTGAGAATGATGCATTTGCAACTTTTTATCTTAAAGCTCTCTGCGATGTCTCTGACACAAAAAAATCTGTATTTGTAAGTGAGGACTGGGCTAAAACTGCTACAAACAAGCAAGGTCTTCTTACAGTAGGCATGACAACATGTGAAGATTATTATGACGAAAACAATGCACTTATCAACTATACTTACGTGTCATATACAACAGAAACCAAAACAGACTCTTTTGATACATCAAGTCTTAAGCCTCTTCGCGGTACAGTATCAATGAAGTCTTACAAGGGTGAAGATTATCTTGCAATCACAATGGCTGAAGGCAGAACAATGACAGGTATCTATAAGGACATGACTGACGATGGTACAGTTGAGCTTGTTGACATCTGCGGTAACATTCAGGACCGTGCAGGTGACTATGTTGCATATCAGTCACAGAATAAGACAAACCCCGTTGCTACAATGAAGGTAACTTACGCTGACGGTACAATTGAAACATATCCCGTAGTATTTGAACTCTACGAGATGGAAAGAGAAATTAACTTTAACCCCACAGCGAAAATCAAGCCTATCAGAGGTAAGGTTTCTCTTGCAAACGATGTAAAGGGCGATTATATTCTTGCTGAAATGGTAGAAGGTCAGTCTTCAGTCGGTGTTTACAAAACATCCCTTGACGGTACAACCGCAACACTTGACGGCGCAGAAGGCATGTTCACAGAGCAGGAAACACTCTACATTTTCTACGGCTCACAGAACACATTCAATCCCGAAGGCAGACTTACAGTTACAGAAGCTGATGGTTCACAGTCAACTTACAGAGTAGTGTTTAAACTTTATGAAATGGATCCTTATGTGAATGCTGCGAAAGGTCTCAGACCTGTACGTGGTGCTGTAACATTTGATGCTGACGGAGCAATCAGAATCAAGATGACAA
>JAFXFI010000114.1 GCA_017520635.1 Clostridia bacterium
GTGGAAGATAAGGAACACTTCAGTTATGTCCGTTGCGGAGGAACAAGACTGATGCGTCTTGGTAAAGAAAAATTTACTTTGCCTGATTTCATCGCTTGGCTTGTCGAAAGAGAAAGCAAGATAGATATTTATGACCTGGAAAAACTTTGCAGAGAATATTACGGAGTTGTAATAGACAGATATAAATTGTTAAGTGTTGCAAAAAATGCAGGACTTTATTATGATGAAATAATGGAAACAGTATACATTGATTACGATACATATTTCGAGGAGGTTTAAAAATGAATTTGTTAAAAGAAGGAATAGAGCAAAAGCTTGTTGTGAGAACAACAATGACAAGGAAACTTACTGTTGACGGAATCACAATGGCATATCCCGTTTACAAAGTACGCCTTGACTGCCTTTTTTATAACGACCAGAACGATAGAATTGCAACATGGATGAGTCAGTATAAGTCGCAGAATGAGGGCAGAATGCCTGATTTATCAAACAGAGAAGAATACAACGAGATTATAGAAAAATTTATTGTAGAAAGCAATCCCGATGCTATAAGAAAAACTCAGACAAACATCGAACTTGTTGACCAGAGAGAGCCGGGTGTTGTTCTCGCTGACGGTAGAGTTATTGATGGTAACAGACGTTTTACATGTCTTAGAAGACTTGCTGAAAAAAATGATCGCTTTATGTATTTTGAAACGGTTATTCTTGACAGGAATTATGAAAACAGCGCAAAGCAGATTAAAATGCTTGAACTTGCTATTCAGCATGGTGAAGAAAGCAAGGTAGAATATAGCACAATTGACAGGCTTGTAGGTGTCTACAATGATATTATAGACACCAAACTGCTTTCTGAAGAGGAGTATGCAAAAAGCACCAATGAATCTCTTGCGGAAGTAAAAAAGAAGGTTGAACTTGCGCAGCTTATGATAGAATTTCTTGAATTTATAAATGCTCCGAAACAGTTCTATATTGCAAGAGACCTTCAGATTTATTCCGTGCTTGAAGAATTAGAAAAATTGCTCAGAAAATGTAAAACTGAGGATGAAAAAGAAGACTTGAAAATAAGCGTTTTCAACAATCTTCTTATGCAGACAACAGGTGATCTGCTTCGTTTTATAAGAAACTTTAAGAGCATTATTGGTACTGCATATCAGGAAGAATTTCTTGAAGAGCAGAAGGAGTTTGCAGAAAAATCTCTTGAGCTTCTGCCTGAAGTGGGAAAGGTAGACACCACGGTTATCAGGGATGTTGTCAGAGGCAATGATGAGCTGAATCAGGGAATGGAAAGGTCTGTAGAAAAGGCGCTTACTAAAGTAAAAAAGAATGATACAAGAAACAGACCGATTCAACTTGCCGAGAAGGCAACAACATTCCTTGAAGATATCGATACAAATATTATCAGCAAGATGAATGACAGTGAAATACAGCGACTTAAAAGACAGCTTGACCGTCTTGTTGAAACGGTGGAAACTATTAAGGAGCAACTGTGATGTCTGTCTGGAAAATTGATTATGACGGTGGGTTGTTTCTTGAAATTTCAGAAGATGCTGAGGTTTTTACAACGAGTGCATTTTATAAACTTTCGTTGAAAAGATATGTGGGTAATGTTAACGATAAAACCGTTTACTTCAAGAAATCATTAACATATCTTGATTATAAAAAAATCATATCAATTTGTCAGAAGAAACAAAGTGATATGATTGTCAGTGAAAGATTGCAGTCTTATATTGATAGTAAAGAAATTTACATAGATAAACGCTCAAGGCTTGGAACGGAAATTAAAAGCCGTGATAACAAACTGAAAAATAAGTTTGAACAGTATGCACAAACAGTTAACTCTGCTATGATAAGACCTTTGCGTGAACAGCAAATGTGGGATTCGTTTTTTATGTGTGCTATGCAGAAAAGTGCAAATTTTTCTGTTCCCGGTTCAGGGAAAACTGCATCTGTTCTCGGAGCTTATGCTTATCTGAAAAGCAAGGAACTTGTAAAAAGAATAGTTGTAATATGTCCGAAGAATGCTTTTGGTTCTTGGATTGATGAATTCAAAGCCTGCTTTGGTAGCAAGGATAGGCTCAATGTATTCAATATACATTCCGAGAACTATAAAACTTCCCGCGAGAGAAGAATGGGGTTGCTTTATGAATCGGGTAATTCCAATTTGATTTTAGTTAACTATGAGTCAGTTGCAGGTGTTGAAGATGCGCTTGTGTCTCTTATAAAAGAATATACATTGCTTGTTTTTGACGAAGTGCATAAGGTGAAAAGCGTTGAGGGGGAATACGCTTCTCATTCGCTGAATCTTGCGAAAGAGGCTTCGTATGTAGTTGCGATGACAGGTACACCCATTCCCAACAGTTACCTTGATGTATATAATCTTCTTCACATTCTGTTTCCTGATGAATACGATGTGTTTTTTGATTTTTCAATTCCATTGCTCAAAAATCCCACACTGACAGAAATTGAAACAGTCAATGATAAAATTCAGCCTTTCTTCTGCCGTACCACAAAAAATCAATTGGGAGTTCCCCAAGCTAATGATGATACTGTATGCAAATTTATGGCATCAGCAGATGAAGACAGACTGATGCATATATTGAAGATAAAGTATCGTCGCAATAAACTTGCACTTTTGGTAAGACTTATGCAGCTTGAGAGTGCGCCTGAAATGCTTCTTCGTTCAATGGATTTAGGTGAGTTTGCGTTTCTTCTTGATGACAGTTTGGAAATTTCTCAGATTGACTATGCTGATTATTCAGATGAGGTAAGAGAACTGATTGAAAAAGCAGGTTCATCAACAAAATTCAGAAAATGTATTGATCTGGCTACTGAACTGACAAGTCAGAACAAAACCGTTGTTATCTGGTGCATTTTTGTTGATTCAATAAAAAGAATATCCCGTGAACTTGAAAATCAAGGTATTAAAACCTGTTGCGTTTTTGGTGAAGTTCCTCTTGAGGAAAGACAGGGGCTTATTAACGATTTTAAAGATGGAGAGTTTCAGGTGCTCATCACCAATCCCCACACATTGGCAGAATCTGTATCACTTCACAGTGTCTGTCACGATGCGATTTATTTTGAATATAGTTATAATCTTGTTCACCTTCTTCAGTCGAAGGACAGAATTCACCGTCTTGGACTTCCCGAGGGACAGTACACCCAGTATTATTTTATGGAACTTATGTACCACACTGAGGACGGGGAGTGGTCTCTGGACGAGGCTGTGTATGACAGACTCAAAGAAAAAGAACAAATAATGTATGATGCCATAGAAAACCATGTTCTCGAAGTGCTACCCACATCAGACGAAGACCTTGAACTGATTTTTGAAAAGTTGTTATAGTTCAGATTAGAGCAATGAAAGTTTTACCAAAATGAACAACCGCCTGCTGACAGAGATGTAAGCGGGCGGTTGTTTCTTGCTTAAGGTATATAGCAGGTTTCGAATTCATAGTCCTATTTTCGGGACAGAGATGAACTTTTCACTTGTCTGCAAATCTGATATGTGATATGATTATTCAGAAAAAGAAAGGTTGTGAAATTATGTTTGAACCGTGGCAACTTGGTGTACTTGATCGGGTTACAACGGGATCCGTGATGAACATATTGAACGGGTAGCAGAATCGCTCCTTTCTACAGGTCTTACTGAAATTGACCGAGGTGCATTCGAAAGCCATTGTTACAGATGTGGAATAAATCCCGATAATTTTTCGCAGTCAGATTTGGATCAATTACAGTTGAAACTTAATGGGTAAATATAAGCAGGTGATTGTTTGCGATACATAATCAACGATAAAAAATATAATTTCAGATCGGCTTTCGATACTGAAACCGGTGCATATATACGCACAGGTGTTCTCGATGAAAACGGCAATGACACAGGAGCAGATCCGTTTATGGCGTCATACCCTCATCTTATTGATGTGGGAATTATGGGCCACTGTATTCACGGAAAAACAGGTCTTTGCGCCAAAGCGGGTATCGGCTGTTACCAGAGTGGTATGTTAGTGGAGCAACCGAACATGTCAACCCAAGATTTCAGATGGATTGCTGAACAGTCAAGAGGCAGATGTAATCAGTTTGCTCTCGGTGGCAGAGGAGACCCTGACCAGCATGAGCATTTTGAAGAGATTCTGAAAATCTGCCGTGAAAATATTCTTGTGCCTAATTTCACTACATCAGGTTATGGCATGACACCTGAGATTGCAGAACTCTGTAAAACGTATTGCGGTGCAGTGGCAGTGAGCTGGTACAGAAGTGAATACACACTTAGGGCAATTCAGATGCTTCTTGATGCAGGAGTGAAAACAAACATTCACTATGTCCTCGGAAAAAACAGTATTGACGAGGCGATTGAGCATCTCAGAAATAACGATTTTCCCAAGGGCATCAATGCAGTGATATTCCTGCTTCATAAACCTGCAGGACAGGGAACAAAAGCAAATATGCTTGAAACAGATGACCCGAGAGTTGCAGAATTTTTTGCTGAAATTGACAAACGACATCCGTTCAAGGTTGGTATGGACAGCTGCAATGTTCCCGGTGCTGTAATTTTCTGCAAAACAATTTTGCCCGAATCTCTTGACACCTGCGAAGGCGGAAGATATAGTTGTTATATAGGTGCTGACATAGTTATGGTGCCTTGTAGTTTTGATCAGGAAAAACGGTATGAAGTCTCTTTGCGTAATATGACGATCACCGAAGCGTGGAACAGTGACGCTTTTGAAAGGTTCAGAAACAAAATGCGTGGTGCCTGCCTCGGGTGTGAAAAGAAAGATCTTTGTATGGGTGGATGTCCGTTAATGCCGGAAATTGTTTTCTGTACAAGTGAAAAAAGAGAACTCTTTAAGGAGAATAAAACATGAGCTTTGAAGTAAACACCTACGAAGAAATGAAAATCAACAACGTTAACGAAAAAACAGCGTCTATTGCTTTTCAGGTGGGGGAATACCTGATTAAAACATGGGGAATCAACTCAATCAGACTCATTGCTGACGGCGAAGAGTTCTGTGAAACGGATGTTTCGAGCATATCTGAAGGTTCTGATTTGCATAAGGTATGCGAAAAGCTTGGCTCATATAAAAATATTTCATTGACTTTATCATCAACAAATAATGGTATGGGTCCGGGATGGCGTATGCTGAATACTTTTATGAAAAATCTTTCTGATGATGAAGAGATCAAGGCAAATGTCATTTACAAAAGTATTGATTATTATGATACGGATTCGTATGTAGATATGTATTTGTATGACGAGAACGGATTAAGACAACCGGAATATAGTGAATCCTTTGAATGTATAGCCGATATTGAATATTGGTACTGCTACACGCCTGAAATTTATATAGGCTCTGACGAAACTGATAATACCGAATTGCACGATAGAATTATTGATATATTGAAGCAGGCAATTGACGAAGCAGGTGCATGGGATTCTGATAGTTTCATTGATGATATATTTGAAGATTATGGTGAAATTATAGGAAGCGGAAGCCTCTCTTTTTCAACAGAATCAATTGCAAAAATAGCAGGATTGTTTCAGAATTTAGTTGATGAAATAAAGAGGTCTGACACTACAGAATTAAGATTAACAATCGAAGCTGTTCCCTGTGGTGAAGATGAGTATAAATTCGCATCCGTTTTAATTGGAATTAAAGACGAAGAAGTGTTCGTCAGATATTGCCGATTCTGATTCTGTAAAAATAATTCAATTTTCAAAAGGAGAAATCCCACTATGAAAATCAGAACAGACTTTGTAACGAATTCAAGCAGCAGTTATTGTGTGGAAATCTCAATGATTGATAAGGCAGATAAAAACAGAAGCCGTAATAACAGATACGAGAGGATATAAAGATTAAAGCAGACTTTCAGACTGATTCAGCTAACAGAAATAAAATTTAGAAGTCATAAAAATAACCCACGGATGATGTTTGCTTTTCATCCGTGGGTTTCTTGTGTGTGGAAGGGTTTATATAATTTTAATTTTGCTTCCGCCTGATTTTTCTTTTGTGATAACAATCTGACGGTCGATTTTTTCTTTTATTTCTGCAACGTGGGAGATGCTGCCTACAAGTCTGTTACCGTCGCTGAGAGATTTGTTGTTCTGATAAGATGCTTTTGATCCATTCGTCGTAACTAACATTCAAAAAGCCCCCAAGAGGCAAGTTCTCATCAATTGCCTGTTTGAAAGTTCTGCTATTGTCTCTTTTCAGCAGTTTCGGGATTTTTTTATAGTTTGCTTTTCTGAACTGATAGAATTGCTTTTTGTCTCTATCCGGATCTCCTTGAGATGCCTTAATTAATGGCTCGTTCCCGGCATATTCAATCTCAAAGAGGACACAATCATAATCAGTGTCACATTTTCCGACAATAGTAAATTCATATTTTTGCCCGCTGACTTCCATTTGATGTACAACCTTAATCACTTGTTTCATCACGTTAAGTACATTTGTGACGTAATTTACAAATGGGCGATCAACTTCTTTGCCGTAAAAGAAGTTACCCAACTGATTATAAATCCAGTTATGTGCCTCTGCGGATTTAGCAGCTACTAAATATTCGGTTTCCATTCTCATTTTTCTTTTCTCCAAAAATTTAAAATATAGTTTAAGTGCATAAAATTTCAAATCGCAAAACTTATTACTTTCTGCAAACAGAAGTCATCTTTTTGTGGATTTTTCGCAGTTCTCGTTCTTAAAAAGCCAACAGCCTGTTTGTGTAACTTTTAAAATATTTTTTCACCAAATTAGTGACTCCTGCAAACAGAACTTGTTAAATAAGTTATATCAGTCATAAATATCCTCCATTAAAAGCGGATGTTATTTCCTGCAAACATATCAAGATATTCTTCTTTGCATGTGAGGAAAATAACCTGATGGCGTTTTGCACATTCCTTTATCAGTTCACATGCCTGAGCAGTTCGCTCTCTATCCATATCGGTGAAAGGATCATCAAATATAATGATACCACCACCATCAGGGAAAAGATGGTCAAGCACGGCAAGACGGAATGCAAGTGAAACGGTTTCCTTTGTGCCCTCAGACAGCTTGCTGTAATCGAGAAGATTTTTGCCGCTGTAAATCTGCATGTTCAGTTTATCAGCCTCAGGGAATTCAGAAGAAATTCTGTCAGCTGAGATGATTCCGAGATAACGGGTAAAGCTGTCGGCAATATCCTGCATAGGGTTATTCTGAATGTTTTCCTTCTGTGCTTCGAAAACCTCTCTGATGTGAAGCCAATGACGGAGAAGTGACTTTTCTTCTTCAAACACTCTTTTTGCTTCTTCAAATGTCTCAGTCGGGTCAGCCTCATTGTTTTCTCTGAAGTTTTCAAGATTGCGGGTAACCTCAGTCTTTTTTACCAATGCATCTTCCCGTTCTTGTTTTGCAGAATCCAATCGGAATTTCAATCTTCTGAGATGTGCATCGGCATCAACAATATTGCGGAATTCTTCGGGAATGTCGTCTGTATCGGAAACAGATTCTTTTTTCTTGCGAAGGTCTGTTTCCAGATCATAAACAGTTGCCTTTAAATCGTTTATACTGCCGTATTCGTTTGTATAGCCGTTTATAATTGTTTCTGCTCTTGTGATAAAGCTTGTTGCATCGGCACTACCGCAAACAGTGAAAATATCGTTTTCAATTGCTTCCTTAGGGCGGATAACAGTAGTTATAGCTTTGGCTGATGCTTCAAGGTCTTCGTATGTAACAGAACCTAAAATCAAGGTGAGATGTTTATTTGCAGTATCTGCTTCAGCTTTTGCTTCGCTGATGGTTTTGGCAAGATTTTCCAGAGCATCTGAAGATGTTACTTTATATTTTGTGAAAATATCTGAAATATTTTTTTCAAGATCCGAAATTTGCTTTTCGACAGCGGTAACATCCACATCTGCTGGAGATAATTGTATTTCTATGATGCCGGGAACAACAATTTTTACAGCTTCTGTCAATGCTGCGATGTCACCGGAAAAATCAATTTTTTCGTTTGTAAGCAGGGATGTGATTTCAACATTGTGTCCGCCAAAATTGTTTATGGCGGCAGTGATGTTCATGCCGCAAAGCTTGTTTTTAAGAGAGGTGATGCTGCGCTGTGCAGTTTTCACCTGCATAATTTCATCACCGGTGGGACATGCACAATCTGAAGCATCAGCACTCAGAGATTTTATTTTGTCAACAACCTTTTTTGCAGCTTCGTATTTGTCGAGCAGTTCACGGTCTGACTTTTCTCTTTGCAGTGTTTTCGCTTTTTCAAGGTTTTCGGAAAGCTTTGGCCAGTTTGCTAAAACCTCTGCGAATTTTAAAAGGTCCTTATCAATGCGTTCGATTGCTTTTTTGCGGTCACTCTGAATGGTGAGTCGGTTTGCAAAGGTGTTGAACTTATTGTATGCTTCTTCGGCTGCCAACAATTCGTTTTCTTTGTGTGTAAAGTCATTTGTAACACGCTCGACCTCAGTTTCCAGACGGGAGATTTCATCCAATATGTTCTGAGCATCTTCCAATGCATAATATGATTCGAGTATTGTTCCGAGTTGCTTTTTGTGTCTGTCTCCGCCAGCTTTGCGTTGTGGAATTTCTCTTTCAAAATCCCAATGTGCACCGGCAACTGCATCAATTTTTGCAGTGATTGCCTGTTCGATAGCATCTGCGGAAATACCGTCACTTTCGGCAAAAGCCTGAGATACTGCATCAATGATTTCCTGTTTCGCATCGTTTTTCTTTGAAGCGTCAAGAATAGTCTGCAGGGAAATATCTGTATTACGCTGGGATGAAAGGAGAAAATCAGAGTAAACGCCTTCGCCGTAAACGAGGCTTTCTTTCAGAATCTCGTCAATACTGTTCTGGTCTCGTATTATTCCGTCAGGGGTGGTAAGTTTACAATGAGAATCTGCACCCCATTCTTTGGAAAGTACAAAAGTACCTTTTTCTGTTTCGAAAGTGATTCTGCCGTCAACAGAGTCTGCAATAAAAGTGCTACCTTTTTTAGATGTAGGAAAATATAGATTGCGAAAGTCTTTATCGGTTCTGTTGTCAATTTTTGATTTTTGAAACAGGGTACGGGAAATAAGGTTTACAAGGGTACTTTTACCACTTTCGTTTTTACCGTA
>JAFXFI010000010.1 GCA_017520635.1 Clostridia bacterium
ACAGTATCAAACTGAATATTTTCATATTCAGGATTGTTGACAATATAATCAAACAACCCCATTGTATATGGTGACGGAAAATCTTCAAGAGGTGGTCCCAATTCTTTTTTTGTCTGAACGGGAGTACCGTCTTTTCTATAAGAAATATTAGGAACTTCATCCAGACTTCTACCCTCATTAAGAGTTGTAAGAAGTTTATAAAAGGTTACCTCACCCTCACTGTGCATAAGCAGGTCAATGAACGGATATTCTTCAAGATATTCTGTATCATCAGGCACCTGAACACCGCCAAAAGCGATAATACACTCAGGATGTTTTTCTTTTATTGCCTTTGCCAGGGCAAGATTATATTCCACACTCCACATATAGTTTGAAAAGCCGACTATGTACGGCTCGGTTATTTGTCGGAGAGCTTGGTCTATTGGCATTTTGGTGAAAATAAAATCACACAGATTGTAGCTTTTCTTTATCTCTTCTTTTGAAAAAGAATAAGCTGCAATAGCACCTACCGCATAGGGAAGATATACTGCCGAAGGAAGACATGAAGATTCTGAAAGCTCGTTATTCGGTTGTACAAAATATACGTTCTTCATTTCATTTCCTCCTTCTGAAATTTGTTTCAGATACTTTCTACTGTTCTGATAGTCTTTTTATTTCTTCTGCCGTACCAGATTATTTTCTTTGCATAGTTTTCCCAATCTGAGGGAACATCGTCTGCAAAAAATCTGAGAGTAGTTTCTTTCTTATCAAGCTTTGTTTCTTTGTTTGCAAGAATATTATAGAAATATTCTTTCCAGTTGTAACTGTATGTGGCTTTTACGTCGTTATCAAATGGAGTTACAATAAGATTTTTCTGATAAGACATCAGTTCATTCATAACGTTCTCTTCAATGCCGAAATCTTTTATGAATTCCTCTGCTTCTTTATAGAAATCATCAAGCTTATAAATATAATCAAGAAGCATTGCTTCTTCGTAAGGCCATGTGATATCACCGAACTCACGGTTGATGTAACTGAGGTCAGCTTCACCGTCAGCAGTTGATTCAATACATCTGCTTATTCTCCTTATGGTATCACCGATAACGCCTTCACGGTCTGAAAAATAATTTATAAATGAATTATAGAAATTGTAATAAGGCACTCCCATTGCATTGTGAAGATAAATTGCAAAGCATTGTAAAAGTCCGTGACAATGAACGCTCTGAATGCAGGCAGAAAATACAGTTGCCTTTACAAGGTCATCTGCACTCATTGTAGATGTTTCAATAATATATTCAAGACCGCCTGAAAATACTGCATTTGAAATTGCACAATGGTTGATGTTAAGTTTGTTTATGGCCGTTTTGATGCCGAATTTTTTCATATAATCTTTGTTGGACAGAGTAGAGTTAGGATAAACCTCACATCTGAAAACATTGATAGAATCATGCTGACCTCTCTCTAAAAGCTCGCAGATACCCTCTGAAAAACTTTTGAGAGTTTCACCGGGAAGTCCTAAAATAAGTTCTGTATAAGTAGGTATTCCTGCTTTATGATAAAGCTCAAGCTGTTCAGAAAGCTTATCCTTGTTCATGTTTTTACGGGAAATATTTTCAAGAACTGTTTCCGACATGCTCTGGAATGCAAGAGAAACACCTTTGCTCATTCCCACGTCGTTGAACATTTTATTTATTGTGAAAATTCTGTCTGTTTTATTTTTTGCAAAACATGCACCGAATTTATCGGGGAAACCGTTTTTCTTTTTAAGTGAAACTGCAAACTCAGTAATTTCTTCATCACGCTCAAAAAGACCGAAGTTTGAGTCAACACACATACAGTAAGAAATTTTGTGACCTGATATCCACTCAAGGTCTTTCTTTACTCTTTCCATAGGGAACTGACGCATAGGTAAATCGTAATCGCACCAATCACAGAACGAGCAATGATAGGGACAGCCCCTGTTTGTTTCAAGCTGAGCATTGAATTCCATTCCCTCAGGTACATTGAGAAGCTTATCAAAAATCCCTGTAAGATAAGGTGAGGGATAATTCTCCACACCTTCTGCTTTATCTTCAGTTTTTATAATTTCGCCATTGCCGTTTCTGAAAGAAATGTTAGGGATATTTCCAAGGCTCTCACCTTTATCAAGAGTACGTAAAATTCTTGTGAAAGGAATTTCACCTTCACCGAAAATAAGAATGTCAATAAAAGGATATTTGAGAAGAAAATCCGAATCACGTGATACCTGATGCCCTCCGAAAATTATTACACATTCAGGATATTTTTCTTTTATATTTTTTGCCTGTTCCAGGTTATATTCATAGTTCCAGAAATAGTTTGAAAAGCCGACAATTTCAGGGTCAATAATTGAAGACATAACTTCTTTCTCTGTATCCTCTTTGAAAATAATTCCTGCAAGTTCATATTTTTCACTCACGTCTTCAAACTGCAAGGCATAAGAGGACAACACCCCTACTGCATAGGGGAAATAAATTGAATTGCCCAAAAGCGTATTCGGTTGAATGAAATAGAATTTCTTTTTCACACATTTACCCACTTTCAAAAATTTCAATTAATGTACTCGATTTTTTTAATAATATTCTGTCCGCCTTTTCTCCCGTACCATACAACCTTTTTTGCATATTCCGGTAAATCGGAAGGAGTATCAAAGGAATCAATTTTTATAGTAATCTTTTTCTTTTCAAGAGGAGTAAAACTATTCTTATAAATCTTTGAAAAGTAAGAATAAAAATCATAACTGAAACTGAGAACAGTCCCTTTTGAATAAGGATTTTTTACAATGTTTTTCTGGTAAATAAGAAGCTCTTCAAAGAGCTCTATATCATCAAAATATTTTTCCAGGAAAGGTTTTGTTTCCTCATAGAATAAGTCACGGTCTTTCATTGCCTTAAGGAATGCACCTTCATCAAGAGGCCACGTAAGCTCGCCGTAAGCATCGTCCGTACAAGTAAGAGAACCTGAATTTCTGAGAACTTCCTTATATTTTTCTTCAAGCCACAAGTGAATTTTTCCGCAGACAGTATCAGGATTTTCCTGAGCGTAGGAAATAAAATCACCATAGAACTGAGAATATTTTATTTTCTTTTCATAGTAGAGATATATTGCAAGACATTGCAACAGACCAAGGTTGTGAAAAGCTCTTACAAACACAGCAAAAATATTGCTCTTTATCCACATTTCTTTCGGCATTGTTGAAGTTGAAACAACAATACGTGAAAATTCAGTTATATCCTTTCTGTTCGGAACAACATGGTACTGATGCTGTTCTGTCAGAGCATATTCAATTTCATATTTCTCCATGTACTCAGGGTCATTCATGATAGAATTCATCAGGAGTTCGCAGTTGAAGAAATTGATTGACATGTGCTGACCGCCCTCAAGAAGCTGTTCAATTCCGTCACGGAAGCTTTCGTAAGTTTCACCCGGAAGTCCCAGAATAATTTCTGAATAAGTGCCGATTCCGTTTTCCGTATAAAGACTCATAAGGTCATGGAAACTTTCAAGGGGCATGTTTTTTCTGTAAATATTATCAAGCACATTCTGGTGCAGTGACTGGAAAGAAAGTGTTGCACCCTTGCACATTCCCACTTCGTTGAGACGTTTGTTTATTCTAAAAACTGTATCCGAATTATTTTTGGAATAAGTTGCCTGAAATTTCTTCGGATAACCGTTACCCTTGTGCTTTTCAATCATGTACTCAATAATATCTTCGTCTCTTTCAAAAAGGCCGAAGTTTGCATCTGCACAGTAACAGTATTCAATTTTCTTTTCGCTCATCCAGTCAATCTCAGCTTTGACTGTTTCAATATCATAAAGCCTTACTTTTGCTTTTTCATTGCCCCAGTCACAGAAAGCGCATTTATTGGGGCAACCTCTGTTTGTTTCAAAAATTGCGGAAAATTCAAGTTCTTCATCTTCCACAAGTTTATCAAAATATCCTTCAAGGTAGGGAGAAACCCTCTCGGGAATATCAACTCTCATTTTCGGGGTAAAAATAATTTCCCCATCATTTTTATACATTATGTTCGGAATGTCTTCCGCCTTATCTTTACCAATGAAAGACAGAAGAAGTTTTCTGAAAATTTCCTCACCCTCACCAAAAAGGCAATAGTCAACATAATCTGTTTTTAAAATATCACTTTCTCTGTTCACCTGGTGACCACCGAAAATTATTTTACAGAGAGGGAATTTTTCTTTGATTTTTTCTGCCAAAGCTTTATTGTATTCATAGTTCCAGACATAGCATGAAAAGCCTACTGCATAAGGCTCTTCAAAGCTTTCGAGAACTTTGTCAATATCAATCTTTTTGTATATAAAAGATTTAAAAGAGTATTCGCTCTTTATTCTTTCATCAGTAAAAGCGTAAGCAATAAGTGAACCTGCAGCATAAGGAAAATAAACAGAATTTCCGTACTGAGAATTAGGCTGAACCATATATATTTTTTTCAGAGCGAATCACCTCTTTTCTTCTTGTTTTTATTTTATATTTCTTCTATTTTATTAGGCTGACTTGAGAACATCATTCTGCCGTTACGTCTACCGTACCAGATTATTTCTTTTGCATATTCTACCCAATCATTTGTAAAGAAAGGTGTTGAGAATTTATATGTCACCGCTTCTTCTTCAAGAGGAATATATGAGTTACAGAGAATTGCATCAAAATAATCTTTGAATTTATAACTGAAGGGTACTGCATAATCATTATGCACAGGTCTTAAAACAACTGACATCTGATACCTGAAAAGTTCTTCAAGAAATTTTTCATCTTTTATAAATCTTTTCGCAAAAATTTTCATTTCCTCATAGAACTTTGCTGAATCATAAAGACAGCGAAGGAAAACCATTTCCTCCAACGGATATGTGATTTTTCCGAAGATATCATTCTGACAGACAAGACCGCCTTTTCCGTCAACAAAATTTCTGAGAACCTCTGACGTCATTTCAAACAAAGGCTTGCAGAATGAGCTTTCTTCCTCAATAAACTTATGAAGTGCCATATAGAAATCATAATAAGAAACATTCATTTCTTTTCTGATATACATTGCAATACATTGCATAATACCAAAGTGATGGAAAGACTGAACACATGTTGAAAATTCGTTTGCTCTTATCCAGTCTTGGGCGCTCATTGTATCTGTTCCCACAACAATACTTGATGCACCCGAAAGAACATCATCCATTGTTTCACAGTGATACTGGTTGAGTGAAGTTGTGACAATTTTTATTTTATATTTTTCCATGTACTCAGGACTTGCAAGAGTTGAATTTGGAAGAAGCTCGCAGTAATATGCACTTACTGAACTGTGCTGACCGAGTTCAAGAATTTCACAAAGTCCGTGGCAGAATGTATCAAGCGTTTCACCGGGAAGTCCCAGAATAAGTTCCGTGTAGGTTGAAATTCCCGAATTTCTGTAACGGACTATCTGACTCGCATACTGCTCTTTGGTGATATTCACTCTGCCTACATTTTGAAGAACCTGAGGCTCAAGACTCTGCATTGCAAGAGTTGCACCTTTACCGATTCCGTGGTCTGCAAGAAGCTTGTTTATCCTGAACACTCTGTCCATCTCATTCTTGGCATAAGAAACCTGCAAACGGTTGGGATAACCTTTTGTTTCTTTAAGCTCCACAAGCTTGTTTGCAATAATTTCATCACGTTCAAACATTCCGAAGTTTGCATCAACACAGTACACAAATTCCATTTTCTTTTCTGACATCCATTCAAGCTCTTTCAGAACTTTTTCAAGAGGGAACATACGCACCTTTGATGCAAGCTCACCCCAGTCACAATAACAGCAATTGTAAGGACAGCCTCTGTTTGTTTCGAGAACACATGAAAAACGGTACTGTGTATCTTTCAGAATATCATCAAAAACTCCCGTAAGATAAGGTGAAGGATAATCGGAAATTGTGATTTTCTTTTCTTCCGTCTGAACGGGCTTTCCCTTTTCATCTCTGTATGAAATGTTAGGAATTTTACTGAAATCTCCATTTTCATCAAGACAAAGAAGTATATCTCTGAATGCCTCTTCGCCTTTTCTGTGAACAAGTAAATCTATAAAATCATATTTTTCAAGAAATTCAGTTGTGGGAGGTACATGATGACCGCCGAACTGAATAATACAATCGGGATAAGCTTCTTTCAATTTTTTTGCATATTCAAGATTATAGCTGTAATTCCAGATAGAATTTGAAAAGCCTACAAGAGAAGGGTTATCAAGACTTGCGATACTTTCGTCAATATCTTCAAGACTGTATATTATTCTTTTGAAGTCATATTTTTCTCTGATCTTTTCATTGTCCTGTGCAAATGCCACAAGCATACCTACCGCATAAGGCAGGTAATATGTGTTGCCGTAAAGGCAACTTGCCTGAACAAGATATACGTTCTTCTTCATCTTACAAAATCTTCCTTTTAATATGCTATATCTATCTTTCTGACTTTTCCCGTAATATAACTGAATTTATTTTTTATAAAACTGCTTACACTTTCTACGGTTTCTCCGTCTTTCATAATAACAAGAAGATAACCTCCTCCGCCTGCTCCGCAGATTGAAACTGCATCAGCTTTTGTTTCAAGCAAAGAAGAAGTAAGTGCATCAATTTTTTTATCTGAAACTGCAGGAGAAATTTTTTTAAGCAATTCAAAATGTCTGTTAAGACCTTCTGAAAATCCTTTGAAATTATTTTTCTCAATACAGTCTGTAATTTTTTTGTTAAGTTCTTTTATTTCAGCATGAGCAGATAAGGACTCTTCTTTTTTATCAAGATATCTTCCTGCCACATCGTTTACAATAAATCTTCCGAAATGTCTCTGGCCTGTGGGAACAAGAATAAATTTTTCAGAAATAAAATTTTTAAATTCAGATGAAAGATTTATTCTTTCTATCTCCGGAATCTGCTCATAGCCTGCATTTGTTGAAATAATTTTCAGTCCTTTTGTTAAGCCACCTGTCTGGTCCTGCCAACCGCCACCGGTTTTCATAATCTGCTCGGCAACAAAAACCATTCTGAAAATTTCTTCGTCAGTATATTCTTTTCCCAGAAGTTCTCCCAAAACGCTGAAACAACCACCAAGAAGTATACTGCTGACACCCAGACCTGAGCCTTTGTCAATCAAAAAAACTTCTGCAGAAAGTCTGAAACCGTCTTCAATAACAGTATCTTTATTTATGCCGACCACTTCAAGAACTGCTCTGTGTAAATTGAAATCAGAAATTTCTTCTCCTGCCTGCAGCTTATCAAAAGTGAAAACCTCACTCATCCCGTCACTTGAAAAAATAATTTGTTTTTCTTTTATTTTTTCTGCAGTTACTTTTATGGGATTTTCACCGTCAACCGTAACAGCCATATTCACAACTTCTCCGCCGTTATAAATGCAATAGGGCATGGCATCTGTCCATGTTCCTGAAAAATTCACTCTTACAGGCAAAGAAACTTCTGCTTTTTCTTTTTTGCATTTTATACTTTTTATTGTGTCTTTCTCTGAAAAAAAGTTATTTAAAATTTCTTTTCTTAATTTAAGATAATTTTCATTCACTTTGCATGAGGACATGTCTTTCAGATATCTGCAGCGTGTAAAATAATATTGCACATCTGCATTTTCCATACATTCCGACATACTCAGTTTTTCTTCACAGGATTGTGAAATAAATTTATTATAAGAATCTGTATATGATTTTCCTTTATAAAAACGGGGTGTGTTCCAAAGTTCTATCCCGTTATTTATATCTTTCGGATTTTCTTCAATGTCACATACAATTGTAATAAAGCTTCCGTCAGTAAGCTTCACACCGCAAACGGCTTTACCGTTACCTATATTGCAATTTTCAAGAGTGACATCACATACAATAGAATTTTCACCCACAACGCAATTCTTAAAAAGACAGTTATCAAGTGCTGAGCCTTTTCCAATGACAGATTTTTCATCAACAAAACTGTTGAGGCTCAAACTCTTTTCGTTTTCATCCGCAAAGAAAAAAATATTTTCAAGCGCCTCTTTCATTGAACCCATGTGAACAAATTTATCTTCG
>JAFXFI010000115.1 GCA_017520635.1 Clostridia bacterium
AGATGTACAGTATGTAGCACTGTTCTCAATTCAAAAGAAACAGAAGCACTTGGCCACACAGAAGGCGAAGTTAAATATGAAAACGTTTCAGATGCAACATGTACAGAAGGCGGCTCAGGCGATGCAGTAGTTTACTGTACAGTATGCAACGCAGAGCTTTCAAGAGAAACAACAACAGTTCCCGCACTCGGCCATAAAGAAGCAGAGGCAGTTGAAGAAAACAGAATTCCTGCAACATGTACAGAAGAAGGCTCTTACGAAATGGTAGTATACTGTTCAGTATGTGGTGCAGAACTCTCAAGAGAAAAAACAACAATTCCTGCACTCGGACATACAGAAGCAGAAGCAGTTGAAGAAAACAGAATTCCTGCAACATGCACAGAAGAAGGCTCTTACGAAATGGTAGTATACTGTTCAGTATGTGATGCAGAACTCTCAAGAGAAAAAACAACAATTCCTGCACTCGGACATACAGAAGCAGAAGCAGTTGAAGAAAACAGAGTTCCTGCAACATGTACAGAAGATGGTTCATACGAAATGGTAGTATACTGTTCAGTATGTGACGCAGAACTTTCAAGAGAAAAATCAGTTATTGCAGCTCCCGGTCACGACTATGTAGCAGCTGTAACAGCTCCCACATGTACAGAAGAAGGCTTCACAACATACACATGTTCAGTATGCGGTGACAACTATGTTGCAGACAAAGTAGCAGCAACAGGTCATGACTTCCCCGTGAAGGAAGAATGGGTTGAAAGCACAACAGAAAAGGGCAAATTCATCGGCTATTGTAAGAATGATTGCGGTGAATTCCAGAGCGAAATCAGAACAATCTTTGTTGACGGCATCGACCTTATTCAGGAAAATCTTCCTCTCCACTATGTAAGAAAAGACGTAGCTGTTACTCTCAAAGCAGACATCAGCCCCGTTGACGCAAGTGAGGACTACAAGGTAACATGGACTTCATCAAATGAAAAGGTTGTAACAGTTGACGAAGACGGTAACGTAACAACTCACAAACACGGTGAAGCTGTTATCACAGTAACAGTTGAAAAAGAAGACGGAACAACATACTCAGACACATGTAATGTTAAGGTGACATACACATGGTGGCAGTGTCTCATCTGGCTTTTCCTGTTCGGCTGTGCATGGTATTTCGTATAATTCTGAAACAGTTCAGATTATCGTAAGCTAAATTGACAAACGCCTGTGGGATTAATTCTCACAGGCGTTTTTGTGCGCAATGCACGTTCGTGTTGGGAAAATGGCTTCAAAATTTCGTGCGCTTTAGAACGTGACTTAAGAGAAAGATCTGTGTATAATTTAAGTAGTAAGAATAAAGAACACTGGTTAGGGAGTCTGATTGAAGTCGGTAAGTAACTGATTACCGTGACAACAAAATGACAACAAAATGACAACAAAAATCTGTGAAGCCATTTATATCTTATAAAAAAACTGAATTAAACAGGTCACTTTCAGCGCAGTATTAAACGAATTTATTTAATACAATAAATCGAGGGCGCAGAGTGGGAATAATCCCAGAATAACAAATAGTTAAAAACTAAGCAGAAAGCTGTAAAACGCTTTCTGCTTTTTTGCGTAATAATGTAATATATGGTGTAATATGCTTATAAAAGTTTAGCAAATAAAAATATAAAATAAGAGATGTCAATCCCAAAAGCAAATTTTAAAAAATATGTATTATAAATTAAAAAATATAAATAATATACATATTTCTTAATAAATGTTGAATAATGCGACCGAAAGTGGTATAATTCTTGAAAATTTGTAACAGGGGAGTTATTATGAAATACATAAAAAAACCGATTTCATTGTTGCTTGCATTGGTAATTGCTTTTTCTGCAATTGTTGTTTCAGTAAGTGCAGAAACAGTTGATTCCGAAATTGTTGATTCTGAAATTATTGAAATTGAACCGCCTGTGGAAAATGTTCCTGAGCAAGAAGTTCCTTCAGATGACGGAACACCTGTTAATGCAATGCCTACAATTAATGGTGTGTTAGACTCTTTTACAAGGATATTACGTGTTATAACGGGCACATGGATGTTCCCGAGACAAAGCATGAATATTGAAGTTGACGAATTCTTAACAAGTGTAAGTGAATATATCACTCTTAACAGCGGTCTTGATTTTGCTGCAATTCTCGGTAACATTCCTAAAACAAATCAGATTGTAGATCTTGTTACAGATACGTTTCAGATTGACACTGCCGAATTAAGAAGCCGGATGTATGAGCAGAGTAATAAATATTTCGCAGAAGACAATGCTGCAATGGGTTTTGTTTACGGATTTATAGGAATTTATTTCAGCGTTATTCAAAAATGCGAAATTTATTCTCAGCCCCGCGAAGGAAGTCCTGAAATATATGAGGTTTACATCCGACTTACTTTTAAAGACGGTGGTCAGGAGGTTTTCTTCCCCGGTCTTCTTATCAACACCATTACAGGCGAATGCTCAAATGTTGGTAATGACGGAATTGTGGGCATCGGCTTTAACTTCAATCTTTCTGAAATGCTTGTATATGCAACTATCAACTGTTGGATGCGTGATTTCGGATTCTGTTATTTGTACGATTTACTTGCTACTTCAATGCCTGTGTTTTTTAAATATGACACCCGCAGATTCAAGTTTGAATATAACGACATGGAATATATGATTCAGATCTGGAAAGGCAATTATACTATTTCAAACGGTGGTGAAGTCGGCGTTTATTGCCGCGATAAATCAAAATCCGGAACATATTATGACTGTGCAAACGATGAGCAGATGCTTCCGATGTCAATGCAGATTCTTCACGGCGACAAGGTTCTTGTAAATAAACCTCTTCAGCTTCATTGGTGGGTTAACGGCTTCAACCTGGGAAAAACTTTGTATTCACCCCAGAGTCTTACAATGAAATTTTCGATTGCTATGACAGATGAAGAAATGCTGAAGGCTTTCTGCGAAGCAATTGATAACAGCAAGGAGCACGATGTGATATATACTGTTGACGGTCTCACCGTAAATGCAATATGGTAATAGAATAATAAAAATCCCTGAAATTTTCAGGGATTTTTTGTTTACAAATTTGATATTTATGATACAATAAAGCTATTAAAATATAATTTTGCTATCGGACAAAAAGGAGTTGCTTTTATGGATAAGACACCGATTGAACGTGCTCAGGAAATACTTTCAAAACTTTCTCTTGAAGAAAAGGTATGTCAGCTTTCCTGTCAGATGTTATATCCCATAAGGGAGGATTACGAAGAACGCCGTATATATAAATTCGGTAATTTTCGCAATCCCGGTCATTTTCTGCATGAACACAGAGGTGGACCTGTTTCCCCCGGTGAAGTTACGGATGCAATAAACCGTGATATAGAAAAGAGTATGAATTGCAACTCAAAAAATATACCTCCCATTGAACATGCCGAGGCACTTCACGGTGCTCAGTGGGGCATGGCAACGTGTTTTCCTCAGCCCATAGGTATGGCATCAATGTTTGATAGCACTCTTGTTGAAAAAATTGCCGATGTTATCGGTAAAGAATGTGCAGTAGTCGGTGTCAGACAAGCACTTACTCCTGTTGTTAATATTGTGCGTGACTGCCGTTGGGGCAGAACAATAGAAAGCTTTGGCGAAGATGTTCTTATAAATTCCGATATGGGTGTTGCAATCTGCAAGGGTCTTCAGAAAAATGGTGTTATTGCAACTCCTAAGCACTATGCTGACAATTATTCTTACGGTGGCAGAGACTCAAACGTTTCCGATACAAGTGAACGTACTATGCGTGAAGTTTATCTGAAGCCCTTTGAAAAGTGTATCAAAGAGGGTGGAGCGATGTCCATTATGTCTGCTTATAATAGTTGGGACGGTGTTCCGTGTACTTGTAATGAAAAATTACTCACAGACATCCTTCGTGACGAGTGGGGTTTTGAGGGCTTTGTTGTATCAGACTATAACTCTGTTGAGGGTGTATGGGAAAGACATATGCTTTATGATGCTGAATGGAAGGCTCAGGCTGAAAGCCTTAAAGCGGGTCTGGATGTTGACCTGCCTCAGAATTCTTACGATGATCTGATGACTGCGTACAAGGAAGGCTGGATTACAGAGGCTGACATTGACAAGGCGCTTTTGCGTGTGCTTAAAGCAAAGTTCAGCATTGGTCTTATGGATAAGCCTTTTGGTGACAGAGATGAGGCAGAAAAACTTGTACGCTGTGAGGAACATAAAAAACTTGCTCTTGAAACTGCAAGAAGAGCTATGGTTCTTCTTAAAAATGATGGTGTTCTGCCTCTTAAGAAGGATAATATCAAAAAACTTGCAGTTTTCGGTATGGGTGCAGATGTTTTGCCCGTAGGTGAAAACTATTCAGGTCCTTTTGAAGTAAAATGGACGGCAGAAGATGCAAAGACTCCCTTGCAGTATCTGAGAGAATATCTTGACGGCTTCGCAGAGGTTATTTTTGCTGACGATGATTGTATTGAAAAGGTGGCTTCCGAATGTGATGCTGCAATATATATGACAGCTCTTGTTGAGGGCGAAGGACTTGATCGTTCCGATATCCGTCTTCCCGGTGTAACCCGTAAGGCTCAGGAAGATAACAACGGAGTGATTGTAGGTAATATTGAATTTGAAGTTAAAACTGATCAGGAAGAAAGTATAAAAAGAATGACAAAGACAAACCCGAATTCGGTAGTTGTACTTCTTAACGGTTCTCCCGTAGATATGACAGCATGGCTTGACAATTGCAGTGCTGTACTTGAAGCATGGTTTCCCGGTGAACAGGGTGCTCAGGCAATTTGCGAAATTCTTTTCGGTGATGTTTGTCCCAGCGGTAAATTGCCCATAACTTTCCCGAGAACGGTAGGGCAGGTTCCTCTTTTCTATTCGATGAAGCCCTCGGGCAGAAACTACGGATATATTGAAAATGACGGGTCGCCGCTTTATCCTTTCGGTTACGGACTGAGTTATACAACTTTTGCCACAGAGAATTTTGAATGCATCAATAATGGTGACAGTCTGAATATCAGACTGAGTATTGAAAACACAGGTGAATATGATGGTGCAGAGGTTGTGCAGATTTATCTTACAGGCATAAACTGCGATGTTGTAATGCCCTTGAAAGAACTTAAGGCTTACAAGCGTGTTGAATTGAAAAAAGGTGAAAATGCTGAGCTTGATATCCTTGTGCCGAATGAAGCCTTCTGTTATTATGACCGACGCATGAATTTCGGAATGCACAGAGGAGATTATACTGTTTCGGTTGGTACTTCATGCATGGATATAATCGCTACATTTGAAGTCAAGGTCCGTGACGGAAGGCTGATATAAAATGCTGAAAACTCATATTCAATTTGAAAATGGCAAACCATTTATCTCTGTTGATGGTGAACTGCATTCACCCATGGCATATACTACATATTTTGATGAATGCGGTGAATTTTCCGATTTTATAAAATCAGGCTACAAAATGTTTTTTGTAAATGTTTCTTTTACCGACTTGCCCATAAATAATTTCACAGGCTTTACTCCTTTCAGAACAGGAGTTTTTGAAAGTGATATTCCTGATTATTCCGAGTTTGACGGTATTGTAGATGAAATTTTATCTGAATGTCCTGAAGCTCTGATTTTTCCCAGAATTAATATTGCAATGCCCCGTAAATGGATTGAAAATAATATTTACGAAACTGTTGAAACAAAAACAGGCAGAAGAGAATCTCTTTATTCAGATTTGTTTTTGCATGACGGTGGGGAATTACTTAAAGAACTTGTTTTACATATACGTTCTCAGAGTTACGCTGACAAAATTGCAGGTTATCAGCTTTGCGGCGGTATTACTCAGGAATGGATGCATCATGACCTTGCAGGTTCTTTTTCTGAAATGGGACTGAAAAAATTCCGTTTGTGGATGAAAGAAAAATACAATATAAATTCTGTTCCCTCATTTTCAAAAGACGATTTTAATGATGCAAAATTAAGTGAGACAGTCAGTCGTTTCGGAGAATTCTGTTGTGAAATGGCAGCGAAAACAGTAGAGCATTTTGCAAAGCTTCTGAAAGAGCTTGTAAACGGAGAACAGATTGCAGGTGTTTTTTACGGCTACAACGCTTTTGTCAACGATTATCTTTACGGTCTGCACGGCTTAAGATTCATTATTGATTCACCTTATATTGATTTCTTTTCATCACCCTGCGGATATGACAGAAACAGAAGCCTGGGAATTGACTGGGGAGATATGCTGCCTACAGAGTCTTTGAAAACTCACGGAAAACTTTATTTTGTAGAATGCGACATAAGAACACATCTGACGCGACAGATGCAGGAGTCACGTCCCGGAATGTATCCTGATAATATTTACACTCTTACAGATGAAAACGGAAATAAAACTGTGTGGTGCGGTCCTGAAACTGAAGAACTGTCTCTTTCTGCAATACGTAAGGCCTTTGTTCATCAACTTACAAAAGGCTCAGGTGTATGGTGGTTTGATATGTGGGGTGGTTGGTATCACGATGAAAAAATTATGTCGGAAATTAAGGAAATGAAAAATATCGTTGATACATCTGAGAATAAAAAATCAGACCTATATCCTCGAGCAGAAGCCGTTATGTTTATTGATGAAAAGGCATATCTAAACAATCCGAGAGGCAGTGACTTCTGTCATTCTGTAAATTGGGTAAGAAATGAAATGGGTAACACGGGTATTCCTTTTGATTTGTGTATGGTTGAGGATGCAGAAAAAGTTCTCCGTAAATACAAAGCAGCAATATTTTCTGCACCTATTTCTTCTGATAACGGAGAAAAGGCAATGAGTCTGTGCGAAAAAATGAACATTCCCTACATAAAAACTACTACAGAAAAGACATTTTATAAAAAGGAAGAATTACGAGATTTTCTTGTTTCTTCAGGTGTTCATTGCTACAATTCTGACGGACATGTTGTTTATTGCGGAGAAGGTTTCGTGGGAATTTATTCGGTTTGTGACGGTGAAGTGAAAATATCTTTACCTGATAAATATATGGTCAGACCGTTACTGGGCACTTGCTTTTCAGAGTGTGAAACAGATGAAATTACAATTGAAATTAACAAACATGATACAGTCGTTTTTGAATTGATTTGAATAAGAAACGTGATGTGATTATTTGTTGTTACGGATAATGTAATTATGGTAAACGGTGGTCTTAAAAAATAAAAATTATAAACAGGAAGTGATTTTATGTCAACATTACTCTGGCACAATGAATTTATAAACGACTGGATGTATGCTTTCCCTTTGGGAAACGGCAGACTTGGTGCAATGCAGTACGGAAATCCTCATTGCGAACAGATTGAAATAAACGAAGAAAGCTTATGGTCGGGACATCAGCTTGAAGAAAAATATCATGCATCTCCTGAAGCACTTACAGAAATCAGAAAACTGATTTTTGAAGAAAAACTTCACAAAGCTGCAGATCTTGCAAGAAAAACTTTTTTGTCAGACCCGCCGTATGTACGTTCTTACGAAAGCTTCGGAGAAATTTTTGTTGATTTCTTTGATAAATCTCCCTATGATAATTACCGTAAAGAGCTTGAACTTTCTGAAGCAATATGCCGTGTTTACTGGACGAAAAGCGGAATGAATTTTGCAAGTGAAAGCTTTGTCAGCGAAGAATATGATGCTTTTGTTTATAAGCTTCAGAATGAAGGAAAGCCTTTCTCATGTAAAGTTACAATGAAAAGAGGCCGTGATGCATACACAGCATCGCTCAGTAATGATACTCTCATTATGAACGGAAGAATTACTTACCCCGAAAGTACTCAGTACGGTGAGGGTGGAGAAGGTATGTCTTTCTCATCAAAGCTTAAAATAAAAACCGACGGTGAATTGTCAGCAGAACATGACTTTATCACCGTAATAAACTGCACATACATTATAGTTTACGTTTCATGCGGTACGAATTATAACATTGAAAATTTTGATTTTGATGAGAGCATCAACTGCAGAAAATTCAATGACGAATGTCTCGATAAAATCATGGCGGTTGATTACGAGGAGATAAAAGGAAAGCACATTTCTGACCATAAAAAATGGTTTGACAAAGTGAAATTTGAAATGCCCTCGAAAGACCTTTCTCACATTTCGTGTGATGAGAGACTTGATGATTTCCATGACGGCTTCAATGACCTTGATCTGATTACTCTTTACTATAATTTCGGAAGATACTTGCTTATAGAAAGTTCAGGTAAAAAAGCAAAGCTTCCTGCAAATCTTCAGGGTATATGGTGTAACGGCTTCAATCCACCGTGGGGAAGCGATTACCACACCAACATAAACCTGCAGATGAATTACTGGCCTGCAGGTCCTGCGAATATGCTTGAAACTGAAAAAACATTTATAAATTATGTAAAAAAACTCAGTGAATTCGGAAAGAATACAGCGAAAAATGTTTTCGGTGCGAACGGTTGGGTTGTAAACCATACATCAGATGTTTTCGGCAGAACAGGAGTTCATGACAGCGTTGACTGCGGATTTTTCCCTATGGCAGGACCGTGGCTTTGTATAAATCTGTGGGAGCATTATGAGTACACAAACGATAAAGAATATCTCAGCGAAATTTATCCTGTTCTCAAAGGTTCATGTGAGTTTGTTAAAGATTATCTCATTGAAGATGATAAAGGAAGGCTTATAACTTCTCCGTCAAATTCTCCTGAAAATGAGTTTTTCTATATTGGTGAAAACGGTGAAAAACAGGAAAGTATGCTTACTCACGGTGCAACAATAGATTTTGAAATAATTGATGCACTTTTCACACGTACAATTCACGCGTCACAGCTTCTTGACAACGATGAAAGTTTCATAAAATCACTTGAGGAAATACTTGCAAAGCTTCCTCCGATTAAGGTGAGTGAACGTTACGGTACAATTCAGGAATGGATAAAAGATTATGAAGAAACTGAACCGGGACACCGTCATGTTTCTCAGCTTTTTGCACTTCATCCCGGAGACAGAATCAACGAAGAAAACCCTGAGCTTTTTGAGGCTGCAAAGAAAACAATCGAACGCCGTATTTCAAACGGAGGCGGTTCAACAGGCTGGTCAAGAGCATGGACTATCAGCTTCTGTGCAAGGCTCAAGGACGGGAATCACGCAGAAAAACATCTGAAGTCACTTCTCAGCCATTGTACTGCATATAACCTTTTTGACATTCATCCGCCTTTCCAGATTGACGGTAACTTCGGCGGTGTTGCAGGTATTACGGAGATGCTCATACAGAGTCATCTGGGCACGCCCGATAACAGAGTCATTGAACTTCTTCCTGCGCTTCCCGATAGCTGGAGTGAGGGTAAAATCAGCGGTATCAGAGCGAGAGGTAATTTTGTTTTTGATCTTGAATGGAAAAATGGTAAAGTGAAAAAAGCAAAAGTTTATTCAGAGAGTGATAACATTCTCAGAATTAAACTGAATGATCGCACAGGTGTTCCTGCTGGAAGTGAATATGTAATTGAAAATTCTATTCTCATAGCAGAAATGAAAGCAGGACAGTCAATTGAATTGGAAATTTAATGATTTTCAGCAAAAAAACTCCACTGTCAGAATTTACTTTTGACAGTGGAGTTTTTCTTTATAAATATGATTAAAATATTTTTTCTCTCTTATAATTATTTTCTTTTGAAAGCTTGAAAATTCCTCTTTCGGGTACACCGAGAACTCCGCTTATTTCTCCGTCGTTCATAACAAGGGCAGCGTCATTATCAACTGCAATTCCGTCAAGGTCCTGCGTTGAAACAACGTTGTCAAAGCTCTGCCAGTATTCGCTGTTGTAATGAGGACAGTTGCAACCGGGAATAAGACCGAGACAGTCAATGAACATGAATTCTGCATTTTCACCGCAGTCATCGTAACCTCTTTCAAACCAGCACATTCCTCCTGAAGACGAGCCTGAAAGAACGATACCTTTTTCATAAGCCTTTTTGAAAAGCTCAGTTGCACCTGTTCTGTTCCATACATCCATAAGGAATTTCAGGTTTCCTCCGCCTACAAAGATAATGTCTGATGAAAATATTTTGTTTTCGATTTCTTCGTATGTAAGTGACTCGTCCGTGAGAACGAGCACATCGTATTCTTTACAGCCGAGGTCTGTGAACTGCTTTTTCAGGTCATCAAAATCGTCGTAATTATCATGTCCTGCCGTGGGAACATAGAGAACCTTCGGTTCTTTCACGTGACAGAGTTCTACGATTTTTTCAAAAACTTTAAGCCCTTCTTCGTCACCAAAACTGATACCGCCTGATGCTACTATTTTACCCATTTTCTTATTCTCCGATCTTTTCAAAATCTGATGCAGGATGTTTGCAGAGAGGACAGATGAAATCTTCAGGCAGTTCACCCTCGTGGATATAACCGCAGATTTTACATCTGTAAGCAACTTTGCCCTCAGTTTTTTTCTCAGGCTTTGGTTTGATATTTTTGTGGTAGTAATCATAAGTTACAGATTCTTTGTCGCTGAGAATTTCAGCATCCGTCACATCTGCAATAAACATTGTGTGTGTGCCAAGGTCGATTGAATGGAAAACAGAGCCTGAAATATATGCGTTTGCATATTCCTGTGCAATAAGAATGCCGTTTTCAGTTCTCTTATATTTGTCGATTTCTGCGAATTTATTTACATCTTTACCGCTCTGGAAACCGAAATGCTTAAATTCTTCAAAGGGTACGTCTGTTGAAAGGACAGAAACATTGAAATGTGCAGTTTTCATAATCATATCGTGAGTTTTGTTCTGCTTGTTTACGGTAACTGCAATTCTGTTTGGTGTGTTTGTAACCTGAGTTACTGTGTTGATAATACAACCGTTGTCAAAACCGTTTTCATGTGCTGAAAGAACATAAAGTCCGTAGCCTATTTTAAAAAGCGCTTCAATATTCATAATGAGCCTCCTTTATCTTTTATATTATGAAGTTTATCACAATAAAAATACGATGTCAAACTAAAATATTTTTAAAAACAGTATATTTTTTCAGGAATTTATGATATGATTAAATAAATTATTCCGACGGAGTTATTTTAAATGAAAATAGGCAATATTGAAATAAATAAAAAAGCATCTCTTGCACCTATGGCAGGTGCTGCTGACAGAGCATTCCGTGAGCTTTGCACATCTTACGGTGCGGCTTTTGTTGTGGGTGAACTTACTTCCTCAAAAGGTGTCAGCATGGGTGACAGAAAATCAGGTCAGCTTCTTTCAATTTCCGATACTGAAAGACCTGCTGCATCTCAGCTTTTCGGAGACAATCCTCTTGTTATGGCAAAAGCAGCAGAAGAAGCGCTTAACTTTAAACCTGATTTTATTGATATCAACATGGGCTGTCCTGCACCTAAGGTTTCTTCAAACGGCTGCGGAAGTGCTTTGATGAAAAATCCATGCCTTGCAGGTGAAATTGTGAAAGCAGTAGTAGAAGTGTCAACTGTTCCCGTAACTGTAAAAATGAGAACAGGGTGGGATGAAAATTCTCTCAACGCTCCCGAACTGGCTCGAATCTGTGAAGCAAACGGAGCTTCAATGGTTACCGTTCACGGCAGAACAAAGGTGCAGATGTATTCACCGGGTATCAATTATGATATCATAAAAGAAGTGAAGAATTCTGTAAAAATTCCTGTTATCGGAAATGGTGACGTAACAGATGCACTGACTGCTAAAGAAATGATTGAAAAAACAGGCTGTGATGCAGTTATGGTAGGCAGAGGTGCATTAGGAAAGCCATGGGTTTTCAGAGAAATTAACCATTATTTTGAAACGGGTGAAATATTACCTCAGCCATCAATTGATGAGAGAATGAATGTGCTGAAAAAACATATTTCAAAGCTGATTGAGTATAAAGGTGAGTTTATTGCAATGCGTGAAGCCCGTAAGCATGCTGCATGGTATGTGAAAGGTATCAGAGGTGCGGCAAAATACAGGGCAGAAATCGGAAAAATAAACACATTTTCCGATCTGGAAGAACTTATTGATAAAATCACGGAAAGTTGTTTCGGTTTCGGTGATACAGATGAGTTTGATAAATTTTGTTTCAACAATATTAACAGGTAAAGGTGATAAAAATGGAATTTAAAAGTTACCACAAGGACCATGATTTTCTGCATGTAGGTTGTGAAGAACCGAGAGCATATTTCATCCCTTACGAAACAAAAGAAAAAGCACTTGCAGGGGAAAGAGATGAGTCAAAGTATCTTTTTAATCTCTGCGGTGATTGGAATTTCAGATTTTATGAAAGCTTTGAGGATTTAGAGGACGATTTCCTTTATCTTCCTTTCAAAGAAAAAATGCTTGTTCCCTCAAGCTGGCAGAACTGCACGGAAAAAGGATATGATGCTCCTCAGTATCTTAACTCAAACTATCCTTATCCTCTTGATATGCCTCATGTACCTGATGAAAACCCATGTGCTCTTTATTCAAGAGATATAATTCTTCCCGAAAGCTTTAAGGGAAAAAAGGTTTACATAAACTTTGAAGGTGTTGACTCATGTTTCTACCTTTTTGTAAATGATGAGTTTGTTGCATACAGTCAGGTGAGCCATTGCACAAGTGAAATTGATATAACAAAATATCTTAAAGCGGGTAAAAACAAATTTGACGTTCTTGTAGTAAAATGGTGTGACGGCAGTTACCTTGAAGACCAGGACTATTTCCGTCTTTCAGGTATTTTCAGAGAAGTTTATCTTCTTGCGCGTCAGGAAAATCACATCAAAGATGTTTATCTCAGAAGTGACGTTTCAGAAGACCTTAAAACTGCTGAAATCAAAATCGAAACAGAAAAAACTGTTTCCTTTGCTCTTCTCTCACCCACAGGGGAAGAAATTGTTTCGGGAAATTCAGATGATATTATAAAACTTGAAAATCCCGTTCTCTGGAATGCTGAGAACCCTCAGCTTTACAAACTTCTTCTCATTGACGGTGAAGAAATTATTCCTTTCTCAGTAGGTCTTAAAAGACTTGAAATCAAAGGTGCTGTAATGTACCTTAACAATGAAAAAATCAAGCTTTACGGTATCAACCGTCATGACTCTCACCCTGTTCTCGGTCACGCAACTCCCGTAGAACACATGAAAGAGGACCTTTACATTCTCAAACGTGCAAGCTGTAACTGTATCAGAACTTCTCATTATCCCAATGACCCACGTTTCCTTGAATATTGCGATGAAATGGGCTTTATGGTAGTTGATGAGGCTGATATAGAAACCCACGGTATGGGCTTTGAGTACCGTAACGATTGGGACTGGATGAGATGGTCTTACCTTTCAACTGTTGATGAATGGGAAGAAGCATATGTTGATCGTGCAAAACGTCTTTTTGAAAGAGACAAAAACCATGGCTGTGTTGTTATGTGGTCTCTCGGTAACGAATCAGGCTGCGGTAAAAACCACAGAGCAATGAACAAATATATCAAGTCAAGAGAGCCTCGTGCAATTATTCATTATGAGAACTCTCATCTTGAATTCAAGGCTGTTCCCGAAGGTGAAGATTTCAAGGACATTTCAGATGTTGAAAGCCGTATGTATGCACCTCTTGATTACACAAAGAATTACCTTGAACAGGAAAACATTCCCAAACCCTTCTATTTCTGCGAATATGTATGCTCACTTACAACAGGTGATATTCACGCTCACGTTGACCTTATGGAACAGTATGATGAATTGTGCGGTATGTGTATCTGGGAAATGACAGACCATGCAGTTGCAGTAAAGGGTAAGAACAAGGAAATCGGTTACCGCTACGGCAGTGACTTCGGTGATATTCCC
>JAFXFI010000116.1 GCA_017520635.1 Clostridia bacterium
ACGCTTATCTTTTCTGCACCAAGTATTTCGCCTGCACATTCTGTAAGAGCAATCTCCCTTTCGCTTTCCGGTGCAATATATTCCGTCTCTGTACTGATATTCTCAAGGTCAATTTCGGGCAAAGCATTTCTGCTGATTTTACCGCTTGAAGTCAGGGGCATTTCATCAAGGTGCGTAAATATATGCGGAAGCATATACTTCGGCAGCTTCTCACCGATATCGCTCCTGATTTCCTGTGAGGACTTTTCTTCACCTGTATAGAATGCACAGATAAGCTGTCTGCCTTCGCTGTTCTTACGGACAACTGCAACAGACATATTTATGCCTTCTACACCTGAAATTGCATTTTCAATTTCACCAAGCTCAATACGAAGACCGCGGATTTTAACCTGGAAGTCATTTCTGCCGACAAATATGATATTTCCGTCTTCACGCCAGTATGCAAGGTCACCTGTTTTGTAAAGCTTACCCTCACCGAAGGGATTGTCAATGAACTTTTCTGCAGTGAGTTCAGGTCGGTTGAGATAACCTTGTCCCACATTATCTCCTGCAATACAAAGCTCACCTGTTACTCCTATGGGTACAGGCTTCATATATTTGTCAACTATATAAATTTGGGTGTTAGCCATAGGTCTACCTACGGTAATATCCTCTGCGTTTTCTACCTTTGCGTAGCTTACCCATACAGTTGCTTCTGTGGGGCCGTAAAAATTATATATTTCTGCATCTGTAAGATTCTTAAGCTCATCATACAGTACCGGATCAAAGCTTTCACCGCCGATTATAATACTTCTGACAGTTTTCAGATAGTCACAATTATCTTTATCTGAAATAAGCATCTTCAGCTTTGTAGGGGTGCACTGAAAAATATCCGGAGTGGTTTTTTTGAACAACAGTGCTGCTTCTTTTTGCAATATACTTTGTTCCTCGCTTGCAAAAACAACCGTCTTTCCGTTCAGCAACGGTAAAAGGCTTTCTGCTATAAACATATCAAAGCCTACCGAAGCAAAGGAGCATATCTTACTGTATTCCTCTTTGATAACCGTTGGACACATATTCTTTTTATTCTTATGTGCCAGATTTGAAACATTTTTATGAGTAATCAAAGTTCCTTTGGGCTTACCTGTTGAACCTGAAGTATAAATACAGTAACAATTCTTTTCATTGTCAATATATGACGGCAATTCACTATACTCACCGCAATTCAGCAGTTGCTCAATGTTATCTTCTGTAATAACAAAAGCAGCCTTACAGTCAGCTATAATATACCTTTTACGCTCTTCAGGATAATCATTGTTTACGGGAACAAATGTTGCTCCCGCCTTCATTATTCCGAACATAGAGCTGAACACTCTGCTGTTTCGCTTCAAGTCAAAGCAAACATAATCATCAGGTTTAACCCCTTTGGAAATCAAGGCTCTTGCAATTGTGTTTGCTTCTTCGTTCAGCTCTCTGTAAGTAAGTGTCTTATCACAAGCTATTACTGCTTCCTTGTCAGGAGTTTTCTCTACCTCTTCTTCAAACAGCTGGTGCACGCACTTGTCTTTCGGATATTCTGCTGTTGTGTCGTTGAAGTCTGACAGAATTGTTTGTTTTTCATCTGCTGACAGCATTTCAAGGTCAGAGATTTTTTTGTCGGGATTTTCTATTGCATCAAAAAGAATACAACAGAGATGACCGTGTAATATTTCAATTTCTTTTTCATTGAATTTTTCTGTCTGATAATCGTATTGAACTTTAAATATTCCCTCGTTGTCCCTATCATCAAAATTTATCTGTAAGCTTTCATTCTGTCTCCCGTTATGATGCCATGTACTGCTGACACCATCAGTAGTGCCCCCTATAGTTGCATTCATATAACTGAGTATGATATCGTACAATTTATCGCACTCACCGTATTGCCTGCGTATATCTTCAATCAAATTCTCATAATTATATTTTTGATGTCTGAACACAGACATAAGCGTATCTTCTGTTTTTTCAAGGTTTTCAAGAAATGTTTTTTTCCCGCTTGCCTCAAGCAACACGGGTGCCGTATTAACAAACATTCCGACAGTGTTGAAATCTTTTTCGGTATGACGGTTCAACACAGTAGTTCCCACGAAGAATTTCTCAGCACCTTTTCTCATACGACTCATATATATTGCAAGAGCTGTTGCCCACACAGAAAGCACCGAGCAATTCATCTTTTCGGCAAACTCACGTATTTTCTTTGCCTGACCGGCATCAATTACCAGCACTTTTCTTTCAGCCTCAAAAATTTCAACATTTTTTTCACTTATAAAAACCGGTTCTTCGCATTGTCTGAACTGTTCTAGAAAAAACTCCTTATCTTTCAGATATCTTTTACTGTCAAGATACTTTTTTTCGGAATGGCAATACTCGAAATAAGAATATGCAGGCGGATTCTCCCCTTTTAAAAGCAAATTAAACTGTGTTGCCAACAAAGCCACAGTCCATGCATCCGATATGATATGATGTATTTTAACAAGCAAACCGTACTTATCAGGAAAAACCACAATTTTTATCTCACAAAGCCGGCCTGTCAGATCGATCGGATCTTTTGCATAAATATCAGCGTAATTTTCAAATAAATTATCATCAGTGAAATGCAATACATCAAATTTCTGTTCATAGAAGTCACATACGTGTTGTGTTATTTCATTATCTTTTTTTATAATCTTTATCCTAAGTGCTTCGTTGATACGGAAGAGCTCGTTTGCTGCCACCTGCATTTCTTCTTCAGTTTTTTTGCCCTTAACAAAAAAACTGGTACAGATTACGGCAATGGCTCCTCCTGAAAACTGTTCCATA
>JAFXFI010000117.1 GCA_017520635.1 Clostridia bacterium
GTTAGTATCGGTTATCTGAAAGGTGAAGAAGGAATTGCTGACGGACTGTTGCTCAGGCAGACTGTTGAAGACCTTGTTTTTGCATCTGACGAAATGAAAGGGCAGGCAAAACTTCGTGTGACAGAACTCAGCGACCTTGAAAAGAAACTGATTCTGCTTGTAAGATGTGCCGACAACAGTGAGCAGGCCTTGCTTGATGCAATAAATACAGTTTTGGGTACATAAAAAGAGAACGGTTTTTTTCCGTTCTCTTTTTTACTTTATACAGAATTGCGTTTTCTTATACAAGAGTAACCTTTTTCATTTTCTGTTCTTCGAGAGGCTTATCTCTGTAATCTGTTTCAACCTCTGCAATAGCATCAACAACATCCATACCGTTTACAACCTTGCCGAATGCAGCATAGTTGCCGTCAAGGAAAGTTGCATCCTGATGGCAGATGAAAAACTGTGATGATGCTGAATCGGGATCCTGTGAGCGGGCCATTGAAACAACACCTCTTGTGTGTGAAAGCTTGTTTACAACGCCGTTAGCAAGGAATTCGCCCTTGATTTTTTCATCTGAGCCGCCGTACCCCATACCGAGAGGATCACCGCCCTGAATCATAAAGCCTTCAATAACTCTGTGGAAGATGATTCCGTCATAAAAGCCTTCTGAAACGAGTTTTTCAAAATTTTTAACGCTGATGGGAGCAACTTCGGGATAAAGCTCTATCTCTATGATGCCACCGTTTTCCATTTCGATTTTAACCATATTCTGTTCTCCTGTGTGATTTTTTATGTATTATAGCATAAAATCAAAGTAAAATAAAACATATTGTATAAAAATTTGCAACAATTTTTTACATCTGAGATAAAAAATTTTGTTCAAAAAGATAAAAAAGTTATTGAATTTTATTATGAATTGTGTTACAATAGCCGTGTTGTAATAAAAAAACTATGCTGAAAGCGAAAATTTTGTATATTTCGACAAAACAGCATAAGGAGGCAATCACATTGAAAACTTACAGTTCAGACAAAATTCGTAACATTGTTATAGCAGGCCGTGGCGGCAGAGGTAAAACAACTCTTGCAGAAGCAATGCTTTATCTTGCAGGTGCAACAGACAGACTCGGCCGTGTTCTTGACGGAAATACAGTAATGGACTTTGATGCAGAAGAAAAGAGAAGAAAGTCTTCTGTTCAGACTGCTCTTGCTCCCATTGAATGGCTCGATGCAAAAATCAATCTTCTTGACACTCCCGGTTCTTTTGACTTTGCAGGAGGTGTTGCTGAAGGTATGCGTGCAGCAGGTACAGCTCTTATCGTTCTTCAGTCAGGCGGCGGCGTTGACGTTGGTGCAGAAAAGGCTTATAAGACAGCTATCAAGCACGGCAAATCAGTTATGTTTGTAGTTTCAAAGTGTGACGACGAAAACGGTCACTTCTTCCAGACATTCGATTCTCTTAAAGAAGTATACGGCACACCCTGTTGTCCTGTTGTTATTCCTCATATCGTAGACGGTAAGGTTGACTGCTATATAGATTTCGCAACTGGCAAAGCTTTCAAGTATGACGGCGGAAAGAAAACAGAAGTGCCCGTTCCTGAAGGCGAAAAGATTGACAGAATGAGAAATGAGCTTCTCGAAGCAGTTGCTACAACTGACGATGAGCTTATGGAAAAATTCTTCGGTGGTGAAGAATTCACTCAGGAGGAAATATACAACGGACTTTCTGCAGGTATTACAGACGGTTCTGTTTACCCCATTTTTGCCTGCTCAGGCTATACAACAGAAGCTGTTGACCTTCTTCTTGATTCAATCGCTAACTTTGCTCCTTCTGCAGCTGCAAAGACTGGCGAAGGCGACTTTAAGTGTGACCCCGACGGTCATCTTGCAGCTATCTGCTTCAAGTCAGTTGCTGACCCGTTCGTAGGTAAAATGTCATTCTTTAAGGTTGTTTCAGGTAAGCTCACTCCTGACAGAAGTGCTGTCAATGCAAGAACCGGTGAAACAATCAAGGTAGGCAAGCTCCTTACAATTAAGGGTGGTAAGCAGGAAGAAGCTACTTGTATCACAGCAGGTGATATCGGTGTTGCTACAAAGCTTTCAGGCGTCCGCACAGGTGACACTCTCTGCTCAGATAAGAAGGTTGTTGAACTCAAGGGCGTAAGCTTCCCCAAACCCTGTCTTTCAATGGCAGTTAAGGTTCGCAAGAAGGGTGAAGAAGATAAGGTTGCTTCAGGACTTAAGAAGCTTATGACAGAAGATCCCACAATCAATTTCTATACAAATGAAGAAACAAAAGAAATGATCCTTGCAGGTATCGGTGAACAGCATCTTGATATCATCGTTTCAAAGCTTAAGGCTAAGTTCGGTGTTGAGGTTGATCTCACTCCCGCAAAGGTTGCATACAGAGAAACAATCAAGAAAAAGGTTGAGGTACAGGGCAGACACAAGAAGCAGTCAGGCGGTCACGGTCAGTTCGGTGATGTATGGATCAGATTTGAACCCTGTGAAAGCGATGAGCTTGTATTTGCAGAGGAAGTATTCGGCGGCTCAGTTCCCAAGAACTTCTTCCCTGCAGTTGAAAAGGGTCTTCGTGAAAGCGTTCAGAGAGGTCTTGTTGCAGGCTATCCCGTTGTTGGCATCAAAGCAACACTTTATGACGGTTCATATCATCCTGTTGACTCATCAGAAATGGCATTCAAGACTGCAGCATCTCTTGCATTCAAGAAGCTCAATCCCGATGCTCAGCCCGTAATCCTTGAACCCATCGGAACTCTTAAGGCATTCATGCCGGATGACAACCTCGGCGATATCATGGGTGATATCACAAAGAGAAGAGGCCGTGTTCTCGGTATGGGACCTGCAGAAGAACCCAAGATGCAGATGCTTGAAGCTGAAGTTCCCATGGCTGAAATGAGCGATTTCGCAACAGTTCTCCGTTCTGTAACAATTGGCAGAGGCTACTTTGATTTTGATTTCTGCCGTTATGAAGAAGCTCCCATGAACGTAGCTCAGAAGGTTATTGAGGAAGCTCAGAAGAACGCAGAAGAAGAATAATTTATTTGCAGTTTTTCCAAACAAACAATATTTTCACATTCGTCGTCGTGGTTTTTCACGGCGGCGTTTGTGCGTTAAACAGTAATTTATCGGGGTGTTTGCAGAAACTGAACAAGAGTCAGTAGGGGCGTTGACCCAACGCCCGCTGCGTAGCAGAACGGCTCTGCCGTTAAATTTTCCTTCGGAAAATGCACTATCGTGTCGGGCGATGAATCATCGCCCCTACGATATATCAACAAAACTCTCCCCGATAAATTCTGATTAAAAAACACAGCCACTTATGTGACTGTGTTGATTTATATATTGCCGAATTCTTCACCCATCATTTCGAAATTTCCGCTGCGGAGAATTCTCAGAAGGTCATCATTTGTTTTTATGGGCTCGTCTGTGATTATGCCACCGTTGGCAAGGTTATTAGGTCTGTGAAAATCACTTCCGCTGACACGGATTTTCATATTGTTTTTATCTGCCCATTCAGCAGCTTTCCGATTTGCTTCATAGTCGGCCTTGCCGTTGTGTACTTCTGCACCGTCGAGATAGTTTGGATTCGTTCTTATCATAATACTGTTACGGAAAGGATGGGCCTGAACAACAAGCATATTGTTCTCTTTTGCGAGCTTATAAAACTTTTTAGGGTAAAGCTTCATAAGATTGCCGTTTGTTCGCAGAAATTCTTCTGTAACACCGTAAACGAGATAATCATTTGCGGTTGCATAATAACGAAGTTCCATTCCGAGAAGGACAGTGAAGTTTTCATCGGCATATTTCAATGCTTCTTTGTAACCGCTTATATAAAAATCAATATCGGTCTGAGGTCTGTAAACACGTGACGGTTTGAATGTCATAGGGGAATAGTGGTCTGTAATGACAATTCCGTTGTAGCCTTGTTCCTTATACATTTTTACAATTTCAGCCGCAGGTACCTGGCCGCAGAGACTTGTTTCCTTTGTGTGGCAATGTAACTCGTATTTATACTGCATTTTTTCACTTCCTTATGTGAGATTTTAACAAATTTTAATTATCAGGTCAACATATTGACAAGAAAAAATAAAAATGATAAATTTAATTGTAACCATTTTTGTTTTCCGGTGTGTATATAATGTAAAAGGAGGCATTTTTATGAAAAAAATATTGACATTGCTCGTTATTGTTATTATGCTTTTTTGCTCAATTCCTTTTTCTGTTTCGGCTGAAAACAATGTTGCAGAAATGTATGTAAAAAGCACACCGAACTGGATGTATGACTATGAACTTTCGGATAAATTTGTTTTTCCCGATTATTTTACTGTGGGAAGAACAATCAGTA
>JAFXFI010000011.1 GCA_017520635.1 Clostridia bacterium
GAGGAGAATGTCGTATTCTTCGCAGAGGGGATCCATAACCTCAAGTTGACATCCGATATAGTCAGCAGCTTCGTCAATTGTAAGAGGGTAAGTGAAACGGTCAATACCCATTTCGTTTGTAACCTGGAAAACACCTACGATGTCTTTAAGATCTTCAACGTAATATTTTGCAGCTTCCTGAACTTTCAGTTTGCCTTCAGGAGTTCTGGGATCAATTCCGTATTCAAGGAATTTGTAGGGGTAGGGCGTGATAGCAAAAATCTTGATGCCGTTGTCGGCATAAGCCTGCATTTCTGATTTCCAGTTAAGATAGCCCTGGCTGATATTACCTTCGTGGTCATAGAGGAAAGGAATGTCTTTTCTTGTCCATTCAATTCCTGCTTCATGGAGAAGGTCATAGTCGGGGTCTGCATGACAAACGCCTTTGATAAGACCGTCTGTTTTTTCTAAAGCAGATTTTACTTCGGGATCATACTTTGCAAGGGGGTCAAAAGAAATTACTGCTGCCAACACCGGAATAAGAACTGATAACAGCACAGCAAGAACTTTTTTACCGAATGCTACTAATTTTTCGTTCATTTTTATATCTCCTTTCATCCGGGCTTATGGTCCGGTCGTAACCTTTTTACTGCATTTTTCCTGCTTTTTTCCAGAGAGCATCTGCCTCTTTTACCCATTCGTGATAACCTTCAGGTGATTTGGGGAAAGCAAGATAATGCTTTTTGAGTTTTCCGCTGAGGATAAATCCGCCGGCAGCTTCTTTAAGAGTCACAAAAGAAACTTTGCCTGTGAGAATACCACCGAGAATTTTTACTAAAGCGGGAATAAGTTGTCCCATGTTGATTTTAATTTCAGGGCCGTCTGCTGCACCGTCAAGAAAAGCCTGAAGAAAATCATGTCCTTTTTCAAAGAAAAATTCAAATTCATCTTTTTTTGCTTTTACAATTTTTGTAAGCAAGGCCCTTGTGCTTGCAAAGTCAGCACCTTGTTTTTCGTTGTAAAGGGTGTTGATTTTCCAGAGGTTTTTGCAGGAAAGGTCATTTTGTTTGATTGCCTCGTCAAGTACATCAGCGGCAATTTCCATGTGAACCATGCTGCTTGTAACACCTTCACCGTTGTTAGGCTTTGTAAGACAGCCGGAGTCTCCTGTGACAATGAAATTGTCTGTAACAAATGAATAAGGCGGACGTGTGTATGGTGTCTTTCCTTTTTCTGTGTGTACAATTGTGTATTCGGGTAGAGGGATAGTTTTAATTACATCTTCAAGGATTGTTTCTGCCTGTTTGTAACTGTTACATGCACCGATACCAAGAATACCGCCGTTAGGGTCAGCCTGAGGAGCAAGCCATGATTTGTAGAAAGGCCATCCGGTAGAAGAAGTATTGTAAACAAAATCAGGGTCTTTGAATTTCACGTATTTCAGAACAACATAGAACATGTCCTCAGGTGAAATTTCAAATTTTTCAACGAGAGCATTTTCAGGAAGCTTTCTTCTGGGAATGCTTTCAATTCCCGAGCAGTCAACAATACATTTAGCAAGAACTTCTTCGGTACCATCCTCAGTTGAATATGTAAAACCTGAAATTTTGCCGTTTTCATAAACGAAATCTTCAAACGAAGCGGAATAAATGAAAACAACCCCTTTTTCTTTTGCCCATTCGTTCATTAGGACTGTGTAGTCGTGCATGTGAAGTCCTACCATAGGGTCAAAGGTTTTTATAGGATATTTACCTGAAGGTGCAGCAGTGTAGTTTGTTTCAAATTCGAAAGCCCATTCTTTGTCGCCTTTGACAGGTCTGGGAATCCCGAAACGCTCAAATTCTTTTCTGCCGATATGAAAAATGTCATATCTTGTGCCTATTTTTTCAAGGGGATTTCTGTCGATTACCAGAACGTTGTAACCTTTTTCAGCCATTTTTCTTGCAAAAAAAGAGCCTGAGGTTGCACCGCCTATAACCGCAACGTCGTATTTTTTCAAACGAACCAGATCCTTCTTTAATTACTTTAAATAATTCTAACATATAATAATAGGTATTTCAATATGCGACAAAAGATTTTTGATGTAAATATACAAATTCAACTATTTGTTGCTAAAAAAATACCTTAATTTTGTGATTTAAAATATCTTGAAATTTTTATGGTATAGGTATATAATAAAGAGCATAAATCAACATAATGGAGGAGATTTTATGCAAAACAATGTACGTCCGGAAACAATGCAAAGAATTAACACGATAGAGCTTGCAAATGCGTTTATCGAAGAGCAGGTAAAAGCAGTACGAGAGCAGGTTGGTGACAAGAAGGTACTTCTTGCACTTTCAGGCGGTGTTGATTCATCAGTTGTTGCAGCTCTTCTTATCAAGGCTATCGGCAAACAGCTTGTATGTGTTCATGTAAATCACGGCCTTATGCGTAAAGGTGAAAGTGAACAGGTTATTGAGGTTTTCGGTAAAGCTCTTGATGCAAACCTTGTTTATGTTGATGCAACTGACCGTTTCCTTGATCTTCTTGCAGGTGTAAGTGACCCTGAAACAAAACGTAAAATAATCGGTGCTGAATTTATCAAGGTTTTTGATGAAGAATCAGCAAAGCTTGACGGAATTTCATTCCTTGCACAGGGAACAATTTATCCTGATATTCTTGAAAGCATCAAACAGGCAGAAGGTAAAAAAGCAGTTAAATCACATCATAACGTAGGTGGTCTTCCTGAAGAAATGGCGATGGAGCTTGTTGAACCCATTAAGCTTCTCTTCAAGGATGAAGTAAGAATCGTGGGTGATGCTCTCGGACTTCCTCACAACATGGTTTACCGTCAGCCGTTCCCCGGCCCCGGACTTGGTGTACGCTGTCTCGGTGCAATCACACGTGACAGACTTCATGCGCTCAGAGAAGCAGATGCAATTCTCCGTGAAGAATTTGAAATCGCAGGTCTTGCAGGTAAAGTATGGCAGTACTTTGTTGCTATCCCCGATATCAAGAGCGTTGGTGTTAAAGATGACAGCCGTTACGAAGGCTGGCCCGCAATTATCAGAGCGGTCAACACAACTGACGCAATGACAGCAACAGTTGAAGAAATTCCTTATCCCGTGCTTCATAAAATCGTAGCACGTATTACATCAGAAGTAGACGGTATCAACCGTGTCCTCTTCGACCTCACTCCCAAGCCCACAGGCACAATCGAGTGGGAATAATCCCAAAAACTTAAGAATCCTAATAGAATCAAGGTTTTTGAAGTTTAAAATGTCCTCGTGACAACAAAATGACAACAAATTTCAGTTTTTTATAAGAAAAGAGCTAACAGATTTGAAAGTCTGTTAGCTTTTTCTTAGCATTTATAAAGTCATACATAAATATTTTTTGAGTAGTGTGAAAAGAAAACACTTGACAAACTAACCTCAATGTGTTATTCTTGTCAAAATTCAATTTGAGGTATTATTATGAACACATATCTTCTCAAAAAACTTGATATGGATATGAATTGGCTTGCACAGTATGACCATCATCAGTCATTACAGGGCAGGCTTATACCTCTATATTCATTTTGGGAGAGATAAAACTATATTTCCATATGTTTATAACGGTGTAAGTAGCTGCAGATACTTACACCGTTTATTTTTATACTTTCTTCAAAGGAGAATTTTTATGAGATTGTTTGATTTAATCAAAAAGAAACTTTTCAAAAAACAACCTGTAAAAACAGGCGATCATCTCGTAGATTTCTATAACCGTATTGACGAGGATTCCCGTCTTTTATCAAAGCACGGGCAAATTGAGTTTCTGACAACCGTGAAATACATTGAGAAGTATCTGAAAGACGGTATGAAGATTATAGAAATCGGTGCTGCTACTGGCAGATACTCACATTACTTTGCTCAGAAGGGTTTTGAGGTTGACGCAGTTGAACTCATTGAGCATAATATTGAAATTTTCAAAGCAAAAACTATGCCTGATGAGAAAGTTACCATCAGGCAAGGGAATGCAGTCAATTTGTCTGAATATCCCGATGAAAGCTATGATGTAACGCTTTTGCTTGGTCCGATGTATCACCTTTATACTGTCGAGAAACAGAAAAAAGCTCTGTCTGAAGCAATCAGAATCACGAAACCTGACGGTTATGTTTTCGTTGCATACTGTATGGTTGACCCTTCTGTTTTAACCGGAATTTTTAAAAATAATAAGGTTCAGTACAGCATAGAAAATGGTCTGATTAACACGGAATCATTTGAAATATATTTCCCTCCCCATGGTGTTTTCAAGCTATACACGAGAGATGAAATTTTTGAATTGACAGAAGAACTGAATGCAGAAAGACTACATTTTCTTGCAACTGACGGCTATGCCCTTCATATGAGTGAAGTAATAGATAAAATGGATGCCGAAACCTATGAACTGTATCTGAAATACCATTTCAAAACCTGTGAAAGACAGGATTTAGTCGGAATATCGCACCACACACTTGATGTGTTGAGAAAGGAGCAGACACTATGATTAAATATCCAAACTATGACAGAAGCATACTCTCAATTGCTTCATCAGTTTTAAACCATTTTGGCGTTAAGGACTGCCAACACAAGACTTTACCCGAATTTGATAAATTACTCGAAAAAGACTACAAAAATATTATAGTAATTCTTTTTGACGGATTGGGAACCAGACCTTGAACTACCACCTCAAAGAAAATGACTTTTTGAGAAAGCATTATGTAACCGATATTTCTCACCATCGCAAAACAACATAAAGATGATATGATTTTCGGTTTCCTTAACAAACGTTTCGCTTGGTTCTCCTGTCCTGCTGATAAAGTAGATAGCATTGTGAAATTTATTGGTGTGCCGACCGATGATTGATGATTAACCCCAAATATGCCAAAATAACCCGTGGAACTCCACGGGTTATTTTGTTTGTTATTCGGATTCTGTTTTAATTATCTTACGATTTTTTTGCTTTTTACAATCTTGTCATTTGCGTTGATATAAGAAAGCTTACGGCATTTGAAAAGTTCTTTTCTGCCTTGCTCACTTCTTGTGAATACAAGCTCAAATTTTCCGCCTGTCTTTTTCAGGTTTCTTGCCAGGACTTCTGCCGTTTCTTTGTTAACTGCGATAATTGAGGGACAAGCATAGCTCTGAACATAGTTTCTGCTTGTAATCTTCGAGATACCCTTTGTACCGATAAGCAGATATCTTGGGTCATCTATGGGAGAAAGAAGTTCGCCCATTGCCTTTGCAAACACGTTCTTTTCCCTTGCAGTTGCTTTCTTAAGAGAACAGTTTACTGCGTTCTTCTTCTGTGATTTCTCAACCGAAACAGATGCTCCTCTGCTTTCAATTTCCCCGATTTCCTTCAGGGTGCGGAGAATTGCATTTCCGATATTGGCAACAGTTTTTTCGGGAGAAGAATTCTTCATCACAACTGATGCAGATTTGATAAGGAATACTGATGATACCAAAGCTATCAGAAATCCGATAATTCCGCCGAAAGCACCTGATGTTGCTATAATCACGATTGAAAGAACTATGAGAATTGCAAGAATAATTGCATAGATTTTGTTTTTGTGTACTGCCTTTGCAGGTTGCACTTCTGCAGGAATTTCACTGACCTCTTCAACTTCAGGGTGTGCATTTCCCTTTACTGCCCCTGTCCAGCGTGTTGCCGTAACATCTCTTGCTGATGCAAGGGATAGCATCTGTCTGTTGATATTTTCAAGACCCTTTTCATTGAAAGGTGCTTTCAGAATATCAATTCTGTCTGTCCCGCTTTCGATAACATCACCGTTATATGCAGGTGCCTGAAAACAGGCAAAACGGCGTTTCATTGTTTCGAAATCATCGCCCTTTATCTCGTCAGCCGAATCAGGCTCAACCGTTACAAGGTGCCATATATTTGAAACCTTATCGGGGTTGTTTTTGTCAATACGTATTGCTCTGCCTCTCATCTGATTTGAAAGCATAAAGCTTCCCACAAAGCTTGCGAGAATGAGGGAATTTATATTGGGTGAATCCCATCCCTCACCGAGAAGTGATTTTGTGCCTACAAGCACATTTATAACACCCACCTGAAAAGCCTTTGTTATGATATTGACTTTATTTTTATTTGAACCGCTGAAAATAATTTCTGTGTGATTTGTATTTTCAAGTTTTTTAATTTTACAGGGTACACCCTCGTTATATGCAATTTCCTGAACGGTTTCAACTGCACTGTCAGGAAGAATCACAAGTGTACCTGTAAGAACTGCCGCTTTTGCTTCCGGCGTGTTTCTTCTGATTGCTTCAAATACGGGAACTGTGCCGAGGGCGTGAATTTCTTCGTCAGTGCCCACAAGCTTCATCATATCCTTTTTGATGTAATCGGTCAGGATAAGCATTCTGAGACTGTCACCAAGATTTGCATATTCACTTGAAACAATTGTGTTTATGCTGTCAAGCTTACCCGTTGAGGATATAAGCATTTTATTTATTTTATCGCTTGAAACAAGACATACTTTTCTTTTTTCAATAAGAGCTTCCTTTGACAGAACTGATTTTAATTTTTCGCTAAGCTCTTCCGTAAAAATATCAGGGTTATCAATAATAAACTGAAAAGCCTTTTCCGCATAAGAGAGCGTGTATCCGGGTAGTTTTCTGCCTTCCGATACTTTTTCTTCAAGGCTTTTCGATATGTTCAGGCCGCCTCTTTGGGCACTTATAACAAGTGCTTTGAAGCTTTCAAGGTTATCATAGAGAAGCACTTCATCAGAGCTGACACCTGATGCTTTCAGAGCCTCCGAAAGAAAACCGCTTTTTATTATTTCCTCAGAAACTGACTCCGCTTTTTGTTTATAGTTTTTAAGTATCTCTGTTTCTTCTTCTGTGGGGTAACTGAAATAAATATAGTCCTGATGAGGGCAGAGAGTTTTCTGCACAACAAGCTGAGGGACAAAAATCTCCTCGTCTATGTCACCGCAGAGTGTGTTGTATCTGTTCCACTCGGCAGGTGTGCTGTCATAGGGCGGTGTTGCAGTAAGTGCGATGATTGTCACATCATTTCCCAGCTGCTCCACAAATTTTTCAAGAGCCTTCTGCCATTCACTTTTAAGGTGATGAGCCTCGTCAAGGCAGATTGTTTTTATACCCGCTTTTCTGATTTCCGAAAACAAGTCAAAACTGCTGTAATCCTGACTTTCTTCCGCAAAAAGCAGATCGTCGTCAGTTTCCTCTTCAATTGCAGATTTTGTAAATGCTGCGTGAAGTGCCTGATAAGTGATTGATGTGATAAGCTTCGGATTTTTAAGAGAATATGATATATATTCATCGGGGTTTTCACTTTCCGGCAGATATGCCTCAATAAACCTTTCACCCCATTGCTGACGGATTGTAACGGAGGGGGACATAATAAGCGTTGGTGCATTCTGCCTTCTCACAAGCTCAAGACCGAGAATTGTCTTACCGCTTCCCGGTGCTGCAACGATATGAATTTTTTTGTCCTTAAGATGAATCCTTGAATTATCAAGCACCACCTGTTGATAATCACGGAAGGTCCATTTGAATTTTACTTTGCTGAAATCTTTCATATCATCACTCCTGACTCAGTTAGTTTTATTTTATCACAGAAAAAACATGAAGGCAAGACGGCAGATTACTCCGCCGTCCTTTGGAAATATTTACTGAATTATATCCGCATCTGCAAATTTTGTGTTTTTAAGAACCTCTCTGACCTCTGCCTTGTCGCCTCTTATGTCAAAAACAACTGTTGTTATGCTGTTATCAGACAGATACAGTTCGGCACAGAGACTGAAGGCACCACTTTTGTTCACAAGATAATATCTGCTCTCATAGAATTTATAGTTATCTGTTTTGAGTTCTTCACCGTTTACACTTACATTCAAAACGGTATAATATCCGCCCTCGTATTCCTCAGGGGTAATATGAATCCAGTCTGTATGTGTGTCTTCTTCGTCAATATCCAACTCAATATCGCTGTATGCAGGAATTTCATAAAAATAAGAATTCGCAGTTTCCGTGTATTTTTCATTGAACAAATCGGGATTTTCATCAAAGAAAATTGTTGCAGCAAAGGAGCCTGATGCAAACGCAGCTATTTCATAGGGGCTGAAATAGAAGGTTATGCTCTGATTACCTATTGCCCAGTTGAATTGTTCTTCTTTATATTCAGAAAGTTTTCCCTTAAGGTCACCGAAAGGCTCCATAGGATTTCGTGCAATCAGAATCTCACTGACGATTTCGGGAATTTGGGAAACATCTGTTATAACATCGCTGAGACTGAGCTCTTTGCCTGTTTCCGTATCATAGTTATAACAGCCTGTGCCGTAATTGGGATGAGCACCGCCTGTATATGAATCCCATTCGCTACGGACGCTTAAAACAAGGCTGTCTGCTCTCTGGACAAGGTATTCTATTTTGTTTGTATAGCCGTAAAAATATCCGGGGTCTGATTCGGCATAATCTTCTCTCGCCCATTCCTTGATTTCGGCAAATTCTTTTTCTGAATATGCTTTTTGTTCTTTGTTAAGACTATCAAGTGCCTGAGATAAACCGGGATACATTTTTGCATCTTTTTCTGACAGGGAAAGAGTCTGATAAGATACCTCTGTCAGAAGCATATCTGAATTATCTGCACGGTCAACAAGCTTTGCTTCCTCTGCAGAAACAGTAATCGGCACAATACCTTCAGGTTTTTCTTCCTGAGGCAATGTTGTTGTTTCCTGAACAGGTGATGTTGTTTCCTTTTCAGGTTCGGGCTTTTCTTCACCGCAGGAGGCAAAAGAAAAAACCATTATAAAGACCAATAAAAACGCTGATAACTTTTTCATTTTATCACTTCTTTTTTGTAATTTTAAAATCCTCTCGGTGTTCCGCATTCGGAGCAGAACTTACCTTTATTTACATTTCCGCAGAAGCACACCCAGTCTTCAGGTTTTTTACTTCCGCATTGGGGACAGAAGTTGCCTGAATTCACACTACCGCAGGTGCATTTCCAACTGCTGTTACTTGCGGGTGCGGGAGCAGGACTTGCCATAGATGCAAATGAAAGTAGTTTTAAAGCTTGAGGGTCAATCTCAATAACCATATTGTTTATCTGAACAACCCTGATACCGCATCTTTCTTCCAAGTCGGCAAGTGATGAATCCTGCAGAATCAAAGATGACTGAGTATCAACCTTATATTTTAATTCATCAAGTGAGCATCCTTCTTCAAAAAGATTCGTAAAAGTCTTTTCGGTAGCAAAGGACGCATTCTGTTTCATAAGGTCAACAGGCAACTGACCACCCATCATGGTATTGAATTTATCAACATCTGCAATCACATAATCAAGGCTTGCTGTGAATTTGATTTCTGAAAACAACTTGGTTTCGCCTTGAGTTAAATTGGCATAAAAATGCCCGTTAAATTGAATTGCTGTGTTAGGTTCAGTCATTTATTTCACCTCTGTAAAAATCACAAATCAGCCGATTGAAAACAATCGGCTGCGTTTATTTCTTATGCCCAAGGGTCAACGCTGTCAGGCTGACGGATACCAACAAGAATAAACTGCTCCCACAGATACCATTTTCCGTCTTTCGCTTTACGCATCTGTACGCTTCTGGGACTGTCCGCACCGCCTGATGTGATGTAGAGCGTTGCATAATTCTCGTTCTGATATGAATAAGGGCTTTCGCTTACAACAATCGTGTACGGCTCTGACGGTGTATAGTCATTCTGAGGTGTTGAGCCTTCAAAATATGAACGGGGAACATAATCACTGTCACGGAATCTGTCTGCGATAAAAGATTTTTCAACTCCGCTTAAAGGTCTGGGACCTTTAAGAAAATCAACCATCTGCAGACTGAGCTCCTTATTCTGAGGATAATAGCAGAACGCAAGAACTGTTAAAGCCGCTGTTTCGAAGGGAGTTGACATTGCAGCCTGAGGTAAAGCCTTGAATTCTTCAAGAGATGTGGGTAAAGAAGAAAAAACAATTTCTTCTTTTTTGTTTCCCATATTGCTTACTGCCGAAGAAACTTTGTTTATACCCTGTGTTACTGCAGAATTGACTGTTTTCTTCACTGCATTTTCTGCTTTGCTTTTAAACATATCAAAAAGTGCCATTTTATTTCTCCTCCATCAGAATTTTGCGCCTGAGCCGTTGTGAGTTCTGCCTGATGAGCTTGTATGAGTTGAACTGTCGTTATCGCTATCGTTATCCTGAGCCTTTGGCTGAACGTCTGTACGAGTGTAAAGGAAGACATCATTTCTGCCTGTAACGTTCATACTGCCCTGACGGGTGTAAACCTTGGCATTTTTCTGTAAAACAACTGTCTTGTTTTTCGCTGTCATTGAGCCTGTTATGATAAGACCGATAACTGCACCTGCAAGCATAAGTATGAAAAGCCAGATTACTGCAATACCCGGCTTGAGCTGAGTTTCTGCTCTGTCAAGATATGTTGTGAAAGCACCTTCGTAATCTTCTGTTGTCAGGAAAGGTATCATATCAGTAATCATACCTTCTCTGATTCCCTCAAAGAAAACCTCTGAGCCTCTGCCGTGAGTTGTTATCCAGATTTCTCTTTCACCCTCTGCACCGGGTTTATAGACAACAAGCACACCGTCGTCATTTTCACCCCATCCGTAGCCGTTATAATCATAGAAATCGTCAGCGTAAGCTTCACTTGTCTTACCTTCAAAATCATTTACGGTTACAATAGCAACTTCCATTTCGTATTCACTTGCAAACATATCGCATCTTTCAAGAAGTGCCTTTTCTGCATCATCAGGAATTATATTCGCGTTGTCAACAACGAGAGGAAGCTTTCTGTCAACAGGCACAAATTTTGTTGTGTCTTCTTCTGGCTTGTTTTCATTTTTCTCTGTAACTGCTTCTGTAGGTGAATTGTCAGCAACAGGAGCATTTACACCCTCAACGTAGCTTTCTGCCGTTTCGAAATATGCATAAATACCGTCAAAATATGACTCACTGCTATCATATGAGGTGAGCATATCCTTGACAACTGCATCAGGGAAAAGGGCCTGAGCTTCATCTGTAACATACCAATAATACATTTCATCTGTTGTATTATGTACAACGCAGATACCCATATCGTTATCAGTATTCGTGTCATATGCCATGTAAGCAAACTCATCGTTACTCATATCCTCCTGGCCTGTAATGGAAAACATAACAGTAACACCTGTATAGCTTTCGATATATGACGCATAATTGTTGATTTCAGATATTTCTGAAGAAGTAAGATGATTATCAGGGTCATAAACGTATGTATCCGTATAAGCTGATGCAGAAATTACCATCGAAAGGCAAATTACAAATGCAACAAGAATTGCAAAAAGCTTTTTAGTCATTTTTCTGCACCTCCTTAAAGCGATGAAATGATTGCGGCGATAATATAGATTATTGCACCGAGTACCGCACCGCCAAGACCACCGATAAGCTTTGCCTTCTTCTCTTCTGTGGGGATATTGCCCACAAGCTTGCCTGTCTGACCGTTCATTGCAAAGGTGTGTGTTTCGCCTTTCCATTTTACGTTGAGAATCCATACGGGATAAAGTGCATACTTATAGAATCCGTTTGCAACATTCATATTTGCTGCAATGGGAGTAACTGAATTGTAGCCTTCCACTGTGTCCTTGAATGCATCAAAGGCACTCTGTCTGATTCTCTCATTTGCTCTTGGCATACTTGTATCAACGCCTACATCGTATTTATCGGCAAGATATCCTGCAAGATATGCGGGGCTAAAGGGCACCGCATCCTTAAGATCAAAGGGTTCAACAGATTCCATAAGGTCATCGGGCATTTTTGTTGAACCGTCAACAGGAACATTGTCAAAGCCAAGACTACCGCTTCTGTAAATGCTGAAAGCAGATGTTTCTGTATAATTATTTTTACTGTCAGACCAGTGTCTGTATTTTTCTGCCTGATAAGATGCCTCTACCACTGCATCACAGCTGAAAAGCCAGTGAGGAACATAAACTCCCTTGATTTCATCAAGCTTATTTTCACTGAGGAATGCTTTCGGAACAAATTTTTTACCTTTGAAATGTTTTTTTAGCGCTTCTTTTGCTGTCTTTTTATCAAGTTTGAAGGGAATTACAAGGTCAGGCTTCAGTTCACCTGAGAACTGTCCCTTCATAACAACCTGATTCCCGCAATAGGGACAGGTTGTAGCACCTGTTGTTGCATCTGCAACTATTTCACCTGCGCAGGAATTACAGACATAGACATTCATTCCGTCTGTTTCTCCTGCTTCCCATTGCGAATTTTGTGAATTCCAGTTTATATCCTGCACAGAGTTTGATTTAAATTCTTCTGCCTGCTGCATTGCTGCAACATCAAATTCCGTGTCGCAATAGGGACATTTAAGGCGCTGTGAGTTTGCGTCAAATTCAACTGCACCGCCACAATTAGGACACTTCTGTTCAAGAATTGCTGACAAAGTCATCATCTCCTTGTTTATTTGTATTTAAATAATATGTTGTAAACCTCCGAGAAAAAGCCTGTGCCTTTTTTCGGCAATTTATCGTTTGAACTGACTGAATAGTATTCCCCGTCATCGTATGTAAAAGAAATCGAGGTTGTAGGTGCATCAAGGAGAAGCTCATCACTGTCGGAAAGTTTCCCCCAATTGAGTACACCTGTTTTTCTGCACAATGACCTTATTTCTTCAATAGCTTCGGCAGGCACTGTGTGACTTACAGTTTCTTCCTCTGCACCGATGTAAGGCAGGCTTGAATATTCAAGCCATACCTCACCGTTTTCTCTTACGCTGATTTCAAGACTTTCATAAGAGCCTTCCATCCCGCCACCTGATGAATATGTACATTTCGTGACAGTGTCCGACAAGTCACACACCATACCGTCTTTATCAGGTACATAAAATTTTGTTTTATAATACCATACACTTGCCGAGATACCTATGAGCAGAACACCAATCAGAAGTCCGATTATCAGTGTTTTCATTTTCTCCATCAGCCGGGCATTTTTGCTCCGCATGCAGTACAGAAATCTCCGCCTGTATAGGGAGAACCACAGAACGGACATTCAAGACCCTGAGCCTGAGGCTGGGGCTGTGCAGGCTGATTATAACCATTGTTTATAGGTTGCTGAGCATAGCCATTATTCATAGGCTGATTATAACCGTTATTCATAGGTTGCTGAGCATAACCATTATTTACAGGCTGATTATAACCATTGTTCATGGGTTGCTGAGCATAACCGTTATTCATCGGCTGACCGTAACCGTTATTCATAGGCTGACCGTAACCGTTATTCATAGGCTGACCGTAACCGTTGTTCATAGGCTGCTGAGCATAAGCGCCCTGTTGCTGTGCGTAAGGGTTAGGCTGTGCAAAACCGCCTGCAGGAGCATAACCCTGATTCATGGGCATTCCGTTATTCATTCCCATGTTGGGCATTACACCTCTGCCGGGAGTAAGTGTATTGATGATTTCCATAGCCATCTGCTGATATTTATTGTATTCCATTGTGCCTACGCCTTCAACGCTGAAGGTGTTAAGCTTAACCTTGAAATCATCAAAATAGGGGTTGTTGACTGTAAATTCAAGATAGAAATCATAGCTGTATTTGTATCTCGGAGGATTATAGCTTATGCTCTGACCGTCTTTGCCCTGTGTATAGATTTCATCTCTGTCTTCATCAATATTAAGATTGCAGCTTGTAATTGATGAAAGAGGCATAACATCGGGATTTTCGTCATCCCAGTTGTTAGGACTATAGGATGAAACAACAAAATTTCCGTTTACTGTGTCAACATAGATTTTTTTGCTGTCACCAAATGTGAGATTAGGTCTGAAGGATGCAAGAACTTGTTTGTTCTGTTCTCTGTAAGCAAGCTGTTGTTTGATTTCTTCAATAGTTGAGCTTCTTCTGTCACTGAAGAAGGGTGAAAGCTTCTTTGCACAATCCTTACACATATTGCCGTCTTCAAGCTTTCTGTTGCCGAGAAGTCCTATTTTATCTCCGCAGATGTCACAAAATTTCTTATCAAAAAGTCCCATAATAAAAATCTCCTTTAATTTATATTTTAGTTTTTTATTGGTTAATTATTTTGCATCGCTTCCATCGAAAATGTCTCCGCATTCAGGGCAGAATTTCGGAGGATTGTGGGGGTCTTCAGGCTTCCAACCGCATTTGTCGCACTGATAAAGAGGTGCACCTGCAGGTTTTTGTGAGCCGCAATTCTGACAGAATTTACCTTTGTTCACTGCACCGCAGTTACATGTCCAGCCCTCAGCCTCTGCAGGTTTGGGTGAACCGCATTCAGGACAGAATTTTCCGGTTGCTGTTGCACCGCAAGAGCATTTCCAGCTACCTTCAGCGGGTTTGGGTTCAGGTTTCTTTGCACCGCAGTTTGGACAGAAGTTTCCTGTTACTGTATTTCCGCAAGAACATTTCCAGCCGTCTGCAGGAGGTGTTGTTTGAGGAGCAGGCTGCTGAGCCTGTTGCTGCTGACCCATTGCGAAAAGATTCTGAGCGTTCATACCGCCTGACTGCTGAGCAAATCCCATACCCATAAAGCCGGTCATAGCACCTGCTGAGTTGTTTGCCGCATCCTGCATTGCCTGTGCCTGAGCACCTACAAGATGTGCACCTGCCATTGTAGGATTACGGAAAACTGCGTTTCTCTGCAGCTCCTTAATCATATCCTCGTCTTCTTTAGGTGCTGTTACTGAATTGACACCGAATGACCAGACCTTGATACCGCGTAATTCAGTCCATTTTTGTGACAGAACCTCGTTGAGTGCATCGGCAAGCTCTACCGTGTGACCGGGAAGTGCACTATAACGTATGCCCATTGCAGAAATTTTTGCAAATGCAGGCTGAAGTGCTGTCATAAGCTCTGATTTCAGCTGAGAATCAATTTCTTCTCTGGGGTATTCGTCACTTACATTACCGCATACGTTTGTGTAGAATTTGAGGGGGTCAACGATTTTGTAAGAATATTCACCGTTACAACGGATTGCAATATCAATATCAAGACCGATGTTCTGGTCAACAACTCTGAATGGCACGGGATTGATTGTACCGTATTTGTTGCCCATAATTTCCTTTGTATTGAAATAGTAAACTCTCTGGTCTTTACCTGTATCTCCGCCAAAAGTAAATCTCTTACCTACCTGTTTAAATGTTTCTTTGATTGAATCACCGAGACTGCCCGAAAAAATACTTGGCTCTGTTGATGAATCGTATGTAAATTCACCGGGTTCTGCACAAACCTCAACAACCTTACCCTGTTCAACAATAATCATACACTGACCGTCTGCAACGGCAATACCTGAACCGTTGGAGATGATGTTGTCACTGCCCTTTGTGTTTGAAGAACGTCCGCCTACACGCTTCTGTCCTTTGACCATAAGCACATCGTTTTCAATTGCTTCGCAGTAGAAAAACTCTTTCCACTGATCAGCAAGAACTCCGCCCAATGCTCCTAATCCTGCTTTAATAAGTCCCATAAAAATTTCTCCTTTCAGAAATTTATTTTTTGTTTTTATATTTATCCCACAGAAGTTGATACATAAATTGTATAGTCAATTCCGTCACCGGGATATGTATATTCCTTTGTGTATCCTTCATCAAAATATGCAAAGAACGGGGGTGTTTCATACTTCGCGTTATCGGGAAGCACCTCCCAATTCTCAGGCACTTCATATTCTCTGCTGTATCTTACGCTCTCTCCGTTTTCGTATGTATCGTATACAACTGTCACGGTTTTCATTTTTCCGTTCCAGTCATCAAGCACATCCATCATTTCAGTCGGTTCATTATAAACATAATTCTTTTCCACAACGATATCGTCATTGACGTGAACAGTTTTCATTACATTAAGGGTTTCCTTATCTACATAACAAACGCTCTGAATGTAATATTCATCCTTCGGGTCATCATCAAGATTTTCGTAAACGTAAAATTCGTCTGTTTCTTCTTTAAATCTCAGGTTATCATCGATGAGTGGATATGCAATTGAATCGTTATACCACGGTTCATCAATATTTCCCGCTTCTTCTGTGCCGAATTCATCAAAAAAGGCACGGACATACATTTTTCCGTCATCAATCGCCAGCATACTCATACCCTTGTATTCAGCGGTTTTAAAGCGTATATCTTCTTCGTGAATAATCTGGTCACATGCTCTGACTGTCTGTGAGTTGAATGTGAAATAAATCTCAGTGGTTGTCGAGTAATCACATTCATCCTTATAATAAACACATTCGTTTCTCTTAAGCAAGTTTTCAAGAAGATTGGCTTCAGCCACTTCTTCTACTGTGGGGATTCTTTTTTCTTTTTCAGTTGCAGAAACAGTTTCCTTTACTGCTATATCAGGCACTGTGGTTTCACCGTTATTTTCTGTTTTACCGCAAGAGAATAACAACAGTAAAACACATAAAACCATCAGAACCGAAACAAAATTTTTAAATATTTTCATCTTTGTTTTCTCCTTTCATGCCGGGTTTGTATGTTGATGAATAAGGGTTTTTGTTTTCTTTCGGCGGGTCAGGGATATTTCCGTTTCTCACAAGCCAAGAAAAGACAATAGTTTTAACCGCCACACCGAAAACCCACAATATCAGCGCACCAACAAACCAGAAAATTGATATCCTGAAAAAATAGTGTGCACCAAGCAAAAGCCATGCAGGAATTGTCCATTCAAGGTTGAATATGAGATTTATTAAAAGTGCCGAAAAAAATCCGCCGTTTACTTGTGGTCTTCTTTTCATGATTCAACGATAAGTCTTCCGCTTACTTCCCTTTCAAGGTTCTGATGAACTGAAAGGTATTCGTCAATAATTTCTCTGCAGGAGGTGGAAACCATTCTCGGCTTTCCGTTCTTTGCAATTTCATCATAAGGAACAGAGAAGAAATTTTCAAGATTCTTGAAATGGAAATGCTGAAGACCGATTTTGTAAATTTTCTCATCTTCAATATCTTCACCGTTCAGAGCGAATTTATTGAACTCGTGTGTATTACGGTCATAGACAACACGCACACCCTTTGAGAACTGATAAAATTCACAATGTGAGCCTTCCCACACCTCGTCACGGAGCATAAAAGCAATCATTCTTTTCAGTTGTTCACCTGTCACCTTAAGCATATATGCAGGATCATCATACGGGAAGCATTCCGCAAGGTCCGAATAAAGAACAACCGGCCCCAGCTCTGTAGAACGGACACTTCCTGAGCCAAGCAGCATCAGGTCAAGACCGAGGCTGTCACGCATAATATCTGCAAACAAGCCTCCCAACTCCGTTTCACGGTATCGTGATGGATGGGTAAGTTGTTTTTTGAATCTTGTCACAAGTCTGCCATATTTCATATCTGTCTTATTCTTGTAAAACTTTATTATATTTTCAAGAGCTTCGTCTCTCGGACAGTTTTCTTCACAGATGGGAATACTTTTCCACTCATAACTGTCTATGCAGTTGTTGTCAGTATCAATCATAATATCAAATCTGCCTATCTGGTCAGTGCCTGTTCCCGCCTGAACAATAACAATGTCGTTTACAATTGCAGGTTCTTCAATATATGTATGTGAGTGACCGCCTACAATAACATCAATGCCCCATGCAGGATCAAGCTTTTCGGCAAGCTTTTTATCCTCTTCAAAGCCGATGTGGGTAAGAAGAACCGTAAAATCAATGTCAACTGCATTGTATGCGTTGCAGATTCTGCCGACAGACATTACTGCTTCGTCAATGTCAACAAAAGTTCCTACAAGCCCGTCATTTTTCGTTTGTGAAAGAACATCCTCTGTTAAAATTCCGATGAAAAGAATTTTCATTCCGTCAATTTCGATTATATGATGAGGCTTGAAAAGTCTTGCACCGTTTGTTTTGATGTGCAGATTAGCATTGATAATGGGAAACTTTGCACATTTTTCAATAAACAGAAGATGGGTAACACCATAGTCTGTTTCGTGGTTGCCTACAGTTACAACATCGGGAGCAATTATATTCATAATTTCGATTGTTGAAACTCCCTGAAATTCCGAGTCTATAACAGAGCCTCTGAACATATCACCTGCAATGCAGTATATTGTATTTTTTTCTTCACTTCTGACTTTGTTGACATATCCCGAAAGCATAGAAACACCGCCCACAAGAGCTGAGTCAATTTCTTCAGCAAGGAAGTCACCGTGTAAATCATTTGAATGTAAAAGAGTAAGTTTTTTCAGATTTTTCATAAGCCCTCCGGATAAAAATGCTTTCTTTTTATAAAAAATTAAATAAACACCCAACGTAATTCAATTACATTATATATTTTTGAAAATCTTCGCACAATGTACTTTAGTACAATCTTTTCAAAAAAATCTTATTTTAAATGATTTTTTTATAAAAAATACCATTCCTTTATGCTGTCACCAAGTGCACCTATGCCTGCTTTAACAAGTCCCGCACTTCGAAAATTATTTATGAAATCTTTTGAATGCAGAGCAGTAAGCTTCTTTAAATTTTTATATCAATTAACTTTATCCTCTGCACATTTTTTACAACATTCTTAATCTTAATAAATATTTATAGTATTATTCTATTTATTAAAGCCTATTAAGTAAAGTAGCCCTACTGGTTACTTTCTTCAAAAGAAGGCTACCTTTAGGGCTACCATGTCAAAATCACAGGGGTTAATTTGTGATATTTGCACAACAATCTTATTTTAAATGATTTTTTGTGGAAAATACCATTCTTTTATTCCGATAATTAATGATTTAACATGAGTATACGAAGACAAACCGTGGGGATTCCCGGGTTGTTTCCATATGAAGTGTAGATTTTTTCAGAAATGTATGATATACTCGTTTTATATAATAAGAGGAGGGAATGGTATGAACAAGACAAAGCGAAAAGAAATGCACTATCTTGTGGTTGCGGTTGTTATATTTTTTATCGCTATGTTCAGCCATACGGGACATTATGGTTACAGTGACCATATATTTGTGCGTACAGTTTTTGGTTTCCTTCCCAATTTTATATATATCGGTTTGCTGTCTGCCTGGTGTGTGTCCATAGAAAAAAGAATTATCAACAAACAGATTAAGCATCATCTTATCGCAGTTGGAGTGTTGATGATTTTCTGGATTGCCGTCAGAACGGTCAAATGGCGTTTCTTTTCGCCTTTTGACGTGATAGGCAGATATCTGTGGTACTGCTATTATATACCTATGATTCTTGTGCCTTTGCTTGGTGTGTTTATAATCATCTGCAGCGGAAAGTCAGAGAATTATACACTGCCGAAGAGGATGAATTTTTTCTTCATTCCCGCATTTGTGTTAATTGCCGTTGTTATGACAAACGATTTCCATCAGCTTGTTTTCAGATTTACAGACGGAATAGAAAACTACAACGAGAAATACACATACGGATTTCTTTTCTATGTGGTTATTGCGTGGTTTGTGGCACTTGGATTTTATTTTGTAGTGATGCTCCTTATCAAAAGCCGTGTACCCGGCAGTAAAACATTTCAGAAAATGCCAGTTATAATAATGGTGTCGGCAGTTGTTTTCTGGATACTTTATGCGTTCAGGCTGATTTTCAATGTTGACCTGACAGCTGTTGACTGCCTTATTATCGCACTGCTCCTTGAAAGTGCCATTCAATCGGGACTTATCCGTTCAAACTCAGGCTACGGTGATTTGTTCAGAGTGTCAACTGTCGCGGCGCAGATTGTTGACGGAAAATATAACGTGTACAATTCTTCTGCGGGTGCAGTTGAGCTGACAACAACTACAATGAAGCAGGCAGAATCAGGTACTGTTGATTTAGGTGATATCCAGTTGCAGAGCAGGCCTATTTCAGGCGGACGTGTTCTGTGGCAGGAGGACATACGAAACATCAAGGAATTGCTGGAGGAATTGGAAGAAGCACAGGAAAGACTGAGTGAAAACAATGTTCTTTTGAAAGCAGAGCTTGACATCAAGGAACGAAAAGCAAGGCTCGACGAGAAAAACAGACTTTATGACCGCTTGATAGATGAAATGTCAGAACAGCTTATTAAGGCTGATGACCTGCTGAAAGAAGCAGAGAAAAATCCTGAAATTGCAAAAGAAGCACTTGCGCAGATATGTGTAATCAGTGCATACATAAAAAGACGTGGAAATCTTCTTCTTATCAACGAAGATAATGCAGATATTTCTGCAACCGAACTTGAATTCTGCATGAAAGAATCTCTTGACAATATGCTTTTTGCAGGGATCATAACTTCACTTCACAGCCAGCTTAAAAATAAAATCAAAACAAAACATATTGTTGCCTTTTACGATTTGTTTGAAAAGATCACGGAAGCTTATTTTGACGATATGACAGCCATGCTTGTTAACCTGAAAAATGATGACTCCTACATAAAAATGAGAGTGCAGATAGGCTTTGAAGAAGGATTTGATGAAAGTATTCTCAATTCATTCTGCCTTGAGGGCGGAGAAGTTTCATATAACATTCAGGAAAATGATGTGACATTTGATGTGACTCTTCCATTGGGAGGTGACGCACAATGATATTTTCTGAAATGAGCAGTGCTTTACGTGCAGTTTTTCTGATTTGTATGTTTGTTCCTACTGCTCTTGATATGTGCGTTCTTCCGAGTGTGTTTATGAGGAAGAATAACGAAACGCGTAAAATTCTGCTTTTATTGATAATTGCAGTAAATTCAGTTTTTCTCACTTTTTACACGTCACTTCATTATATGTATCTGTATGATATAGCTTTTTCTCCTGCGTGGGAAATGTTGGCGGGAAAATCAGTTGTTCTGCCGATACTTGCAAGCCTTGTAAATATTATCTTTTTGTGTTATCTTATATGGGAAGACAGACGCTTCAGAAGAACTTCAATTTCCCATAACTCTGTTAAAGAAAGCCTTGATAACCTTCCTACAGGACTTTGCTTCTCAAACCCTAACGGAATGGTCAGGCTTTCCAATTACAGAATGAACAGCTTAAGCCACATTATTGCAGGGGAAGAATTGCAGGATGCAAAAACCTTCTTTGAACAACTGAAAAACGGAAAAGTTGAGGAAAATGTTGAGTGTTTATCGGGCGGTGACGAGCCTGTTTTCAGAATTTCTGACGGTACGGTGTGGATGTTTTCACGCAAAGAGATAGACGAAGAAACTGTGCAGTTGACGGCTATCGACATAACTTCACTTTACAATCTTTCGGAAGACCTGCGTGATAAAAACCGTGCTATTGAAGGCATGAACAACCGCCTTAGAAAATATGGTGAAACGGTTGACAGCACAACAAGGGCAAAAGAAAGGCTTGAAACTAAAATTCGCATACATAACTCAATGGGGCAGGCGCTTCTTACAACAAGGCATTGTCTGAATTTGCCGAACACAGATTTTCAGTTTATAATTGATATGTGGAAAAAGAATATTTCGGTGCTTCGTCCTGACGGAGAATATGTTGAGGCGGTAAACCCACTTGAAAGCTTAATCAAAGCGGGCGAATTTGCAGGAGTCAATGTTGAAATCAAAGGTAGTCTCCCTGACGATGACAGAGCGGTGCAGTTATTTGTTCTTGCATCTGCGGAAGCACTTACAAACGCTGTGCGTCACGCAGAGGCGAAAAATCTTTATGTTGATTTTTACGAAAAACACGGTGTCTGCTATGCCGAATTTACAAATGACGGAGATGTGCCCGAAAAAGAAATTGCAGAGTGCGGAGGCCTCGGCTCTCTGAGAAGTAAGGTTGAATCTTCAGGCGGAGAAATGTTGACAGAAATCTCACCGCGGTATAAACTTAAAGTAAGCGTAAATAAAGAAAGGGGTGAATGGGATTGACAAAGGTAATGATAGTTGAAGACGACCCTATGGCTCGTAAGCTTATAGAAATTTTCGTAAGCGACAATAAAAATTATGAGATTGTCCATTCAATTGAAAGTGCCGCTATGGCAGAAATTTATTGTCTGACCAGTCCCGTTGACCTTATACTTATGGACGTGTGTACTGCAATGAATGCCAATGGTCTTGATGCATCGGAGAAGATAAAGAAACAGTTTCCGAATATAAAAATTATAATTATCACAAGTCAGCCTGAATGCAGCTTTATTGACAGAGCGCACGAGGTAGGCGTTGACAGCTTCTGGTACAAGGAGCCTACTGCGGAAAATCTGATTTCCACAATGGACAGGACAATGGCAGGGGAGTGCATTTATCCCACAAGCACACCTCTTCTTAAATTGGGTGATGCGCTGAGCGTAAACTTTACCGACAGAGAAATTGAAGTTTTAAGGCAGCTTGCAGGCGGTGAGCCTGATGCGGAAATTGCGAAAAACCTGAATATTACGGTCAGAACAGTTAAATCCCATATCCAGAGTATGAGGGAGAAAACGGGCTTCCGTAACAGAACTGAGCTTGCAGTAAGGGCAAGAGAAAGCGGATTTGTTATCAATACCGCCAAGCTTCAGGAAGAAACTGAATAAAAAATTATAATTTATATGTGGCTAACCTTGCCATTTTGCTGTCATCCTTGAGCGTCAGCGAAGGATCTCAAAATGGCAACACACAAAACATTTCCAAACGAGATTCTTCGCTTCGCTCGAGAATGACACGTTTGGAAATGTCAGCGATAAATTATAAATCTGACATAAAATTGCAAATTCAAATCGTAGGGGCGCCCATTGGGCGTCCTTTTAATTTTGCAAATCCCTTGGTTGTTTTAAACGAAAAACCGAGGGCTTTTTTGTTGTAAAATCACAACGAAAATCAAAATACTGTACTTTAGTACAATATACAAACCCTGAAAAAGAGAGTAAAATTAGAGTGTGGGAAAGTGTCCCCATATACTACGTCGGAAGGTAGGTGTGAACGCATGACATATTATGAAGAAAAACTGAAAAAAGGTGAAATAAAAGCAACAGATGAATGGGTAACCTTCAACGGCTTCTGCTTTCCGATGCTTCCGGGTGTGAGATATTTTATGGACGGAAGACCCGGCAACGGCAGAACGCTTTTTATAGAAGATGAGGCGGAAACATTTGAAATCAGCTTTGAAGTCGGAATGCAGTGCCTGGATTTGCTTACATCGTGCTTTGATAACAGCGAGCACATAGATACGGAGTATTCAAAGGGCGGAAAATACCTCCATCAGTGTAAGGCGAGAAGCAAATTGCGTGATGACGGAGATATAATCTATTTCCATTTTGAAATCCCTGACAGAAAAGGTGAAAAGCACACATGTCCCGGTCAGATGTTTACATCTGTGAAATATAAAAGCACGCAAGAGCCTGAGCCGGTGCTTGTCGAAATTCTCAACTCTGTTTTTATTGTAAATAAATAAGAAATCGTAAAAACCAACGGCAACATCGTAGGGGCGATTCACGAATCGCCCGTAAAGGCTTGTTGAAACTTTCAGAACGGGTCATTCGTGAATGACCCCTACAATGCTGAAATCGGTACTATATAAATAGCGTCGCAGACCCGAAATTCTGCACTTTGCATTCTGCATTCACAAAGATGTTTACCGCAACCATAAACGGTTGTGTAAATATATAAATCAAGTCACATCTGCCAAAGTGTGACGAAAAAATATTTCCTGAAAAGGAGGAAAAAACTATGGCAAAGAAATCAAAAAGACTGCTGAGTATATTACTCGCAGTTATGATGCTCCTGACAATGTTCCCCATAACAATGCCCGTAGCATCAGCAGCAGACGGAGTGTCTGTTGACACATGGGAAGAGCTGAGAGATGCTCTTAAAAGTGAGACTAATAAGGTAGTCACACTCGCAAAGGACATAACCTACGAGGCTTACAACACCGGATATCACGGTGTCAAAGCTGATATTGTCCTTGACCTTAACGGTTATGAAATTAAGGTTAAAAACACATACGATGCAGCTCATCCCGACATGGAAGAAGGATGCTATGAAGAATTTTTCAACATTTTCAATGGCGGCTGTCTTACCATTAATGACTCTTCCAAAAACGGAGATGGTAAAATTTCTTTTGAGTCATACGTAAATTCAGCAGATGACTTTGAAAGACTTCCTATCAGAGACCTTTTCGTTGTTTATAATGGTGGTACTCTTGTTGTCAACGGCGGTACTTTCCAGGCAGGTACAATCAAAAAAGAATGGAAAACTCTTTTCCCCAGATACAGCGAAGGCGAAGCCATGAGATTTACAGGCTATGTTTACAAGCTTTGCTACGGTACAGCTGTTACTGTAAACAAAGGCGGTAAAGCTATCATCAACGGCGGTTCATTTACCGGCCACGGTGCAGGTAATCTCTGGGATGTCTATGGTAACCCCAGCGCAGGTAAAGTCTACGATGATTTTGGCGATGTTTATTACGGCGCAGCAGTCAAAGCAAATGATCCGACTGCACAGATTATCATCAACAACGGTGCATTCACCGGCCTTGCAGGTGCTGACGCTGTCCGCTTTTACGGTGTAGATACATTGTCAAGAGTTTACGGCGGTACTTTTGAAACTAAAGGCAGAGCCGATGCACTTGTAAGAATTGATTCAAGTATTGTTTTTGATATTAATGCAGGTGATATCGGTATCAATGAAAATGCTGTTGCAGACCACATCAATCAGATTATGGTTGTAAAATATGTGGGAGATACCTCAACCTATGATTATTTCGCAGATCTTGAAGAATTTCAGAATTCAGGTTTTGAAATCAATTCTACAGGACATAAAAAAGATTCTGACACAAAAATATTAGTCAGACCTTATTCTTCTTTAGAGAAAACTAAAGATAACCTTAAGGTAAACTACTATTATGGTTCAGATTATTATTATAAGGATGCATACAAGAATCTTTATTATTACAACCCCAACGGCAGACCGAGCTCTACTTATAAGAGAGCTGATTTCACAATCACATCAATGGCAAAACCTTACTACGGCTATACAGACACCGTAGAAGGCTTTAACCGTAAGTGGACGTGGGAAATCTATACAATGGAGTCAGAGACAAAGACTCTCCAGTACAAGAAAGATTTCAGCACGGACACAATTAACCTTAAAGATGTATTGTCTACTTTTGATTTCAGAGAAAAGGATATGCTTTACATCAAATGCACATATTATGAGTGCTACGGCAATACTCCTCTCCAGCAGTATGATAGCGATAGCTTTGAAATCCAGGTGAAAATTACAGAAACTCCTCTTCTTGATAATAACTTTGATAACGCTGATGAATTCAGAGTTCTTGAAACTTATAACGGAAGCAATAGGGTAGACCTTGCTGTATCACCTGATTATAATACACTCCGTACAAAATATACCGTTCCTTCAATTAAAACATACGCAACCTACAAGAATTCATCAGGTACAACAAAAACCCAGGAATTCTGGAGTAACGGTAAATTCCTCACTGATCCGTTGGCATTAGGTCAGACAAGAATTGACTATGAAGCAGTAATAACAGGCTCAAGTGGTGAAAAAGCAACTTTTAAATCCTATGACTACCTCTACGTTCTTCCTGATATGATAGTTTCAGACGCAACAAAGGTGGGCGAAAAGTATGTAGGAAATTCAGCTTCATCAGTTACTCTTACTGCTCCTGAAATCCCCGGTATTGAAGATCCCCATATCGGTTGGTTCAAGCTTGGTGATGACGGTACATTCCACATTATGTCAAATACATCGTGGGGTGTTACTTCAAAAACTATCTATGAATCAGGTACATACCGCTATGCTTACCAGCCCAACGACGGCAGAAACGTCAATGCAGTTGACAGTGCCCCTGTAACAATCGAGTTTGAGGATGATTATAACACAATCACAGTAACTCCCTCTGCTTCAACTATCAATTACTATAACGATACAGCACAGGAAAACGACATTACATTCACAGTAACTTACGGCACAGGCTTCTCAGGCGGTAAGAGTAACGTTAAACACGAGCTTATTTCATGGCCTGCAGGTGCAGAGGCAGCAATTGACTATTATAGTTACTCCCTTAAAACCGGAACTTTTAATCTCAATTGGTTCCTTCCCACATCTTCAAAGGAAGTAAACGCAATTGTTCCCGGTGAATATGTGTTCAGAACAAAGGCAACAAACACTTCAACAGGTGTTACTTACTATTCATCTCCCGTAACAATTAAGGTTAACCGCTATGCTGAAGGCATTGATATTATCGCAGAAGACGGCACAATCCTCAATGCAGACACATACTTCACAGATAACAAATATGACCCCGTTTACTACTACGCTTACGTTGGCGATACTCTCCAGCTCGGCACACAGTCAAACGACGGTGCAAATCCTCATTCAGGTACAATTCTCAACCAATCATGGACAGTTACTGACGTTGTAGGCGAAGACGTTGCAGATATTTCAAACAGCGGTCTTCTTACAGTAAATAAACCCGGTAGAGTTAAGGTTGATTATTCTGTAACCCGCTATATTACAAGGATTCAGACAAAGACCTACACTCAGTCTGCTTACATTGATATCCCCGTAACAGACTTTGAACTTACAATGGAAACTCCCACTCTTGAGAGCGACCCTACTGCTACACTCATTTATGCGCCCGAGGATGCTCCCTACACAGCAGTTGTAGATTGGAGTGACTACAGTGTAAATGAATCAACAAACACATTCATCAAAAACAAATATCCTGAGGTTTATATTGATCTCGTACTCAAAGACGGTTATGTAGCAGACCTTGTACCGGATGATGAAAAAACACCTGATTTTTGGTATGGTACATTTGTAAATTCAACAATCAAGGTAAACGGTGAAGAAGTACCCTTCGATTACTTCGACAGATATTATTTCTATGATAGTTGTTGGTCACCCCGCTACGGCACACCTGACCCCGGCCTTGATATGACACTCGTATATACATATCCCGAAAGACTTAAAGCAGAAGGCGATGTGTATGAAGAAATCATCGATATCGAAATTGAAACTCCTTCAATCTTCGATAAGGTTGATATGGTTATCCCCGAAGACCCTGAAGATTGGGATGCATTTATGCTTAACGGTGAAGTTGTAAATCCCGGCTGGATAAGAGTAATAGACAGCAGCGTTTACAAGGTTGATTCCGGCGCAGATGCTGACTCTGATAAATCAAACGACAACGCAGTTAAAGCTGAAGACACAGATAATTACGAAAAAGACCAGCTTTACAGAATTGACCTTTGGATAAGCAGCGACTCAGCTTCAGGCCTTGGCTATGATGTTTACTTCGGCGATAATACACGTGTATTCGTAAACGGCAGAGAATGTATGCACACAGGTGAAGAGGGCGACAATGTCGGTATTATTGTTACTTACTACTTCATACCTGAAGAATACGAGCTTGTAAATGCAGTTGATATCCTCGGCGTTAAAGCTCCCGTAGTAAACGGTGAAGTAAGCTATGACCACACAGTCGCACAGAAAGATATCTACACAACATATTTTGTATGGTTTGTAGATGAAAACGAAAATGGCAAACCTGACGAAGGCGAAGAAGTAACAGGCGATTATTTCGCAGGCGAAACAGCTTACAGCCTTTATGTTGAACTTGCTGCAGAAGATGCAAACGGTGACGGAATCGGCGATACAGTACAGTTCCAGACTCCCGTTACAGTTAAAGTCGGTGATGAAACTGCAGACTACACAATGACAGGCGATTATTACGGCGCAGTTTACACATTCCCCGCAACAGAAGCTTACGAAGAACTTACTTATAACGATGACAACACATCAATCAAGCCTTATGTAGGTCAGTACGTTGAAAGAAGCATTTATGAAAACGTTTCAGGCGGTGCATTGCCCTATACTTTCACTAAGGTTTCAGGCCCCGGTTGGCTTTCAATTAATGCTAAAACAGGTGTAATTTCAGGTACACCCACAAAAGTTTCAGACTACGATTACCTCACATTCAAGGTAACAGATGCAAACGGCGATTCAGTAGAACACGATTTCTACATCTGGTCTGTAAATGTTCTTCCTGCAGACCGTGAAGTTATCACATCAGTTACTGCAACAACAGATATTGAAGATATCCTTGTTTACGGCGCACCCTATAAATATATTACTTACACAATGGGTGAAGGCTGTGAAGAAGCAAATTTCCTTTATCGTGATCCCTATTCATGGGAAATCAAGGTTGGCGACGAATGGCAGGATTTCGACGGCGATTACTTCCTTGACGGCACATACCGTATTACAACTCAGGTGCGTGTTGACGATGACGCAGGTGCTACTCATATGTTCGATGCAAATGAAGTTCTTCCTGTAACAGTTGACGGCGTTGACTGGAATACAGCAGACGACAAACCCGGCGTTTATGATACATATTCATTCATGTGGGTACAGTCACCTGAATTCACAATCGAAAAACCTGAAAACACAGTAGTCGATAAAATCGAAATCACAGGCGTAACAGCTCCCACAGTAGGCGATGTTATCAGTGATTGCCGTCCCGAAGCTTATACACTTCCCGAAGGCGCATTGTACACAGTAACAGATACAAGCTGGAGTTGCGGTTTAGGTACTGTACCTGCAGAAGGTCAGGTATTTGAAGAAGACTATTATCAGGGCGGATATGCAGCATCATTTGAACTTTTAGTTGCTCCCGGCTATGAATTTGCAGCACAGGATGAAATTACAGTAACAATCAACGGTCAGCCTGCTGACTTGGTCTATATATGGGGTGACGGTACTGCAACTGTCCGTCTTCTTATGGAGCCCAAAGCACACGTTAAAGGCGAATACGTAATTGAAAATGTAATAGATGCTACTTGTACAGAAACAGGCTATTACGATGAAGTATATTACTGCACAGTATGCGGTGAAGAGCTTGAAAGAATTACCAGACCCACAGGTGCTCTCGGTCATACATACGGTGAACCCGAAATCACAGACGAAGTTCCTCCCACATGTACAGAAGAAGGTTACTATACAACAACATACTACTGCACAGTATGCGGTGAAGAAATCACAAGCTACGGCTCATCAATTGACCCGCTCGGTCATACAGCAGGTGAACCTGAAATCACAGACGTAACTCCTGCAACATGTACAACTCCCGGCTCATACCAGACAGTAACTTACTGTACAGAATGCGGTGCAGTTGTTTCAACAGGCGGCAGCATAATTGAAGCACTCGGTCACACTCCTGCAGAAGCAGTTAAAGAAAATATCGTTGAAGCAACAGAAACAACTCCCGGATCTTACGATAAGGTTGTTTACTGCTCAGTATGTAATGCTGAAATTTCACGCGAAACTATCACAATCCCTGTAGGCGGATTTACAGGCACAACAATCAGCGGTAACTATGAATCATTTGGTAGTGATACAGACACAATTGCAATCGCACTCTTCGCAGAAGGTGAGGAAACTGCTCTCCAGACACTTTCAAAGACAGGCAACACAGGTACTTACGAATTTGAAAATGTAGAAGACGGAACTTACACAATTATAATTACAAAGAACAACCACGTAACTCGTTTCTACACAGTTGTAGTTGCAGACGGTGTAGCAGTTACTCAGGACCTTAAGATTCATCTTGTAGGTGATATCACAGGTGACGGTAAGGTCAACGCAGTTGACGTTGCACGTGTCAACGCTCACGCTAAGGGTGTTAAAGCTCTTGAAGGCTATGAGTTTGACTGTGCAAATGCAAATGCTGATACAAAAGTAAACGCAGTTGACGTTGCTCTTGTCAACGCTCACTCAAAAGGCGTTAAATCACTCTGGTCATGAAGCATACGTCTGAATGATGTAGTTTAAATCTGATTGTGAGCATTGAGTTATCTTTAATTCAATGCTCACTCGTTGGTTATTTTGCTCATAATTTTTTTAAAAAATAAAAAATAAATAGGAGGCAAAAGTTATGAAAAAGAAAATTGTAGCTCTTCTTCTCACGCTTGTAATGCTTGTTGGTATTATTCCTGCAGCAGTATATGCAGCAGAAGCAGCAGAAA